>NZ_DUOE01000061.1 GCF_012838985.1 Corynebacterium sp. | reverse complement strand
TTTGAAGCCCAGGGCAGACAGCGCTGCCACGTCCACTGTGCCGGTGGTCAGTGCCTCCAGGACGGGGATGGCGCGCAGGGCCTCGAACGCGGTGAGCAGGTGCATGCCCCGGACGATAAACCCCCGTTGACCTTCCGTCGACAAGCAGGTCGTGGGCCTGTGGACAACCCCCTGTTATCCACAGAAACGGCGACCGGCAACGAACCCCACTTGACACCCCCGTCGATTCTGATATGCGAGTTTCCCCATGTCAGAACCGGTCCGGAAATAGAGGGTGTAGATTCGCACACGTTAAGTGGCTTTTCATCTGAATCTCAGAGATCATTAACGGAAAAAGACGAACCTTTCCCTCCGGGAGCACCCATCATGAGATACAGCTACACCGAGCGTGAGGAACCGAAACCAGTCCGCAACGGCCCCGGACGCCCGCCGAACGAAGCACTGGACAAACAGGTCATCAACGCCGCCCGCCGCCTCATCCGGGACGGCAAACCGCTGACGATCCAGGAGATCGTCGACACCAGTGGGGCCTCCCGCTCCGCGATCTACCGTCGCTGGCCGAGCCTCAATGAGCTGCTCGCCGATGCCCTCGACCACGGGCGTGCCAACCGGGTGTACACCTTTGAGGGACCGATCAAGCCCATCCTCGAGGAGCTCCTCTTCGACCGCATGAACGAGAGCATCGGCCGCGGCTACAGCGACAAACACTACCGCAAGCACCTCGAGCTCATGATGGCGAACCCGCAGCTCCAGAAGGTGTACTGGGAGAAGCACGCCTCCCGTCGCCTCAAGTCCATGCAGCACGCGCTCCAGACGGCGAAGGACAACGGCGAGATCCGCCGGGACGTCGACATCGACGCCGCCATGGACGCGATCTACGGTGTCCGGATCATCCAGAGCGTGTTGCGCGGCATCCCCGTCGACTCACCGGAGGCGATAGAGCGGGGCCGTGCAGCCTTCGACCTCCTCTGGAAGGGCATGGAGCCCTGACACAGGAACGGCCCGCACCCCGGTGGGGAGTGCCGGCCGTTCCTGCGTCGAGAAGCTAGTCGCCGATCTGGTCGCGACCGCGCAGGACGATGAGCGGATCCGGCGTACCGACCACGTCATGGTCCTTGTTCGTGTACTCGAACTTCGACAGGATGTAGCGCATCGCGTTGATGCGGGCGCGCTTCTTGTCATTCGACTTGATGGTGATCCACGGGGACTCGTCGGTGTCCGTGTAGCGGAACTGCTCCTCCTTGGCGCGGGTGTAGTCATCCCACCTGTCCAGGGAGGCGAGGTCCATCGGGGAGAGCTTCCACTGGCGGACCGGGTCGACCTGACGGATGGCGAAGCGGGTGCGCTGCTCCTTCTGGGTCACGGAGAACCAGAACTTCGTCAGGGAGATACCCGAACCGAGGAGCATGTTCTCCAGCATCGGGACCTCACGGAGGAACTCCGCGTGCTGCGACTCGGTGCAGAAGCCCATGACGCGCTCGACACCGGAACGGTTGTACCAGGAGCGGTCGAAGAACACGATCTCGCCGGCGGACGGGAAGTGCGCGATGTAGCGCTGGAAGTACCACGACGTGGACTCACGCGGGGACGGCTTCTCCAGCGCGACGGTACGGGCACCACGGGGGTTGAGGTGCTCGTTGAAGCGCTTGATGGTGCCACCCTTGCCGGCGGCGTCACGGCCCTCGAAGAGGATGATGTGGCGCTGACCGGTGTCCTTGGTCCAGTTCTGCCACTTCAGCAGCTCGATCTGGAGCTGGCGCTTCGTCTTCTCGTACTCGTCGCGCGTCATGCGCTCCTCGTACGGGTAGTTCTCCCGCCAAGTCTCAATCGGGGTGCCGTCCGGGCGCAGAAGTACAGGGTCGTCTTCGTCGGAATCGTCGACGACATATCCTTCCGTCTTCGCCAGATCGATGACAGGGAGATCGTCGTCATTGTGCTCAGCCATGCACATAAGTCTAGTCACTGC
>NZ_DUOE01000060.1 GCF_012838985.1 Corynebacterium sp. | reverse complement strand
TTTGAAGCCCAGGGCAGACAGCGCTGCCACGTCCACTGTGCCGGTGGTCAGTGCCTCCAGGACGGGGATGGCGCGCAGGGCCTCGAACGCGGTGAGCAGGTGCATGCCCCGGACGATAAACCCCCGTCGACCTTCCGTCGACAAGCAGGTCGTGGGCCTGTGGACAACCCCCTGTTATCCACAGAAACGCCGCTCCCCGCGGAGCAGCGCTTGACTAACCCCGCGGCACCACGTAGTCGAGCAGGCGTGCGCCCTCGGGGGCGAGGTCTGCCCAGGTGCCGGGGACGTCGAGAAGCGCGAGGGCGCTGGTGGGGAACTTCGTGTCGATGCCGACCCAGCCGGGGTTGTCGTCGCGGGGTGCGAGTTCGCGGACGGCTTCCTCGACGCCCGGCCAGTGCGCCAGGACGAGGGCGGTGCCGACGCTCTCGGGCAGCGTGTGCAGCAGCCGGAGGAAGTCCTCGGTGCTGCCGCCGTAGAGCGCGTCGTGGAAGGTGATCTGCCCGGCGCGGCCTCCGCCGGCCTCGATGCGGTCCCAGGTCAGGCGCGTGCGGGTGGAGGTGGAGCTGAGGACGCGGTCGATGGTGCCGACGTGCTCGGACAGCCACTCACCGGCGGCCTTCCCGTCGCGGCGGCCGCGCTTGTTCAACGGGCGCTGATGATCCGGCAGCGGTTCCTTCCACGAGGACTTCGCGTGGCGCATGATGACGAGGCGGTGGCTCATGGCTTCAGCTTAGCTAGCTCAGTTGCGCTCCGGCCTTGACAAGTTCCTGCAGCGCTGCCTCGCCGCGGGCCTCGTCGACGGGGGAGCACATGTCGGTGAGCACGCGCACCTCGAAATCCGCCTCCAGCGCATCCAGGGCGGTTGCGCGGACGCAGTGGTCGGTGGCGATGCCCACGATGTCGAGCTTCTCGACGCCCCGCTCCCGCAGCCAGTCCCGCATGCTCACGCCGTCGGCGTCGCCCTCGAAACCGGAGTAGGCGGCGGTGTAGGCGCCCTTGCGGAAGTAGGCCTCGATGGCGTCGCTGCGGACGTCACGGTGCATGGCGGCACCCTCCGACCCGGCGACGCAGTGGACGGGCCAGGAGTCGACGTAGTCGGGGTTGTCGGAGAAGTGCGCGCCCGGGTCGATGTGCCAGTCCTGGGTGGCCACGACGTGGGCGTAACGGTCGCCGTGGGAGTCCTGGTACTCACCGATGAGGCGGGCGACCTTATCGCCGCGGTCGGTGGCGAGGGAACCGCCGGGGCAGAAGTCGTTCTGGACGTCGACGATGACGAGGGCAGTCTTCGGGGTGCTCATGAGCCCAGCATAGATCCGGTCGACGAGGACGGTGGGGGAGGGCGTGACGTCGAACTCCGCGCCCGCCTCGTCGGGGGCGAGCGGCTCGAGGAGGGTGAGCTGCGAGTCGAGCAGGCTCAACGGCATGAAGTGGCCCTCCCGGGCCGTGATCCGGGCGGCCAGGAGCTCCCGCGGGCCGTGGACGTGCACGAAGACGGCGTCGGGGCAGGTCTCCCGGATGAGGTCCCGGTAGGAACGGCGCAGGGCGGAGCAGGCGATGACCCCGCCGTCGGGGCGGGTGGCCAGCCAGCCGCCGACGCGGTGGAGCCAGGGGAGGCGGTCGGCGTCGAGAAGCGGGACACCGGCGGACATCTTCGTGATGCTCCGGGGCAGATGCAGGTCATCGCCGTCGAGGTAGGGCACGCCCAGGCGGGCGGCGAGCAGCTCCCCGACGGTGCTCTTGCCCGCCCCGGAGACGCCCATGACGACGATGTGCCTGCTCCTCATACCTCCCGACACTAGCTGGGTAGGCTCGGCGGCATGAAGATGCCGATCCCCGACTACCTCATGGAGATCCTCGACCACGTCCGCGACGAGGACGGCGGGGAGGTCGCCGACTACATCCCCGAGCTGGCCGACGCCGACCCGGAGCGTCTCGCCCTCGCCCTGTGCACCACCGGCGGCAACGTGTACTCCGCCGGTGACCACGCCGAGGTGGAGTTCACCATCCAGTCGATCTCCAAGCCCTTCGTCTACGCGCTGGCGCTGCAGGAACTCGGGACGGACGCCGTCATGGAGGTCGTCGGCCTGGAACCCTCCGGCGAGGCCTTCAACGAGCTCTCCCTCGACGACAACGACAACCGGCCCGTCAACCCGATGATCAACGCCGGGGCCATCGCCGTGAACCAGCTGATCAACGGGGTGGACTCGTCGGTGGAGGACCGCGTCGAGAAGATCCGGGACCTGTTCTCCCGCCTCGCCGGGCGGGAGCTGCGCATCGACACGGACCTCTCCGCCTCCGAGCTCGCCGGCGCCGACCGCAACCTCTCCATCGCGCACATGCTCCGCAGCTACGGCATCATCCGCGACGGCGCCCACGACGCGGTCCGCAGCTACACCCACCAGTGCGCCATCCTGGTGACCACCCGCGACCTCGCCGCCATGTCCGCCACCCTCGCGACCGGCGGCGTCCAGCCCGTCACCGGCGAGCGGCTCCTCAGCCCCGAGGCCTGCCGCCTCACCCTGGCCGTGATGAGCTCCGCCGGCATGTACGACGGCGCCGGCCGTTGGATGGCGGGTGTCGGCATCCCGGCGAAGTCCGGGGTGTCCGGCGGGCTCATCGGGACGCTGCCCGGCCAGCTGGGGATCGCGTCGTTCTCGCCGCGGCTGGACTCCCAGGGCAACTCCGTGCGGGGCGTGAAGATGTTCGAGCGTCTCTCACACGACATGGGCCTGCACCTCATGTCCGCCGACCAGCAGTCCGTCCCCGGGGTCCGGTCCATCACCCGCGACGGCGACGACACGGTCATCCGACTGCAGGGCGCCATCAACTTCACGGCCGCCGAGAACATCCTCCATGAACTGACCGCCCACACCCTCGGAGGCACCCGCCTGGTGCTGGACGTCTCCCGCGTCACCTCCTTCAACCGGATGGGACGACGCATGGTGA
Organism: Corynebacterium sp.; assembly: GCF_012838985.1. Classification (GTDB taxonomy): domain Bacteria; phylum Actinomycetota; class Actinomycetes; order Mycobacteriales; family Mycobacteriaceae; genus Corynebacterium. The sequence continues at coordinate 15,741 of NZ_DUOE01000060.1, read as the reverse complement.
AGGAGGGGCTGCGCCGCCTCCGGGAGGACGGCTTCCAGTGCTCGATCTACGACCCCGACGGGGTGGTGACGAACCTCGAGTTCTCGGACGGCACCTTGGTCGACACCGTAGATGTTCTCTGAGACTCCGGGGCACTACACTGAGGGGGACCAATTCTCTCAGGGGGTTCTCATGTACCGAGGAGTCCGGCTCGCCGCCGTGACTGCGGCCTGCGCCGTCCTCGGTGTGTCCTGCAGCGTCGCTCCGGACACCGGCCTCCGCGAGGCCCCCGAACTGACGTCCCTGCTGCTCACCGCCGCGGAGACGGGCCTCGAGGGGGCCGTCGCGGAGCCGCCCGTCGAAGCCGGGGAGGTGGCCACCAGCCTGAGCACCGTCATGCTCGACGTCCACACGGAGGGACCCTGCGCCGAGGCGATCCGGGCCGGCCTGGACACCCGCATCCTCCCGCACGCATCCTCCAGCCGCCTGTTCAACGCCGACTCCGGCAGCCTGGAGATCGGACTCTTCTCCACCGACACCGTCGTCGACGCCGAACGCATCTACGGGGACATCGTCACCCACTGCGACGAACCCGTCCGGGACGACATCCACCACGTCACCTATGACGTCTCCCCGCTGAAGGGGCCCCAGCCGGGCATGCATGTCACCGCCACCGGCGACGACGGCCGCTCCTTCGACATCGTCATCCTGCAGGCCTTCACCGGCAGACACGGCATCCTCGCCGCCGGCCACCATCTCAGCGAGGACATCGTCTACGAGGCCTTCTGCGCGCAGATGGAGAAGGTCCGCTCCGCCACCGGACTGTAGGGGCTGCAGGGGCTGAGTATCGGTGTACTGGGTGTATGCGGCGGCGTTCGCCGCGGTTGTCGTCGTGGCGGCGGTGGTCCTGCCCCGTCGCCACGGCAGTGGGCCCCGGGCGTTCCCGTGGTTCTGGGTGGCCTTCCCGTTCACCTGTCTCGCGGTGGCCGCCGGAATCGTCCATCTGGGCCCGGCGTTGCTCTGGGAGATGAACGTCGGCCCCGAGCGCTACCAGTTCCTGGACAACCCGCCCCGTGACCCCTTCACCCTGTTCAACCGCTCCGTGACGGCGTGGCCGTTGCTCGCGGTGGCCGGCGCGGTGGCGTCGGTGTGGAGCTGGCGGAAGGGGCGGACATGATCCCGGTGCTGTTCGCGGTGCTCACCGCCGTTGTGGTCGCCCTGGCGCTGCGGGGCGGCCCCTCCCCGGGGCCCGTGTTCCGGGTGGCCTTCCCGCTCACCTGCCTCGCGGTGGTGCTCTCCCTCAACCACCTCTTCCCGGTGGTGCCGTGGACGGGGCTGGACGCCGGTCCGCTGTCCTGGCTGTGGTTCTGCGGGGCAGTCATCGGGGTGCCGGTGTCCGTCCGGGCGTGGCGGCGTCGCCCCGATCCGGCCCTGTAGGGTCTGGGGGATGAAGGCTTTTCCGACCCCAGGCGGTTTCTAGTGCTCCAGGCTGTGTCCTTCGGGTTGCTGGACTCCCTCAACGCGCTGCTCATCGGCGTCATCGTCGCCCTCGGCGTCATGCTGTCCCGCACCGCCGCTTATCGACGCATCGTCACCCTCCTCATCATCGGCGACTGGCTCGGCGTCTTCCTGCTGTCCCTGGTCACCATGGTCATCTTCGACGGGCTGGGCGACCTGGTGCAGCAGGCGCTGGAGTCACCGGTGTTCGGCATCCTGCTCATCGCCACCGGTGTGATCACGTTCCTGCTCACCCTGCGCAGCTCCGGCAGCGGCGACTCACCTCTGGTACGCCGCATCCTCGAGCCCCTGCAGTCCCCCTCCGCGAAGACGGTGCTCGTCGGCTTCATCCTCGGCACCGTCCAGTCCGCCACCTCCATCCCGTTCTTCACCGGCCTGGCCTTCCTGTCGGCGGGGGACTACCACGTGGTGGTGCGCTACGTCGGCCTCATCGTCTACGCCAGCCTGGCACTCAGCCTGCCGACCATCTCCGCCGTGTTCGTCGGCATGGTCCGCGCCTACCCGTACTCCGTCTTCGGCCGGGCCTTCGAGTGGATGCGGCACCGCCAGGAACTGATGGTCAAGCTGGCCGGCTACATCGTGGCGGTCGCGCTGACGGTGTTCGGTGCGGTGACGCTGCTGTAGGGCTGCCGGCACGTTCGGGACCAGATGTTCGGAGGGGGACTGGTTCCGAACGCGCGCGGGGCGGTGGGGTGCCCTTCCGGGGATGTGAATCCGGCGTTGGCGCGGGTGCGGCCGGTGAAACAACAAAAAGCCGGGCCCCGAGGTTTCCACCTCGGGGCCCGGCCCTATCGTGCGCCATCAGGGAATCGAACCCCGAACCCACTGATTAAGAGTCAGTTGCTCTACCAATTGAGCTAATGGCGCTTTGCAGTTGTTGTTTCCCGTTCTTCCCTGTGTCTCGGTCTGTCCGGGCAACGAAGAAAAATATAACAGGCAATCATGTAACCTGCCAAATCGCCAGGTCAGAGGATGTTTTTCTGACATGTCATGAGCGTCTTGAAAGCGTGGTTGGCGGTGGGTTCTTGGTCCGCCTTTGCGGAACGGTTACGCTGGCACGTACTGAGGGGCGCTGACGGTGCGCCCCGTGCCAGGGCAGAGGTAGTTTTCTTGAAGTTCGGTTTCTCCCCGCTGCGGCGGTTCGGAGCAGCGGTGGTGTCGACCGTGCTGGCTGCCGGGATGGTGGCGGGTTGCACGATCGAGGGGTCGTCGGCAAGTGGGACGGTGGCGGAGACCTCCGTCGCCCCGGCCCCGACGCTGGTGTCGGTGAAGGACGGCGCTGAGGAGCACGATCCGACGGTGCCGGTGACGGTCACCTCGGAGGAGGGGCTGCGTCAGGTCACCATGACCAACCAGGACGGCAAGGTCGTGGAGTCGGAGCTGTCGGCGGACGGTAAGTCGTGGACCACTGCGGAGGTGCTCGGCTACCACCGCACGTACAAGGTGGTCGCGGAGGACCGTGCGGGGCAGAAGACGACGGTGAGCTTCTCGACGCCTGCGCCGGCGTCGACAAGCGGTGTCGCCCTGGCACCCCTCGACGGCGCCGTGGTCGGCGTCGCGCAGACCATCACCATGCGCTTCGGCACCGCGATCAAGGACCGGCAGGCGGCGCAGGACGCCATCACCGTGACCACCTCGCCGCCCGTGGAGGGTGCGTTCTACTGGCTCAACAACTCCGAGCTGCGCTGGCGGCCGGCGGAGTTCTGGACCCCGGGCACGGAGGTCACCGTCGAGGCCGACCTCTACGGCCGGGATCTCGGCGGCGGGGTCTGGGGCTCGCAGGACAACGCGATGAGCTTCACCATCGGCGAGGACGTGCGCACCGTCGTCGACGACGCCACCAAGACCATGACCGTCTCCCGCAACGGGCAGGTGCTGCGCACGATCCCGGTGTCCCTGGGCCGGGACACGGAACGCTGGGCCACGCCGAACGGCACGTACATCATCGGTGACCAGCTGGAGTCGATGATCATGGACTCCATGACCTACGGCCTGGCCTACGACCAGGGCGGCTACAAGACGAAGGTCGCCTACGCCACGCAGATGTCCTGGTCGGGCATCTACGTGCACGGCGCCCCGTGGTCGGTGGGGGACCAGGGCTACCGGAACGTCTCGCACGGCTGCATCAACGTCACCGACGAGGCCGCGCAGTGGTTCCAGAACACCGTCAAGCGCGGCGACCCCGTCGTGGTGCGCAACACCGTCGGCGGGACGCTCTCCGGCTGGGACGGCCTCGGCGACTGGAACATCCCGTGGGAGACGTGGAGGAAGGGCAACGCGGACGAGACCTCCGCCTGGTGATCACGGGGTGGGCGTACCACCCGTGACACCCAGCGTCTCCCCCATGACGTAGGAGGCTTCGTCGGAGGCGAGGAACACGAAGGCCCCGGCCAGCTCGGCCGGCTGGCCCGCGCGCCCCAGCGGGGTGTGCTGCCCGAACTCCCCGATCTTCTCCGGCGGCTGCCCGTGGGAGGGCTGCAGCGGTGTCCAGACCGGGCCCGGCGCGACGGCGTTGACGCGGATGCCCTCCGGGGCGAGCTGCTCCGCCAGTCCCTTCGACAGGTTGTTCATCGCGGCCTTGGTCAGGGCGTAGTCGAGCAGGTGCGGGGAAGGCTGGTACGCCTGGATGGACGAGGTGAAGATGATCGACGCGCCGGGCTGCAGGTGCGGGAGCGCCGCCTTGGTCACGCGGAAGGCGGAGTAGACGTTGGACTTCATGGTGGCGTCGAAGTCCTCGTCGGGGATGTTCCCGATCCCGTCGTGCCAGATCTGGCGGGAGGCGTTGTTCACCAGGATGTCCAGCCCACCGAAGGCCGCGACGGTGTCGGCGACGATCTTCTCGCACTGTTCCCGTTCCTGCAGGTCACCGGGCAGGGCCAGGGCCTTCCGGCCGGCGTCCTCGATGGCCCGGATGATCTTCCGGGCGTCGGGCTCCTCCTCGGGGAGGTATGAGATGGCGACGTCGGCGCCTTCGCGGGCGTAGGCGATGGCCACGGCGGCCCCGATTCCGGAGTCGCCGCCGGTGATCAGGGCCTTCCGGCCCCGGAGTCGTCCGTGGCCCACGTAGGTGTCCAGGCCGAGGTCGGCCTCCGGTTCCAGTTTCCCGTCGAGGCCGGGGTGGGGCTGTTCCTGCGGGGGAGGGTCGATCGTGGGGTGGAGGGTACGGGGATCGGAGGCGTTCATGGCGACGCTCCTTCCATTAGGGGATGTGCAATTGAGGATACGGAAACCATCGGCCGCTGGCATGGTGGGAGGCATGAGACTGTCCCTCCTTGACCGTGCCAACGCGCTCGTCGGCGTGAGTGAGTCCGCCACGCTGCAGGGGGTGGTGCAGCACGCCCGCGAGGCGGAGGAGCTGGGGTTCCACCGTTTCCTCGTCGCCGAGCATCACGCGGTACCGGGACTGCCGGGCTCGCAGCCGGGCATGCTCGCGGTGGCGTGCGCGGCCGCGACGCAGCGCATCCGCATCGGCACGGCGGGCATCATGCTGCCCGACCACCAGCCGCTCATCGTCGCGGAGCAGATCGCCACCCTGGAGGCCCTCCACCCCGGGCGTATCGACGCCGGCATCGGCTCCTCCCTCGGCTTCACCGCCCCGGTGCGGGCGGCGCTGCGGCAGGGGGACGTCGCGGAGCTGAAGAAGCGTTACCCCGCTGACCTGCGGGAACTTCTGGGATACCTGCGCGGCACCGAGGCCGTCACCGCCCGCCCCTTCAACGCCGCCGCCACCCCGGTGTGGCTGCTCGCCGGTTTCCGCTCGGTGTTCCTCGCGGCGGAACTCGGCCTCGGCGTCATCCTCGGCGGGCCCAACCAGGCCGAGGCGGCGCGTCTCTACCGGGAGAATTTCCGCCCCGGACTCATCGACGCCCCCGAGGTGATCCTCTCCGCGAATGTCGCCGTCGCCGCCACCGAGGAGGCGGCCCGCGACCTGCTGCTGCCTGAGGCCTGGGCGCAGGCGCACGCCCGCACCTCCGGTTCCTTCGGCCCGCTGCCCGCCCTGGCCGACCTGCCGGAACCCACTGCGCAGGAACGCCGCCGCATCGACCAGACGCTGGCCGGCAGCATCCACGGCACGCCCGCGCAGGTGGAGGAACGTATCCGGGAGCTTCTCCACGCCGCCGGCGCCCGGGAGCTCCTCGTCACCGGCGGGATGAGCGACCTACGGGGGCGGGCGGAGTCGGAGCGGCTGCTGGCGGACATGTCCGGGTGAGTTGGTATGGTGGCGGACACGTGACACGGGGTGCCGCCCCTCCAGAGGGCAGCTGAGAACACACCCGTCGAACCTGATCCAGTTAACACTGGCGAAGGGAATGTCCGCGAGGCCTCTCGGCGCTTGACGCTACCTTCGCCTTCTCCCAGAGAAAGGCGCATGCATGTCCATCACCGCAACACCCATCAACGAGCAGATCGTGCTGGTCACCGGCGGAGCCCGCGGGCTCGGCAAGGCCGTCACCGAGGCGTTCCTGCGCGAGGGCGCCAAGGTCGTGATCAACTACTTCTCCTCGGACAAGGAGGCGGAGGCGATCGTCGGGAAGCACCCCGGACAGGCTGTCGCCATCCAGGCGGACGTCCGTGACCGTGCGCAGATCGACGCCCTGTTCGCGCAGGCCCGCGAGGCTTTCGACGCCCCCGTGACCACCGTCGTGTCCAACGCCCTCATCGACTTCTCCTTCGACGGCGACGCCCGCCCGAAGGCCGACGAGATCACCTATGAGCGCTTCGAGAGCCAGTTCGCCGGCGCCATCCAGGGCACCCTCAACGTCACCCAGGCCGCACTGCCGGGCTTCGACGAGTTCGGCTCGGGCCGCGTAATCACCATCGGCACCAACCTGTTCCAGTACCCGGTCGTGCCCTACCACGACTACACCGCCGCGAAGGCCGCCCTGCTCTCCCTGACCCGCACCCTGGCCTCCGACCTGGGCCCGCGCGGCGTCACCGTCAACATGCTCTCCGGTGGTCTGCTGCGCAAGACCGACGCCTCCGCCGCCACCCCGGACGAGGTCTTCGACTTCATCGCGCAGGGCACCCCGCTGCAGTCCGTGACCACCCCGGAGGAGTTCGCCGACGCGATCCTCTTCTTCGCCTCCCCGTGGGCACGGTCCGTCACCGGCCAGAACCTGGTCGTCGACGGCGGCCTGGTCAAGGACTAGCCGCCGTGCACATCAACCTCTTCGCCTTCGCGGCGGGACACCACACCTCGGCCTGGCGTGCGGAGGACTCCTCCGTCCACCGCCTGGGTGACATCACCTACTGGGAGGAGCTCGCGCAGATCTCCGAGCGCGGCTGCCTCGACGCCTTCTTCCTCGCCGACGGCCAGTCCGCGGCGATCGGCGGCGTCGGCGGCGGCCCCGCGTGGTTCCTGGAGCCCGTGACCACGTTGACCTCCCTGGCCCGCGCGACGGAGCACATCGGCCTGGTCACGACCATCTCCGCGACCTTCTGGCCCCCGTTCCACGCCGCGCGCCTCCTAGCCAGCCTCGACCACATCTCCGGTGGGCGCGCCGGGATCAACGTCGTCACCTCCATGGGCGACGACGAGGCCCGCAACCACGGCATGCCGGCCCTCCCGCCGCACGCCGAGCGCTACGCCCGCGCCGACGAGTTCATCAGGGTGGTCAACGAGCTGTGGGATTCTTTCCCGGCGGACGCCGTCGTGTGCGACGAGTCCTGGGCTGACGCCTCCCGCTTGTCGACGCCCTCCCACTCCGGCGACTTCTTCCAGGTGGCAGGTCCCCTCAACATCCCCGCCGGCCCCCAGGGGCGCCCCGTCCTGTTCCAGGCCGGTGCCTCCGAACCGGGCCGTGACCTGGCCGCCAGGTACGCCGAGGGCATCTACGCCGTGGCCTGGGATCTGGAGATGGCACGCGAGTACCGCCTCGACGTCCGCCGCCGGGCCGCCGCACTGGGCCGGAACCCCGACGAGCTCATCGTCATGCCGGGCCTGGTCACCTACGTCGGCCGCACCGAGGAGGAGGCGAAGGAGAAGCAGCGCGCGCTGAACGACCTGCTGCCCGTCAAGGACGCACTCAAGGGCCTGGAGTACTTCATCCGGCAGGACACCTCCGGCTGGGATCTCGACGCCCCCGTGCCTCCGCTGCCCCCTCTCGAGGAGTTCACCGGACCGCAGGGCCGCTACGCGACGATCCTGCGCATCATCGAGTCGAAGCAGCCCACCGTGCGTGAACTGCTCGGCTACCTCGCCGCCGGCGGCGGACACGCCACCTTCGTGGGCACGCCCGAGCAGATCGCCGACGAGATGCAGCGCTGGGTGTCCGAGGGCGGCGCCGACGGCTTCAACCTCATGCCGCCGTCCCTGCCCGCCGGAATCGAGGACTTCGTCGACCTGGTCATCCCCGTCCTGCAGGAGCGCGGCGTGTTCCGCACCTCCTACGAGGGGACGACGCTACGGGACCACCTCAGCGAGTAGCGGGGGAGATCAGCCCTCGACCGCAGCCTTCATGCAGCGCATGGCGGCCAGCGTCTTGGGCACGCCGATGTAGGGCATGAGGTGGACGATGGATTCGCCGACCTCCTGCTCGCTCATCCCCGCCACGTCGAGAGCCGTCTTGATGTGGCCGGTCAGCTGCGGCTCCACGCCACCCATCGCGGCCAGGGCGGCGATGTTGAGCAGCTGGCGGGTACGCAGGTCGATGCCCTCCCGCTGGTAGGTGCCGCCGAACACGGCGCCGACGACCCAGTCGGACGCGCCGGGTGCGAAGGCGTCGAGCTGCTCCTTCCAGGCCGCCGCGCCCTCCGGCGACTGGGTCTCCTCGACGAACTCGTTGCCCTTGTCCATGCTGAACGTCATGTCTTCTCCTTTGGTTGACTGGAGCCGACAGTATAGGAGATGGGGCGGGCCGGGGCGGGGCTGCGCGCGCCCAACTGCTTCGGAATCACATGGTCGGAACCGGCCTGGCCGGCGAGGGACAAGTACGGGACCACCCCTGGATCCGACCATGTGATTCCGAACTTGCGTGGGGTGCGGGTTGCCCGACCCAGCCAATGCGAAACGCCCTCCGGCAAGAAGCCGGAGGGCGTTTCCCTCGGGGTGGCTGACGGGGCTCGAACCCGCGACACCCAGGATCACAACCTGGTGCTCTACCAACTGAACTACAGCCACCATTGCTGCTCTGCAGCAGCGGATTACAGATTAACCCATTATCTGCGAATTACAAAAACCGCTGGTAGTGGGCGGTTGCGGCCTCGGAACACTCGGCTGCCGCAGCGGACTCCGGGCCGGGTGCGGGGACGAAGACGGAGCGTCGGTAGTAGTCGAGTTCGCGGATGGATTCCACGATGTCGGCCAGGGCGCGGTGGGCGAGGCCCTTCTCCGGCTGGTTGAAGTACGCCTTCGGGAACCAGCGGCGGGCCAGTTCCTTGATGGAGGAGACGTCGACCATGCGGTAGTGCAGGGCGGCGTCGAGACGCGGCATCTGCGCGCGGAGGAAAGCCCGGTCGGTGGCGATGGAGTTGCCGGCCAGCGGGGCGGGGTGCTCGGGGCTGCAGTGCTCCGCGATGAGGGCGAGCACGGCGTCCTCGGCCTCCTCCATGCTCACGGTGGAGGTGCGGACCTGTTCGGTGAGGCCGGACTTCTCGTGCATGTCGGTCACGAAGTCGTCCATCTCCGCCAGCTCCTCCTCGGTGGCGTGGACGACGAGGTCGACGCCCTCGCCGATGATCTGCAGGTTGGCATCGGTGATCAGCGCCGCCACCTCGACGATGACGTGGCGGTCCGGATCCAGGCCGGTCATCTCGAGGTCGACCCACACGAGGCGGTCATTCTTGGCGGCGACGGTGATGCCGTTGTTGTTCTCCATGCTCAGGCTCCCATCTTGGCGTAGAAACGGCCGATCAGCGGGGCGAGCAGCCCGGTCGGCGCAACCTTGGAAATCGCGTTCATGGCCTTGCTCAGCGGGCCGGGGACGACGCGGCGCTGGTTCTTCGCCATTGCCTCCAGGGTCTCGCGGGAGCAGGACTCATAGGTGGTCCACAGGAAGTCGGGGACCACGCGGTCGACGATGGACTTCTCCTCGTCCGGCACCACCGCGTCCCGCACCGGGCCCGGCGCGAGCAGGGTGCACGTGACGCCGGTGCCCTTGAGCTCGTAGTGCAGCGCCTCGGTGAAGGCGTTGACGCCGGCCTTGGTGAACACGTAGGTGGCGTTGTTCGGGATCGGCACGTTACCGGCGGCGGAACCGACGTTGCAGATCGCGCCGGATTTGCGGGCCAGCATGCCGTCGAGAACCGCGCGCGTGAGGCGGTGCACGGCGGTGGCGTTGAGGTGGAACTGGTCGACCTCGTGGCCCCAGTCCTGCTTCACCAGCGGGCCGAACGTCGCGATGCCCGCCGAGTTGATCAGGATCGAGATCTCACGTGCGTCCATGTGCTCGATGAGGCGCGTGACGTCCTCGTGCTTGCTCAGGTCGGCGGCGACCACCTCGACGGTGACGCCGTGGGCGGCCTCGAGGGCGTCGGCAAGTTCGCGGAGCACCGCTTCTCGACGCGCCACCACAATCAGGTTGTGGCCCATCGACGCGAGGTCACGCGTCATCGCCATGCCGATGCCCTGGCTGGCGCCGGTCACGACCGCGAAGGATTCCGGGCTGGGGGAGGGGAGAGTCATGGACCCCAGGCTAATCGACGCCCCACCGACCCCGCCCCCTGCCCTGATGTCAGACCACGACGCCGAAGCGCATATTCTGGCATTCATGAATGCCGTGCTGATCGCCGTGCTGGTGATGCTCATACTGTCCGTCGTCAGGGTCCATGTGGTTCTGGCGCTGTTCATCGGCGCCATCGTGGGTGGTCTGCTCGGCGGGCTCGGCCTGGACGGGACGATGCTCGCCTTCCAGGAGGGCCTGGCCGGGGGTGCGCAGATCGCGTTGTCCTATGCGCTGCTGGGTGCCTTCGCCATGGCGGTCGCGAGTTCGGGGTTGCCGAATCTGCTGGCGAACTGGCTGATCGGGAAGCTGGGTGTCGACAGTACGCGGGCGAAGACCCGGACCATCATGTGGACGAAGTGGGGCATGGTCGCCGGCATCCTGGCGATGGCGGTCATGTCGCAGAACCTCATCCCGGTGCACATCGCCTTCATCCCGCTGATCATCCCGCCGTTGCTGGCGGTGTTCAACCGGCTGCGCATTGACCGTCGTCTCGTCGCGGTGGTGATGACGTTCGGCCTGGTCACCACGTACATGTGGATCCCGATCGGTTTCGGAAACATCTTCCTCAATGACATTCTGCTCGCCAACATCCAGCGTGCCGGCCTGGACACCAGCGGCATCAACATCGTCAGCACCATGAGCCTCCCGGCGCTCGGCATGATCGTCGGTCTGCTCATCGCGGTGTTCTTCACGTACCGGCGCCCCCGTGACTACGCTGAGCGCCCCATCACCGTCGGCACCGACGTCGAGGACGAACCGATCTCCCGTTACCGCGTCACGGTGGCGCTGATCGCCATCGTCGCGACGTTCGCCATCCAGGTCGTCATGCAGGCCGGTGGCTCGGAGGCGAACTCGTTGCTCGTCGGTTCGCTCACGGGTCTGGCGATCTTCCTCGCCACGGGTGCGGTGAAGTGGAGTCAGGCCGACGACGTCTTCACGTCCGGCATGAAGATGATGGCGCTCATCGGTTTCATCATGATCACGGCCCAGGGTTTCGCCGCGGTCATGTCCGCGACCGGTGAGGTGGAGTCCCTCGTCACCACCGCGGCGGACCTGTTCGCCGGTTCCCGGCCGGCCGCCGCGTTGGCGATGCTGGTCGTCGGCCTCATCGTCACCATGGGCATCGGTTCCAGCTTCTCGACGCTGCCCATCATCGCCACCATCTTCGTCCCCCTGTGCCTGACGATGGGCTTCTCCCCGGTGGCCACCGTCGCGATCATCGGCACCGCCGGCGCACTCGGCGACGCGGGTTCCCCGGCCTCCGACTCGACGCTGGGGCCGACGTCCGGTCTCAACGCGGACGGCCAGCACGACCACATCCGTGACTCGGTGATCCCGACGTTCATCCACTTCAACATCCCGCTGCTCATCGCGGGCTGGGCGGCGGCGATGGTGCTGTAAGAAGCTCCCATGTCCGGTGTGTTTCTGGCAGGGTCGAGGTGAGCAGATTCTTGTCGACTCTGGAGGTGGGATTGCCCATGACTAACACTCACGGACGAAGCTGGGAAGAATGGCAGGCTCTGGTGGATGCCGCGTTCGATCATCTGAAACGAAAAGGCTCGGCTCAAGCGAACGTCGAATTACACCGACGTGAATCGGGCGATCAGCGAGAGCACCGGCCAGTCCGAATTCGACTTCACGAACCCCGAGGGGCGGAACGCCATGGGGGATCTTCTTGGTGAGGTGGTGGAGAGAAGCCTCGAAGACTCTGGTGTGATGCTGTCGGCGTTGGTCATGTACCTCAATGAGAACAGGCCCGGCGCCGGTTTCTACAACCTGGCCCAGTCGAAGGGACTCCTCGATAAGGAGGCTACTCCGGACGAGAAGGAGGCATTCTGGATCGACCAGTGCAACAAGGCTTACGAGGCATATGACCGCGGAGCGAGGCATCCCCTGCGTCGGCGCGGATAGCAGCCCGGGCCGGCGACCGAACGAACAATTCAGGGCCTCGCCGCGAGCACTTGATCTCGCGGTGAGGCCCTGACTGTCAGCTACGTTCCGGCTCGTGAAATTTGTGCCCCCGATTGGATTCGAACCAACGACCGACGGATTAGAAGTCCGGTGCTCTATCCACTGAGCTACGGAGGCATGCGGTGGATTCTAGTGCACGTACCGCCCCAACCGTAAAAGTTCCCAGGTAGTGAGCAGTTTCACGCTGTCCGCCCCTGGCTAGGCGCGCGGGGGTAAGCGGATTAGGGTAGAGCGCATGTCAGCACCGCAGGTAGAGGAAACAGTGACGAGGACGTCGGTAAGTACGAGGAAGGTGCGGCCCACATGGCCGCTCTACCTCCTGTTCTTCGCGGTGGCGGGACTGGTGGGGGCGACGATCTCCTTCGAGTTCCTCACGGAGTCGCTCGTGGCGCTGGGTATCCCGGATCCGGGACCGGTGACCACGTGGGGTCTGCCGTTCACCCGTGCGGTGGGCTGGATGCTGGCGGCGCTGGCCGTCGGTTCCTTCATGTTCTCGGCGTTCTACATCTCGCCGAAGGTGCCGGACAATGACAATTCGCGGCTCGTCGAGGCGCCGTTGAGCGTGGACGGTGACATTGCGGCGCGGACGGGTGCGGTGGCGACGCTGTGCTTCGGCCTCATCGCGACGGTGCAGATCCCGCTGGTGCTCTCCGACGTGTCGGGCACGCCCTTCAAGAACGCGCTGGCCCTGGACATGTGGGGCGTGGCCGTCAGCCAGGTGGCGACGGCGCTGGCGTGGTCCGTGGTGGCGGTCGTCTGTCTGGTCGTGGGTGTGTCGGGGCTCATCTTCCGCAGGTGGATCGCACAGCCGCTGCTGCTGGTCGGCGCGGTGCTCACGATCGTGCCGCTGGGCATGGAGGGGCATGCGGCGGCCGGTGGTGCGCACGACTACGGAACGAACTCCTACCTGTGGCACCTGGTGGGCATGATCCTGTGGGTCGGTGGCCTCCTGGCGCTCATCGCCCACGGTCGTCGCCTGGGCCCGGACATGGAGCGGGGTCTGCGCCGCTACTCGACGGTCGCCCTGTTCTCCATCCTCGTCATGATCGTCTCCGGCCTGGTCAACGCCGCGGTGCGCGTCGAGTGGGAGGACTGGTTCACCACCACCTACGGCTGGATCCTGGTGACCAAGACGGTCGGTCTGGTGGTGCTCGGTTTCCTCGGTTTCGTGCACCGGATGATCACCATCCCGCAGATCAACAGGCAGCCGAAGCTGTTCCTGTGGTTCGCCATCGGTGAGGCGCTCATCATGGCGGCCGTCACCGGCGTGGCCATCACGATGGGCCGTACCCCGCCGCCCCCGCCGCGGGACCCGAACCTCACGCAGATGGCCATCCAGATGGGCTATGACCTCTACGAGAAGCCGACCCTGACCAACGTCTTCACCATGTGGCGTTTCGACGTGATGTTCGGTGCGATCGCGATCCTCATCACCGGTGGCTACCTCTACGGCCTGTGGCGCGTCCACCGCCGCGGCGGCACCTGGAACCACCTGCGCACCGCCATGTGGCTGATCGGCACCGTGAGCCTGTTCATCACCACGAGCTCCGGCCTGGGCATGAACATGCCGGCCACCTACTCGATGCACATGATCGTGCACATGACCCTGTCGATGGTCGTGCCGCTGTTCCTGGCGCTCGGTGCGCCGCTGTCGCTCATCATGGCCGCCTATGAGCCGGGTGAGCCGGGCAAGCCGACGGCGCATGACTGGGCGTTGGCGATCACGAAGGCGCCGCTGCTGCGGTTCATCATGCATCCGCTGGTGAACACGGTGCAGTTCCTGGTGGTCTTCTACGTCCTGTACATGTTCATCCCGCTGTATGAGCTGGCGATCTCCGAGCACGCCGGCCACCTGGCGATGAACTGGGCGTTCCTCATCTCCGGCTACCTGTACTTCTGGGAGCTGGTGGGCCCGGACCCGGTGCCGGTGAAGCGTCCGACGGCGATCCGTCTGGCGTGGCTGGTCGGCTCCATGCCGTTCCACCTGTTCGCCGGTATCTACCTCATGCAGCTGACCACGGTCATGGGTGAGGAGTTCTACACCACCCTCGGCCTGCCCTGGGAGCTCAACCTCCTGGAGGACCAGAAGGTCGGCGGCGGCATCGGCTGGGCTTCGGGTTCCTTCCCGCTGGGTCTGGTGTTCCTGCTGCTGTTCATCGGCTGGCGTCGCGACGACCGCGCCACCGAGGTCGCCTACGAGAAGCGCGTGGAGTCGGGCGAGGACCACGACTGGGAGTCCTACAACGAGATGCTCGCCCGCATGGCCGCCGGTGGTTCCGCCCGCGAGGAGTTCGAGGAGAAGGAGTTCCGCCGCGCCGAGGAATCCGCCCCGGAGGAGAAGCCGGTCGAGGACGCCGGGCCGGTACTCGATCTGCGTTCGCGCCGCAAGCGCTAGACCCGGCGGCGCACCCGTGCCTGTGGATGACGGGGGTTTGTCCACAGGCGTGCCGACGCCCGGTTGTCGCCCCCTCCGTTCCCTGCGAGGGTGCGGGGTGTCACCACGACACCACACACCCAAGGGGGACACATCATGGCTCAGACCACCTCGACCATCATCGGCAACCTCACCGAGGAACCGGTGCTCCACTACTTCGAGAAGACCGACAACTACAAGGCGCGGGTCCGCATGGCCTCCTCCCGGCGGGCCCGGGACAGGGACAAGACCGACACCTGGAGCGACGTCGACCCGCTCTACATCTACCTGGAGATGTGGGGTCCGCTGGCCCTCAACGCGAAGAAGTCGCTGACCCGGGGGATGCCGGTCATCGCGCACGGCACGCTGGTCACCGACGAGTGGGACGACAAGGAGGGCAACCGGCAGCGGATGATCCTGCTGCGCTGCTACTCCCTCGGCCTGGACCTCAACCGCTACGTCATCGCGTCGCAACGCATCGAGACCGCGGAGAAGAACCTCATCGGTGCGGCGTTGCCGACGGACGTGGATCCGCGCGGCCTGTGCGACAGGGTGCACAAGGGGGAGCCGGTGGCGTCGGAAAGCGAGGGGGACGGTGCCCAGGCACCGCCCTTCTGACTCCGGGGTGCGACCCTGCTCATACGGTTCCCGCAGCACATGGCCGGTGATGTACCCTGTGGGTTGTCTTTACCGCACTAGCAACATAGGGGAGAAATGGCCGAGTTCATCTACACGATGAAGAATGTGCGAAGGGTCGTCGGCGACAAGGTCATCCTTGACAACGTCACGATGGCCTTTTACCCGGGCGCCAAGATCGGCGTCGTCGGACCCAACGGTGCCGGCAAGTCCTCCGTCCTCAAGGTGATGGCCGGCATTGACCAGCCGTCCAACGGCGAGGCCTTCCTGGATCCGGGTGCCACCGTCGGCATCCTGCTGCAGGAGCCGCCGCTCAACGAGGAGAAGACCGTCCGCGAGAACGTGGAGGAGGGTCTGGGCGAGATCTTCCAGAAGAAGCAGCGCTTCGAGGAGATCGCCGAGGAGATGGCGACCAACTACACCGATGAGCTCATGGAGGAGATGGGTCGTCTCCAGGAGGACCTCGACGCCGCTGACGCGTGGGAGGTCGACTCCAAGATCGAGCAGGCCATGGAGGCCCTGCGCTGCCCGCCGTCCGACTCCCCGGTGACCAACCTCTCC
>NZ_DUOE01000059.1 GCF_012838985.1 Corynebacterium sp. | reverse complement strand
GGGGAGAGGCGGCGCAGCAGGGAGGCGAGGTGGTCGGAGGCGGCGGTGGTGATCGTGAGCTGGTCCATGGCCGTCAGTGTGCGGGGCGGGCGTCGATCTGCCAACCGCGGGGTGCGCCGACCTGTGGATAACTCCGGGTTATCCACATAGTGTGGGTGCCATGAAGATCGGCATCGTGCAGCTGACCAGCGGACCGGATATCGTCGATAATTTGGCTCTCGCCGTCGACGGCCTGCAGCAGGCCGCCGCGCAGGGGGCCCGCCTCATCGTGTTCCCCGAGGCCACGAGCCAGGCCTTCGACACCGGGCGCCTCGACGGGCAGGCCCAGGAGCTCGACGGCGAGTTCGCCACCGGCCTGCAGGAGGCCGCCCGTGAACTCGGGGTGATGGCGGTGGCCGGCATGTTCCGCCCCGCCGACACCGTCGAGAGGGACGGCAGGACCATCAACCGCGTGTACAACACCGCGCTCATCACCGGCCCGGACGTCCACCGCGGATACGACAAGCTCCACACCTTCGACGCCTTCAACTACCGCGAATCCGACACCGTCAAACCCGGCGAAGAGCTGGTGACCTTCGACGTCGACGGCACCACCGTCGGTGTCGCCACCTGCTACGACATCCGTTTCCCCACCCAGTTCCAGGACCTCGCGCGCGCCGGGGCGCAGGTCATCGTCGTGCCGACCAGCTGGATGGACGGCCCCGAGAAGCTCTACCAGTGGCGCACCCTCACCGCGGCCCGGGCGCTCGACTCGACCTGTTGGATCGTCGCCGCCGGCCAGGCCCGCCCGGGTGGCGAGGCCGAGGCCGGGCAGTCCAGCGGCCCCACCGGCATCGGACATTCGTGCGTGGTGGGGCCGACGGGGCGTCGGGAAGCGGAGGCCGGCTACGGACCGGAGGTCATCGTCCTCGACCTCGACCTCGAGCAGGTGACCAGGGCGCGGAAGACGCTACCCGTCCTGTGACGGCCAGTCCTCGGTGTTCTCCCAGGCCTCGGCCTGGATGTGCGCGGCCGGGGTACCGCCCTCGATGAGCTTCCCGACCGTCTCCCGCACCCCCTCCGCATCCCCCACCACGAGGACGTCCCGGTCCGCCCACGCCCCGTAGGAGGCGACCAGCTCCCCGACCTGCCCCGTCTGCTGCAGGTGCAGGCCGTAGGGCGGGCGGGAGAACTCGGTCGCGCCGACCCACCACGTGTCCGTGGGGTGCTCGACGACGGGCACCACCGACAGCCACGGACTCACCAGCGAGAGGTTCCACAGCCCCATGAGGTCGTAGAGCTCGCCCGGGTACTCCGCCGCGAAGAACAGGTGCACGCGCGGACGCTCCTCCCAGGTGAGCATGTCGAAGAGCATCGCCCGCAGTGGCGCCAGACCCGTGCCGTGCGCGATCATGAGCACGTCCCGCTCTCCCGTGACCCGCAGTTCGCCGCGGGGCTGGCCGAACATCCAGTAGTCCCCCGGCCGGGGGGTGGCCAGGAGCTGGGAGATGTCCGAGTCCTCCAGCACCCGGATGTGGAACTCCAGCTGCCCGAAGGGGTTGCTCGGCAGCGCCGGGGAGAACATCCGCCACACGCCCGGCAGGTAGGTCGAGTTCACCGGCAGGTGCTGTCCGGGGAGGTAGGGGATGGGCACACCCGCCTCGAGGCGCACCACGCTGATGTGCCGGGTGCGCCGCTGCACGCCGAGGACCTCCGCCGAGTACGCGGGGGCGATCCCCGCCTGGTCGGCCTCCCGGGCAGCGGCGGCCATGACGGTGCACACCGTGTCCAGCGCCCGGGCGGCGGCGTCGGCGTGCGGGGCGTCGAGCGTGCGCAGCCCGTGGCCCAGCGCGGTGGCGAAGGCCGGGTAGATCTCCGTCGGGAAACCGTGCCGACGGTGGTCGCGCCCCAGGTCCCGGATCCGGTCGAGGATCGTCGCGGGCACCGCGCCGGTGGCCGGTGTGCGCTCCAGGACCCAGGCGCAGGCCGGCGCCAGCTCGAGGTGCGTGTGCCGCAGGGAGATGGGGAACACCTGCCGGGACTCCAGCACGTCCAGGTAGAGGCGCTGCTGGACGGCGTCCCGGAACTCGTCGCTGCGTTCGCGGAGGACGGCACCGGTGTCGGACAGGGTCTGCATGGACTCCATTGTGCCAAGGGGTACTTTCCGACGCCGCCCCGCATCCACCCCGATCCGCCCCGGTCAGCCGCCCACAGGGCGGTTGTCTGGACCTTTCCGCCGGTCGGCGCGGCAGGAAACGTGGCTAGACTTGCGGAGACCCCCGCCCCGGAAGGAGACCACGATGATCGAGTTCGACCGCGTCTCCCGGACGTACCCCGGCAGTGCCCGTCCGGCGGTGGAGGATTTCTCCCACCGCGTCGCCTCCGGCTCGACGACCGTGTTTGTCGGGCCCTCCGGGTGCGGCAAGACGACGCTGCTGCGCATGGTCAACCGGATGGTCTCCCCGGACTCAGGCCGGGTCCTGGTCCGGGGTGCGAACGTGGCGGACCTCGACCCGGTCCGGCTGCGTCGCTCCATCGGCTACGTCATGCAGCACTCCGGTCTGCTGCCGCACCGCACGGTGGTGGACAACGTCGCGACCGTCGCCCGCCTCAACGGCACCCCGAAAGGGGAGGCCCGCGCCCGTGCCGTCGAGATGCTCCGCCTCGTCGGCCTGGACCCCGACCTCGGCGGACGCTACCCGGCGGAACTCTCCGGCGGGCAGGCGCAGCGTGTCGGCGTCGCCCGGGGGCTGGTCGCGGACCCGGACATCCTGCTCATGGACGAACCTTTCGGCGCCGTCGACCCCGTCGTGCGCCGGGGCCTGCAGGAGGAGATCCTCTCCCTCCAGGAACGCATGTCCAAGACCATCCTCATGGTCACCCACGACATCGACGAGGCCTTCCTCCTCGGCGACCAGATCGTCCTGCTCGGTGACCGCGGCCGCATCGAGCAGGTGGGGCCGCCGGAGGAGTTCCTCACCGCCCCCGCCAACGACCGCGTCCGTGAGTTCACGGGTGCGGAGGGGCGGGAGTTGAGCGTCGAGAAGCGTGACGGCCGCACCCTCGTCGTCGACCGCAACGGCCGGGTCCGCGGGGTGCTGACATGAGGTGGGGCTGGGCGGTCGACAACGCCGGGCGCATCGGCGAGCTCGCCTGGGCGCACTTCTCGCTGTCGTGGCCGGCGATCCTCGCGTCCTTCCTCCTCGCGTTGCCCATCGGCTGGTTCGCGCAGCGCCACGGCTGGGCGCGGGAGACGATCGTGGTGTTCACGGGGCTGCTGTACGTCATCCCCTCGCTGGCGCTGTTCGTGGCCATGCCGCTGATGCTGGGCACGTCGATCCTCTCGCCGCTCAACGTCATCGTCGCCATGACCCTCTACGGTCTGGCGCTGCAGGTCCGCGCCACCGTCGACGCCTTCGGCACGGTCCCGGGGGATGTCCGGCAGGCGGCGATCGCCACCGGCTACCCCGCGTGGCGCCGCGTCCTGGCGGTGGAACTGCCGCTCGCCGGCCCGGCGCTGCTCGCGGGCATCCGCGTCGTCTCGGCGTCGACGATCTCGCTGGTCTCGGTCGGGGCGCTCATCGGCGTGGCGTCGCTGGGGACGCTGTTCACCGAAGGGTTCCAGCGGTCCTTCCCCACGCAGATCATCGTCGGCCTCGTCGGCACGGTCCTGCTCGCCGTGCTTATCGACGCCGCCCTCGTCCTCCTCGGCCGCCTCCTCATGCCGTGGGCCCGGAGGGTCGGATGAACCAGATCCTGCTCACCTGGGCGTTCCTCACCGACGCGGACCGCTGGCCGCTCATTCTCTCCCGCACCCTCGACCACCTCGGCTACACCGCCCTGGCGGTGGGGCTCTCGCTGCTCATCGCGCTGCCGCTCGGTCTGTGGGTCGGGCACTCGCGCCGGGGCGCCGACGTGGTGCTCTCCGTGGCCGGGGCTCTGCGTGCCCTGCCGTCCCTGGGGCTGCTCACCTGGCTGACGGTGTCGATGTCCGTGGGCGTGCGCATGCCGCTCGTACCCTCCACGATCGTGCTCATCCTCCTCGCCGTGCCGCCCCTGCTGGCCGGCATCGTCGCCGGGATGGTCGCGGTGCCCCGCCAGGTCGTCGACTCCGCGCGGGCCAGCGGCTACAGCGAGGGGCAGATCCTCAGCCGCGTGGAGGTGCCGCTCGCCCTGCCCGTCATGATCGGCGGCTTACGCTCCTGCGTCGTCCAGGTGCTGGCCACCGCCACGATCGTCGCCTACGTCGGACTGTCCGGCCTGGGCCGCTACCTCATCGACGGCCTCGCCCTGCGGGACTACCCGCAGATGCTCGCCGGCGCCGTGCTGGTCACGGGGCTGGCGCTCATCGTCGACCTCAGTCTTGCCCTGCTCCAGAAAACACTGCAACCCCAAGGACGTGTGTCATGAAACTCCGCCTCACCACCACCCTGTTCGCCGTCGCTGCGCTGGCGCTGAGCTCCTGCTCCTCCTCCGACGATGATCCGCTGGCCACCTCCCCGGGAACCGGGGACAGCATCACCATCGGCACCGCCAACTTCCCCGAGTCCGAGATCATCGGCCAGATCTGGGCCGCCGCCCTCGAGGACGCCGGCTTCGACGTCGAGGTCACCTCCGGCATCGGCTCCCGCGAGGTCTACCTCAAGGCCCTCGAGGAGGGCAGCATCGACCTCGTTCCCGAGTACTCCGGCAACCTCGCCCAGTACTACGGCGCCGAACTGGAGGCAGGCACCGACTCCGCCGGTGTCGCCGCCGCGCTCTCCGACGTCCTCCCCACGGGACTCGTGGCCGGCGACGTCGCCGACGGCGAATCCAAGGACTCCTACCGCGTGACCCGCGCACTAGCTGACGAGCACGGCCTGGTCACCCTCGCTGACCTGGGCAAACTCGACCGGGTCCGTATCGCCGCCAACCCCGAGTTCGCCGAGCGCCCCTACGGCCCGCCCGGCCTGGCCTCCGTCTACGGCGTCGACGCGGCGAAGATCTCCGTCGTCCCGATCTCCGACGGCGGCGGCCCGCTCACCATCGCCGCGGTCACCGAGGGGGCGGCCGAGGTCGCCGACATCTACACCACCTCCCCGCTGCTGGACTCCGCCGGCAACGAGGTCGACCTGGTCACCCTCGAGGACCCCGAGCAGCTCATCCTCCCGCAGAACGTCCTGCCGCTCATGCGTGCGGACGTGCTCCCGCAGGAGGCGCTCGACGCCGTCAACGACATCTCCGCGAAGCTCACCACGGACGCCCTCGTCGAGCTCAACCTGCGCAACATCGGGGAGGAGAAGGCCGAGCCGCCGGCCATCGCCCGGGACTTCGTGGCAGACCGGGCCTAGTTCCGGAGAGGCTGTCTCAACCTGTCGAATCTGTCTCCGCCTGCTGCTTGATCACCTGCGGCAACGCCGGGAGCGACATACAGAATCGACAGGTTGAGACAGCCGATCTGCGTGTGGGGTGGCACGGTGACATACTGCGGCCATGAATCAGGTCGGGGGGCCGGTCATCTGCACCGATGGCGCATCCGTGTCAGAACGCAGAAGCATGTACCGCGGAGAGCTCAGAGGCGAGTTCATCAGGCTGGCGCGGGGCCATTTCATCGGGACATCCGTCTACGAGGACCTCGACGAGGACGAGAAGGAGGTCGTCCGCATCGCCGCGCACGCCTGCTGCGCTCCGACAACACTGGTGGTCGGACGCTCGGCGGCACTGCTGTGGGAGCTGCCCGTGGTCGATGAGCCGGAGAAGCGCGCCACCCGTAAGGTGGAGCTGGGTGCCGTCGGCGGCCGGACATCCTCGTCCGGTGCTCTCAGATACCGTTCCCTGCACAGGGTGCACGAGGACGGGGCCGAGACCACGGACACCGATTTCGGCTCCCTCCGGCTCACCGACGTCCTCACCACTGCCCTGGACCTGGCCCGGTGGAGTTCCCTCCGTGATTCCGTCCGGTCCCTGGACCTCGGCCTGCAGACGGGCCAGTTCACCTTCGCGGACATGGACACCCGCGTGGCGGAGATGGCCGGAGTGAAGGGGATCAGCAGTATCCGGCAGGCTGCCCGGCTGGCCTCCGAGGGTTCCGAGAGCCCCGCGGAGACCGACGCCAAACTGCTGTTCCGGGAACTCGGGATCCCCCGGCCCCTGCAACAGGTGGTGCTGACCGGGCGGCGGGGCAGCAGGATCGGGAGGGTCGACTACTTCTTCCCTGATCATGGCCTCGTCCTGGAGATCGACGGTGACGTGAAGTACTCACTCATCGACCCCGGGGACAACTCGATCCGTCTCAAGGAGTACCGGCAGACCCTCGAATACCTGAGGAACGGCCTGCGGTTGATGCGCTTCAGCTGTGTCGATCTGGAGACGGGGTTGGCGTCCGAGACGATCGGGGCGTTCTTCTCCGCGGACGCCGCGCCGGGCCTGGCGTATCCGGGGCATCTCTGGAGGGCCGAGGGCGGTCCGGCGTGGCGGGACTGAACCCCCACGGTGTCCCCTGTCTCAACCTGTCGAATCTGCGTTTCCGCAGAGTCCGCGACCTGGGGATTCAGGGCCGGCGGAAAATAAATTCGACAGGTTGGGACAGCCCCCGTCACCTACTCGATCGGGTACCCCTCCGCGCGGCCCTCACCGGCCGGCTTCCAGCCCAGCGCGGGGGCGACGTGCTCGGCGAAGGCCTGCAGGATGGTCTGGTTGACCTCCACACCCATCTGGTTCGGGATGGTGAGCATGAGGGTGTCGGCGGACATGACCGCGGCATCGGCCCGGAGCTGCTCGATGAGCGTGTCGGGCTCGGCGGCGTAGGTGCGGCCGAAGGTGACCGGGGTGCCCTCGCCGAGGGAGCCGATCTGGTCGCGGCCGGTGGCCTGGAGCCCGAAGAGGTCGCGGGTGCGGTCATCGACGATGGGGAACACTGAGCGGGACACCGAGACACGCGGGGTCCACTCGTGGCCGGCCTCGACCCATTCGGCGCGGTAGCGGGCGATCTGCTCGGCCTGGAGTTCACCGAGGGGCGAACCGTCGGCCTCGGAGACGAGCGTGGAGCTCATGAGGTTGACGCCGTCGCGGGCGGCCTGTTCGGCGGTGGCGTGGGATCCGGCGCCCCACCAGACGCGGCGGCGCAGGCCGGGGGAGTGCGGGAAGACCGGCAGCGGGGTGCCGGGCTGGTACATGCGCGGGTACTGCTCCTCGGCGGGGGCGGCCTCGGCGACGCCGTAGCCGTCGATGGCGGAGAGGAAGCGTTTGAACTTCTCGCGGGCCATGTCGGAGCCGTTGGCCTCGGAGGCGGTGTAGCCGAAGGACTCCCAGCCGCGCTGTGCGGGTTCCGGTGATCCGCGGGAGACGCCGAGAGCGAGTCGGCCGTCGGAGAGGAGGTC
>NZ_DUOE01000058.1 GCF_012838985.1 Corynebacterium sp. | reverse complement strand
GACGATGACCCGGATAAACCGCCGAGGCACGGTCGGATGGAACGGGTACCGGGTGGGGTGGTGCATCACCCGCCGGGTGGTGGTCCGTCCCGGCGGAACATCCACCCGATCCGCGACCTCTCAGCCACGGCCCTCGCCGGCTCCTAATCCTGCACGTGCAGGACGATGGAGCCGGTGGTCCGGCGACCCTGGAGGTCGCGGTGGGCCTGCTCGGCGTCGGCGAGCGCGTACTCGCCGGAGATGCGGAACTTCAGGGTGCCGTCGACAACCGCCTGGGTGACCGCCTGCGCGCGCATGCGGAACTCCCCCTCGCCGGAGGTCCAGGCGCCGATGGAGGGACGGGTGAGGAAGATCGACCCGTGCGTGTTGAGCAGCTGCGGGTCGAAAGGCTCCACCGGGCCGGAAGCCGCACCGAAGAGGCACACGGTGCCCCGCGGGCGGACGGCCTCGAGGGACTCGTTGAAGGTGTCCCTGCCCACGCCGTCGTAGACGACGTCCACGCCCACACCACCGTTGCGACGGCGCACGATCTCGGCGAGGTTGTCGGAGTAACGGAAGACCTCGGTGGCGCCGGCCTCCAGGGCCAGCTCGGCCTTCTCGTCGGTGGAGACCACCGAGTAGACGCGCGCCCCCTTGTGGGCGGCCATCTGGGTGGCCAGGAGACCCACGCCGCCGGCACCGGCGGTGATGAGGCAGGAATCGCCCTCCTGCAGGTCGTAAACGCCGTAGGTGAGGTAGTGGGCGGTGATGCCCTGCAGGAGCATGGAGGCGGCCACGGTGGGGTCGACGCCCTCGGGGACGGCGACGAGGCGGTCACGCGGCACGCACACCTGCTCGGCGTAGGAGCCGAAGGCGTCACACCAGGCGACGACGGTGCCCGGGGCGATCTCCCCCTGCGGATCGTGGACGACCCGGCCGGTGCCCTCCAGCCCCGGGACGAAGGGGAGTCCGGCGTGGTAGACACCCTCCCGGTAGTAGGTGTCGATGTAGTTGACGCCGGCCACCAGGACGTCGACAAGCACTTCGTCGTCGTCGGGGACCGGCGCCTCGATGTCGCGCAGGACGAGGACCTCAGGTCCTCCGGTTGCTGTGATCTGGATTGCCTTCATGGCATCCAGGCTAGCCATCACTCAGCGGTGACGGTGGCGTTTTTCTGTCCGGGGCTCAGGCGACGCAGCCCGTGGGCGTACAGGAACGCGGAGAACGCCACCACGGTGGAGCTCATCCCGATGTGCACGGGGATCGTCCACCGGGGGATACCCATGTTGAACTGGATGACGCCGATCGCCCACTGGACGGCGATCATGAGGACGAGGATCCAGGCGGTGTTCTTCGCGTCCTTGTTGGCCATACCGCGGTAGAGCAGCCAGATGACGGCCAGGGTGGCCGCCAGGTAGACGTACATGGTGGCGGCGTGGATGTAGGCCATCAGGGCGATGTCGACCTCCAGGCGGCCCTCCATACCGACGCCCGAGTCACCCGAGTGGACGCCTGCACCGGTGGTCATGGTGCCGGTCACCAGGACGATGGACAGGGAGACGGCGGCGAGGACGGTGAGCAGGCGGATGCTCGGTGCGAAGACACGCACCTGCGGCAGGTGGTCCGGCTCAGCCAGACGCATGTAGAGGAGTGCGGCGATCCACACCAGGACCATCGACGGCAGGAAGTGGATGGCCACCGCCCACCACTTCAGGTCCAGGTGGACGGAGATGCCGCCGAGGACGGCCTGGATGATGATGCCGATGCCGGAGAGCAGGGCGTAGACGATGATCTCCCGGCGACGGCGCGCCCGCCACACGGCGATGAACACGGCCAGGGCGATGGCGGCCAGCACCCAGGCGAGCAGACGGTTGCCGAACTCAATGGCCTGGTGGAGTGCCGGGGCGGCGCCGGCGACGGGGACGAGGGAACCTTCGTGGCAGTTGGGCCAGGTGTCGCAGCCGAGGCCGGAGCCGGTCACGCGGACGATCGACCCGGTGACGGTGATGCCGCCCTGCGCGATGAGCAGGATCATGGCCAGGATGCGCTGGAGACGCACCGAGGGGCCCCGGGTAGCTGGTGAATGGTCAGTGGCGTTCGCAGGGGTGGCGGTGTCAGTCACGTCGCCCATCCTATCTTTGTCGCTTGGTGTCGGGTGTGGGGTGTGTCGGGTGCTTGATCAGGCCTCGAAGCGGAACCATTTGACCGCGAGCGCCGTCGCGAGGAGGGCCCAGGCGGAGAGGATGAGCATCTGCATCCAGGGGAACACGCCGTCGAAGGCGAGGGCCAGGGCGGAGGCGAGGGCCACGGAGGGGATCGCGTTGTACCAGCCGGCGGCGTCGAGGTTCTGGGTGAACATCACCCAGCCGACCGCGCCGACCAGCAGGAACCAGATGAGGTTGGCCAGGGCCAGGACCATCTCCGAGGTCATGGTGCCGCCCATGAGCATGCCCATGGCGGTGAACGTGGCGATGCCGAAGAAGAGGATCACCAGTCCCAGCAGGACGCCGCCGGGGGAGGGGCGCCAGCCGAGCAGCAGCGCCACCGAGCTGAGCAGGACGATCTGCAGGCCGGCCATGGCCGCGACGGCGATGATCTTGCCGAGGATGATCGTCGAGGTCGGCACCCCGGATGCTCCCGTGCGTTTCAACGCCCCGTACCGACGGTCGAAGGCCACCGCGATCGCCTGCCCGGTGAAGCCGGAGCTCGACGTGGCGATGGCCAGCACCATCGGCAGGATCTCGTTGAGGCTGGTCTCGTCGTTGAGCATCGGCAGGCGCGCGGTGAGGATGAGCGCGACCAGCGGGATGATGACGCTGAGCAGCTGCTGCTCGCCGTGGCGCAGGAAGAGGATCGTCTCCATGCGGCCCTGGGCGGCGATCATCTTAGCGGGGGAGGCACGGCGGGGTGCGGGGCGGAAGGTTCCGGGTTCGAAACGGGTCTGTGTCATGTCAGCTCCTCAGGCTCCGGCCGGTGATCTCGAGGAAGACCGCCTCGAGGTTGCGGTGGTCGACGTCCAGGCGACGGACGAGCACACCCTGTTCCGCGGCGGCGGTGGCCAGCGCGGAGATGAGCTCCGGCGTGGCGGTCGCGGGGACCGCGTAGTTGAGGGGGCGGATCGACTGGATACCCGGAGTGTCGGGGCAGAGTCGGGTGATGTGGGCGTCGGCAAGCGGGAGGTCGAGTGCGCCGTCGGTCTCGAAGCTCACGCGGGACCCCGTGCCACCGGCGGTGAGTTCCGCCGGTGTGCCCTGGGCGACGACCTGCCCCTTGTCGATGATGACGATCTTGTCGGCCAGCGCCTCCGCCTCGTCCATGAGGTGGGTGGTGAGGATGACCGTCACACCGTCGGCACGCAGCGCCTCGATGAGCTCCCAGACGGCGAGGCGCGACTGGGCGTCGAGGCCCGCGGTCGGCTCGTCGAGGAAGACGAGTTCGGGGCGGCCGATGATGGCGAGCGCCAGGGAGAGACGCTGCTGCTGGCCGCCGGAGAGGCGACGCCACGTCGTGCGGCGGACCCCGTCGAGGCCCAGGAGGTCGATGAGCCACTCCGGGTCGTGCGGGTTGTCGTTGTAGGAGGCCGCCAGGCGCAGCATCTCACCGACGCGGATGCCGGTGTAGGAGCCGCCTCCCTGCAGCATGATGCCGATCCGGTTGCGCACCTCCTCCGGCCGGGTGACCGGATCCAGTCCGAGGACGCGGATCCGGCCGGAGGTGGGACGCTTGAATCCCTCGCACATTTCGATGGTGGTGGTCTTGCCGGCGCCGTTGGGGCCGAGCAGGGCGAAGACCTCGCCGCGTTCCGCCGTCAGCGAGATGCCGTCGACGGCGGTGACGGGGCCGAAGGACTTGACCACATTCTCTAGTTCCAGAGCAGGTCCGGCGTTCACGCCGGGGGCTCCACCGAAAGTTGCAGACACGGTTACTCAGTGTAGGCCACGAATGATGCCACGCCGCATAAGCCACCAGCCGAGAGCCACCACGGCAAGGAAAACCAGTGTCGCCCCGAGATAGATGGAGACGACCGTCGACGCCGGGAGAGCGAGTCCGCGGGGCACGACGGTGAAGGAGAAGAAGGCGGAGTAGGCGACGACACTGACGCGGAAGAAGGTGCGGTTCGCCCATGCGGCCAGCGGCAGGATCGCCCACAGCATGTACCAGGGGTGCACGACGGGGAAGAGGATGACGAGCACGAAGGTGGCCACCCCCAGCCCGCCCACCGGGTGGATCGTCCCCCGGTAGGTGGCGAAGAGGAAACGGATGAGGAATCCGGCGGCGACGACCATGCCCACCCCACGGGTGATGAGCAGCATCGTCTCCGTGTGGTCGCCCAGACCCAGCAGCATGCCGAGGAATCCGGCGGACACGCCGACGTTCGTGGTCATGGACAGCCAGCTGCGGATCGTCGCCGCCCCGCCCTGGCCGGTCACCCAGCCGAGGCCGATGCCGGTGACTGCGGTGATGAGCGCGATCGTGGCGATGAGCAGCGTGACCTGCACGATCACCGCCAGCACGAGCGAGACCACCGGTCCACGTCCGACCCGCAGGAAGTGCCGCGCCAGGTTCATACCGACGAAGCCCAGCGCCAGGAAGCCGGTCACCTTCACCAGGCCCGCCCCGCCGATGAGCAGCGCCGACAGGACGATGAGTCCGGCGCCGCCGGCGGGGTCCACGGGTTGCCCGTTGCGTCCCCCGAGCTTGTCGACGCCCCGCAGTCCCACCTCCAGCCCCACGAGCATGAGCCCGAGGAGCACGGATTCATTGTGGATGCCGCCGATGAGGTGGAGGATCGTCAGCGGGTTGAGCACCCCCAGCCACAGGGCCGTCACGGGGTTGAGGCGGCAGCGGCGCGCGAGGCGGGAGATGGCCCAGCCGGCGGCGATGAGCCCCAGCAGGGAGACGATGCGGTGCGCGATGACGCCGAAGATGATCGAGTCGGCGGTGATTCGGCTGATGGCGGAGGCGATGCCGAGGGCCACCGGCCCGTAGGGGGAGGGTGAGTGGGACCAGATGAACGGCACCGAGCGGGCCAGCGGGTCTTCGGGACCGAGCAGGTCGACGGGGCCCGCGGAGTAGGGGTCCATGCCGCGCGCCACGATCGAGCCCTGGGCCAGGTAGGAGTAGATGTCCTGCGTGAACAGCGGCGCGGTGAACAGGATCGGCAGCACCCAGGCCGCGAACGTCCTCTTCATCAGCGACGCTGTGACGGTCGGCCCGGCGGTGGAGCCCCGGTAGGAGACCCCGACGAACGGCGCCATGAGCACCCAGGCCAGGACGAGCAGCCCGACGCCGACCAGGACCATCACCGAGGAGGTCTGCAGCATCCGGGCCATGAAGAAGCCGCCGGGGAACGATGAGTAGGGGTTGCCCAGCACCGGGAGCGCCCCGGCGCCCAGGGCCCCGAGACCGATGAGCAGGGCCCCGATGGTGCCGATCCAACGCAGCAGCTGGAAGCGGTTGAGTTCCCGGACACTCAGGTGCTGACCGCGGGTCGCCGCCTCCGGGTCGCCGCCGGGATCCACATGGAGCAGGGCGGACCGGGAACCGGCATAACCCAGCCGCGGAAGGCTGGAGATCAGGGCGCGCAGGAGCGGCGGTCGTCGGGTGGTCACGCCGCTCATCCTAACCAGCCGGGGCGGCGTCCCCGTGACACGCCGCCGGGCCCCGAGGTGGACAGGGGGAATGAATTAGGGAACACTAGTGTTGTCGAATGTAAGGGCCATCGGACCACCACCCGATCGGTCACCACGACTTTTTCTTTACCCCGAGACAGCAGGAGGAGGTGGCGACAGTGTCAGCACAACCCGAGAACATGATCCCGGAGACCCGGACCGTGGAGGGCGACACCCGTCGTCAGATCATGCTCATGCTGCTCAAACTTGCACCGGTCACGGCCTCCGACCTCGCCGACCGCCTCGACATGTCCGCCGCCGGCATCCGCCGGCACCTGGACATCCTCGTGGCGGAGGGCCTGGCGGAGACGCTCGACCGGCGCGTCCGGTCTGTCGGCACGGCGGCGGCGCCGCGTGGGCGACCGGCGAAGGCGTTCCGGCTCACTGATCAGGGAAGGTCCCAGTTCGGGCACTCCTACGATCAGCTGGCCGCCGACGCCCTGGACCTCCTCCGGGAAACCGGAGGGGAGGAGGCCGTCCGTCGACTCGCGGCGCAGCGCATCGCGCGCATCGTTGAGGGAGTCACCCCGGCAGGGGAGGACGAGGACTCCATCCAGCAAACAGCGGGGGAGTTGGCCGATGCCTTCGACCGTGCCGGGTACGCTGCAACGGTCACCCGTGCCGGGAGCGGTATCCAGATCTGCCACCACCACTGCCCGGTGGCCCATGTGGCCGCTGAGCACCCTGAGCTGTGTGAGGTTGAACATCAGTTGATCTCCGACCTGGTCGGCGTTCACGTCCAGCCTCTGGCCAGCATCAGTGGTGGCCACGGAATCTGCACCACCAACATCCCACTGACACCCATCGAGAAACTTCCAGAAGAAAGGAGCGGATCATGACCCAGGCCACGCAGAACCCCGGTTCCACCAAGCCGGAGAGCATGAGCGATGACCAGATCATCGAGTCCATCGGTCCGTACAACTACGGCTGGCACGACTCCGACGAGGCCGGAGCATCCGCACGACGCGGCCTCAACGAGGAGGTCGTCCGCGACATCTCCGCCAAGAAGGACGAGCCGGAGTGGATGCTCGAGAAGCGTCTGAAGGCGCTGAGCATCTTCGAGCGTAAGCCGATGCCGACCTGGGGCGCTGATCTGTCGGGGATCGACTTCGACCAGATCAAGTACTTCGTCCGTTCCACCGAGGGCCAGGCACAGTCCTGGGAGGACCTCCCCGAGGAGATCCGCAACACCTACGACCGTCTCGGCATCCCCGAGGCCGAGCGTCAGCGCCTGGTCGCCGGCGTCGCCGCGCAGTACGAGTCCGAGGTCGTCTACCACCAGATCCGCGAGGACCTGGAGGAGCAGGGCGTCATCTTCCTGGACACCGACACCGCCCTCAAGGAGCAGCCGGAGCTGTTCCGTGAGTACTTCGGCACGGTGATCCCGGACGGCGACAACAAGTTCTCCGCCCTGAACTCCGCCGTCTGGTCGGGTGGCTCCTTCATCTACGTCCCGCCGGGGGTCCACGTGGACATCCCGCTGCAGGCCTACTTCCGCATCAACACGGAGAACATGGGCCAGTTCGAGCGCACGCTCATCATCGTGGACGAGG
>NZ_DUOE01000057.1 GCF_012838985.1 Corynebacterium sp. | reverse complement strand
GACGTCCCACGCCCGACTGCTTCCAGCCGCCCATCGGGGCGTCGACGGATCCCCAGGCGGCGGCGAAGCCCTCGTTGATGTTGACGGTGCCGGACTCCAGCCGGGAGGCGACGGTACGGGCCTCCCGCACGGCACCCCACACGGAGGCGTTGAGCCCGTATGTGGAGTCATTGGCCCTGGTCACGGCTTCATCAACTGTTGAAAAAGTCTCGAGGTAGACGACCGGGCCGAACACCTCGGCGGCGTAGAGGTCGGCGTGGTGGGGGACGTCGACAAGCACGGTGGGGGAGTAGTACAGCCCGTCGTGTGTGCCGCCGGTGAGCACCCGGGCGCCGGAGGCCACGGCGGAGCTGACGAACGACGCGACGCGCTGGAGGTGCTCCCCGGAGACGAGGTGCCCGATGTCGTCGGTCCAGGACTGGCCGAGGCGCAGCTGCTTCGTCAGGGCGACGAAGCGCTCCGTGAACTCCTCGGCGACCGCATCGTGGACGTAGATCCGCTCCACCGAGATGCACAGCTGGCCGGCGTTGGAGAAGCACGCCTTGACCGCGCCGCGCGCCGCCCGTTCGATGTCGGCCGACTCCAGCACGATGAGCGGGTTCTTGCCGCCCAGCTCCGCGGAGAAGCCGATGAGCCGCTGCCCGGCCTGCGCCGCGAGCTTACGGCCCACGGCCGTGGAACCGGTGAACATGAGGTAGTCGCATTCCGCGACGACCTGCTGGCCCGCCTCGGCGCCGCCCGCCAGGATCTGCAGGACGTTTTCGGGGAGTCCGGCGGCCTCGAGAAGTTCGAGTGCCAGGCGGGCGGTGCCGGTGGTCTTCTCATCCGGCTTGAGCACGACCGCGTTGCCGGCGAGCAGCGCCGGGACCGCGTCGGACACCGCCAGCGTGAGGGGGTAGTTCCACGGTGCGATGATGCCCACCACGCCCTTCGGGGCGCGTTCCACCCGCGTGGACGTGACCACCGGCAGGGCCCCCTTCGCGCGGGTCGGCCGCAGCAGACGCGCGGCGCGGTAGGCGTAGTGGCGGGCGGTCACCGCCACGTCGAGCACCTCGTCGAAGGCGTCGGAACGGGACTTACCGGACTCCAGCTGGATCGTGTCCAGCAGGTCGGTCTGCCGGTCGAGGACGAGGTCATGGAAACGGAGCATGACCGCCCTGCGTTCCGACACCGGCATGCCGGACCAGAGCGACTGTGCGTGCCGGGCTGCGAGGAACGTCATACGCTTCAACCTATGCCAAACATCTTCATCACGGGGGCAGCCACCGGGATCGGCCGCGCCGTCGCCGAGCGATTCCTCGCCGAGGGCTGGACCGTCGGTGCCTACGACATCCGCCCCGTCGACCTGCCGGGGGCCGTCACGGGGC
This sequence comes from Corynebacterium sp., assembly GCF_012838985.1. Taxonomy (GTDB): domain Bacteria; phylum Actinomycetota; class Actinomycetes; order Mycobacteriales; family Mycobacteriaceae; genus Corynebacterium. Next base: position 250 of record NZ_DUOE01000057.1, on the reverse strand, counting down.
TTCTCGACGTCCGCTCGGCCTCCTCCTGGGACACCGCCCTCGCGGAGTTCGCGCAGGTGGCCGGCGGTATCGATGTCGTGGACAACAATGCCGGCGTCATCATCGACGGCCCGCTGGCGGTCGCCGATCCGGCAGCCGTGGCGCAGCTTCTCGACGTCAACTGCCTCGGCGTCACCCTCGGGGCCCGCGCCGCGCACCCCTACCTGAAGGGCGGGGGCACGCTGGTGAACATGTCCTCGGCGTCGGCGAT
>NZ_DUOE01000056.1 GCF_012838985.1 Corynebacterium sp. | reverse complement strand
GCAGGAGCTACACCCACTGCTTGTCGCCGAGACCGAGCTCAACCACAACGGGAGGAACGCCATCGGTGGCCTGTCCATGGGCGCCATCGGCGCCGTGCACATCGCCAACACCAACCCGGAGATCTTCGACGCCACCTTCGGTATCTCCGGCTGCTACTCCACCAATGACAATGCGGGCCGCCAGATGGTCAACCTCGTCGTCACCTCCCGCGGCGGCGACGTCGAGAACATGTGGGGCCCCTACGGCTCCGCCGAGTGGGACCGCCACGACACGGTCGCCGACCCGGAGGGCCTGCGCAACATGGCCGTCTACCTGTCCGCGGCCGACGGTTCCTTCACCGAGGAGGTCGCCGCCTCCTACGATGACGATCCCTTCTTCAACATGTCCGCCGGTTCCGTCCTCGAACGCGGTGTGCTCTCCTGCACCGAGAAGCTCGACCGGGCCATGCGGGACGCGGGAATGACCCACCAGGTCGTGGACTACAAGGGGCCGGGCGTGCACAACTGGGCGAACTACAGTGAGCAGCTGCAGCCGGCCTGGGACGCGATCAAGGGTTCCCTGTACTGACACCCCTGTTACAGATGTTTCCTGTGAGAATCAGGTGACATAACTGGAAAGCTGCGGTAGTTTCTCGACGCCGCCGTGAGCTCCCTGTCCCTCGTCGGCTCCTCCGAGTGGCCCCTGCCGGACCAGTGGCGCGAGTTCGACGACGACTACCCGCTGCCGACCGACGACTCGATCACCGACGTGGAACTCGTCGAGATCCAGGACGAAGGCCAGCGCCTCGAGCGCTGGGTCGTCTCTTCCCCCTCCATGAAGCGCAACGTCGAGGTGCAGATCTGGCACGCCGCCGACCGCTCGGTTAAGTCCCCGATGCTCTACATGCTCGACGGTGTCGATGCCCCGCGCGGCAACGGCTGGCTGAGCGTCGGCGCTGCCCGCGAGGTGTTCGCCAACGAGAACGTCACCCTCGTCCTGCCGACCCAGGCCCGGGCCTCCAACTACTCCGACTGGGTCAACGAGGACCCGACCCTCGGTCTGCACATGTGGGAGACCTTCCTCACCGAGGAACTGCCCCAGGTTCTCGAGGACCCAGACAACGGCATCAACTTCAACGGCAAGCGCGGCATCGGCGGCCTGTCCATGGGCGCCAACGGCGCCGTCCAGATCGCCAACACGAACCCGGTCATGTTCGACGGTGTCTTCGGCATCTCCGGCTGCTACTCCCCCATGAGCCCGGTGGGCCGCCAGATGGCCAGCTTCGTCGTCACCTCCCGCGGTGGCGTGCTGGAGAACATGTGGGGCCCCTACGGTTCCGAGGAGTGGATCCGCCACGACGCCGCCCTCGACCCGTCCGGCCTCGCCGGCCAGGCCGTGTACCTCTCCGCCGCGGACGGCACCTTCACCGAGGAGGAGCAGACCTTCTACGAGAACTACGAGATCACCTCCCTCGCCGTCGGTGGCCTCCTGGAGCGCGGCGTGCTCACCTGCACCCGGGAGCTCGACGACGCCATGCAGGCCGCCGGCATGGACCACCACGTGGTCAACTACAAGGAGGGTGGCGCCCACAACTGGATCCAGTTCAACCAGGAGCTCCAGCCCGCGTGGGACCACATCAAGCCCGCGCTAACCCGACCCTAGAGGCCCCTCGCGCCGTCCGCCGGCCACGAGAATTCGCACCGGATCGAATCACCGCATGCAGCACCAGCTCACCCCCAAAGCACCGCGGCGAGGATGTCAGCGGCGGCACTTCAGCCAGGCCTACTCCGGCAACTCCCGGAGCGTCTCGCTCGGGGTCTGCCCGAAGCGGCGCCGATAAGCCGAGGAAAAACGCCCCAGATGGGAAACTCCCCAGGTCAGGGCGATGTCGGTGACGGTGACGCCGGTGCGGGGATCCGCGGCGACCAACTCATCGTGGATGACCGACAAACGGATGCCGCGCAGATACTCGACCGGCCCGACGCCATACTCCTCCCGGAAATCCCCCTGCAGCGTGCGCACACTGCAGCCGGCGACCTGCGCGATCTCCCCCACCGTCCAGGGGCGGGCGGGATCGGACTCGAGGGCGTCGACGGCCCG
>NZ_DUOE01000055.1 GCF_012838985.1 Corynebacterium sp. | reverse complement strand
GCGTGCCGCACCGGCGCCGACGGGGCCGCCGGACTCCGGGGCGCTCTCCGGGGAGCCGCCCTGGCCGCCCTCGTAACCGGAGAGCAGCTGGATGACCTGCTGACGCACGCGCGGCAGGTCGGCGCCGAGCTTCACCAGGACCTGGGCTGCGACGCCCTCACCCTCACGGATGAGGCCGAGCAGCAGGAACTCGGTGCCGATGTACTTGTGGCCCATCTGGAGGCCCTCCCGCAGGGAGAGCTCGAGGACCTTCTTGGCGCGCGGGGTGAAGGGGATGTGGCCGGTGTGGGGCTGGGTGCCCTGACCGATGATCTCCTCCACCTCCTGGCGCACGGCGTCCAGGGAGATGCCCATCGACTCGAGCGCCTTGGCGGCGACACCCTCGCCCTCATGGATAAGGCCGAGGAGGATGTGCTCGGTGCCGATGTAATTGTGATTGAGCAGCCGTGCTTCCTCCTGCGCCAGGACGATGACGCGGCGCGCACGGTCTGTGAACCGTTCGAACATGTGCTTACCCCTTAACCTTTGTGTCTAACTTGTCCCCCACTCTAACGCTCACGACCACCCCTCTATTTGCACTCTCCCCGCGAGGGTGCCAGGTCCGTGGGGTTCCTGCAGGTCAGGGCAATGTACGCCTTTAGCGAACAACCCGGAATCCCACTGTGCGGCGCGCCACCGCGCGTCCCGTTATCATTCTGTTAACATCGCCGAAACGCCTAACGAGGAGTATTCATGTCGCGTACCCGCAATATCGCCGTCGTCGCACTCTCCGCGTCGCTGGCCATGTCCGCTCTGCCCGCCGTCGCCACAGCCAACCCGCTCGCCGGTTCTTCGCAGAGCCCCTACGCCGCCCTGGCCGACCATTCCGGCATCCAGGCCGCGCTTCTGCACGAGACCAACGTCTACCGCGCGTCCCGCGGCCTGGCTCCGCTGTCGGGCCACCACATGCTCGACAACGTGGCCCAGTCCTGGTCGGAGACGATGGCGAGCCAGCGTCACCTGCGCCACAACCCGTCCTACGTCAACCACTACCCGTCGTCGTGGCGCAAGGCCGCTGAGAACGTGGGCACCTTCAACCAGTCCGTCGCAGCGCGTGACATGCTGCAGGCGTGGCTGAACTCCCCGTCGCACCGTCGCAACGTGGAGAACCCGGACTTCACGCACGTGGGCGTGGGCTGGGCCACCAGTTCCGACGGCTCGGTGTACGCCACCCAGAACTTCGCCGCCCTCTAGGGGAGGCACCCAGCAGTTGAGGCCTCCGGGAATTCCCGGAGGCCTCTTTTTTCTCCGGTGGGCCCGGAGGGACTAGAAGGCCTGGCCCTCCTCCTGCTGTTCCTCAGCCACCTTGGACACGAAGGGGCTGGCCAGCAGCACGAGGACGGCCATGACGCCGGCGACGATGAAGGCGGTGTGGGAACCGTCGGCCGTCGCCTGCGCCAGGTCCGCTCCCCCGGCGGCCGCAGCCTGGGTACCGAAGGACAGGGCGGCGATGAGGATCGCCGT
>NZ_DUOE01000054.1 GCF_012838985.1 Corynebacterium sp. | reverse complement strand
TGATGGCGTCGTAGTGCTGCGCGAAGCGCTGGCCGTTGACGATGAGGTCCGGCTGCGCGGCGGTCAGTGCCTCGAGGTTCGGCTCGCGGTGGGTGCCCAGGTCGATGATGTCGTCGTCGTTCTTGTAGCCCTCGACGGTGAAGGGGACCAGCTGCTTCGGCGCGGCGACGAGGTCGATACCCCAGGCGTCGAGGATCTCGAAGGAGCGGTTGTCCGTGGACGCGATCGCCTCGACGGGGAGGGCGATCTCCTGGGTGCCGTGGTTGTCCTCGACGGTGATGGTGCCGGCGTCGGCGGCCGCGGTGGTGGCGGTCTCGTTCGTCGCCGAGCTGGTGTCGGTGGCGTCGGAGCAGGCGGACAGCAGCAGCGCGGATGCGGCGACTGCGGCGATGAGGGTGTGGCGGATGCGAGCCATGATGTTCAGCAGTGTCCTTTGTCGGTGATGTTTCGTGTACCAGCGTCCTGGCTGTTGATGGTCAGGGAACCCTGCGCGAGAACATTACAAGGCTAGCCTAAGTTAGGCAACCCTATCTTGCGATGTAAATCTGTTCCGGCCGCAGGCACCCCACCAAACCACAAGGTCAGCGGGGTTTTGCTTTGGCCCACCTTAGCCAGCAGAAGGTGTTCTACACCACATCCCTTCCGTGGCACAGAGGTCTGATATCGCCGTGACCAGCCGCTATACACGAACACCCCGAACAAGGTCCCGGGAATACCCTGGCCTTCAGAAAGACCCCCAAATCGACAAAAGGCGCGGTACGGGTTACACCCGCACCGCGCCCTGAAGGTTCGAACTAGTTCTTGCCCTTGGTCAGCAGGGACAGGCCGATGGCCAGCATGAATACGTCCTTGGACAGGGCCATGCCCTCCTGGGACGGACGGATACCGTCGGCCTCGGTGTTCTCCGGGTTACGGAAGTACATGGACAGCAGACCACCGGAGAAGGCGGTCAGGGCTGCGCCGGCAACCTTGTTCGGGACGAACGGAGCCAGCAGGGAGGCGCCGACGGCGGTCTCCGCGTAGCCGAGCCAGGTGCCGAACTTGTCGGACGGCAGCTTGGCCAGGGCCGGGATGCCGGAGGCGGCGGCCTGCTGGACGCCAGCAGAGCACTCGGCCGGCATGCCGATCTTGCCCACGCCGGAGTTGGCGATGAAGGCGCCGGTCACGCCGCGCAGGATGGCATCAGAGATCTTGGACATGGTGTGCTCCCCTTAAGTCTCAAGGTAATTTGTTGACGTATCTACAACATAGGATAGCGGGAGGTCGGGGACTCGTCAACCACAGAGACGCAGATCACGTCGACCGCGATCCTCCCCGGGCTGCCGGACCCACCCCACCCTACGTCCCGGAATCGACGAAGGCTCCGCATCACTGGGATGCGGAGCCTGTCGCCTTCTCGGTGGAGCTGCCGGGAATTGAACCCGGGTCCTTCGTCACCTCGCCAGGGCTTCTCCGTGCGCAGTTCGCGCTGGATCTCTGCTCGGCCCTCCGGCTCGGACGAACACGTTCCGGATGATGGGCCCAGTCAGCGGTAGGTGTCCCGCCCGACCCCGCTGACGCGGTCGGACGGCAAGTTCCCTAGTCGATGCCAGGGTCCGGGTCGGGAACGAGCCCGGTCTGACAGACACGCGGTCGCTACTTAGGCAGCGAGGGCGTAGTCGCGCTGAGTGTTCTCGGCGCTTATGGGTTT
>NZ_DUOE01000053.1 GCF_012838985.1 Corynebacterium sp. | reverse complement strand
CTCGAGTACCGGGGTCGGTTCGGGTGTGGGGGACGGAGGGACGTCGATAAGCGGGGTGGACGAGCAGGCGGTGAGAAACGCGCCGAGGGCGACGGGCAGGAATCGGCGGACGGGCATGGGGTCCCCTCTGGTGGTGGTCGGGGTGCGGAGGGTTTCCGCACCCGACACACTTAGACTCCGAAAAGGGGCCGAAGGTTCCCTGCCGGGTGGAAATACTTCCTAGAAGTTGAGGTTGCCTTCCCAGATGACGTTGCCGACCTGCAGTTTCGCGTCCCAGAGGTTGCCGGGGCTGACGTTGAAGGCGTAGCGGACGTTGGTGGAGGCGCCGGCCCCGAGGGGCAGGTCGAGGCCGAGTGCCATGCCGGCGTCGTCGCCGGAGACCGGGTCGGCGTCGACCATGGTGCCGCCCCCGGAGTTGTAGGTCAGGGTGGGCTGCGGGAGGGCGTCGACGGCGAGGGGTTCGTCGTTGAGGTTGGTCACCAGCACCGTGATGATGCTGCCGCCGGTGTTGCCGCTGCGGGCCCCCTGGTAGCGCATGTCGACGTTGAGGCCGGGGTCGGTGGTCTTGCCGCGGAGGGTCTCCGCCTGGACGGGGTCCACCTGGGAGGCGGCGGCCACCGGTGTCTCGGAGGTGGAGACGTGGATGGACTCGTCGCTGCCGTTGCCGTCGGCGCCTGCGGAGCAGGCGGTGAGGAGCAGAGAGCTGGCGAGCAGAGCGAGGGCGGGGCGGAGTCGTGACACGGTGCCTCCCTTTCAGTCCGGCCTAAGATGTTCGGGATGATGTTCCCGCACCAGTGTAACCAGCGGTTCTCGCGGGGTAGTGTGCAACCCGGCCGTCACCACAAGTTTTGGAGTAACAGAAAAAGTTGAACAGTCTCGCCCGCATCCTGCGCAGCGCCTCGGCGCTGTGGCCCTACTATCTCGGCGTGGTGGTCATCTCCACCGCGGCCGCGGCGCTGGCGCTGGTCTCGCCCTTCATCCTCCGTGAGGCGACCGACACCATCGTGTCGGCGGTCCACGGTGATGTACAGGTCGCCGATGTCACGACCACTCTGCTGTGGTTGGCGGTGGCGCTGCTCGTGGCGGACCTGGCCAACACCGCGATGGGCAACATCGGCGGTTACATCGGCGATGTCATGGCCATGCGGATGCGGCAGATCCTGTCGACCCGCTACTACGCGAAGCTGCTGGCGTTGCCGCAGAAGTACTTCGACAACCAGGTGACGGGTACGGTCATCGCGCGTCTGGACCGTTCGATCACGTCGATCACGCAGTTCCTGCAGTCCTTCTCCAACAGTTTCTTCCCCATGCTCATCCAGGTGATCGCGGTGCTGGTGATCACGTCCTGGTACTACTGGCCGCTGACGATCCTGCTGGCCCTGCTGTTCCCGGTGTACATGTGGCTGACCACGTTGACGTCGCGACGCTGGCAGAAGCTCGAGGGGAGGAAGAACGAGCAGATCGACCTGGCGAACGGTCGTTTCGCGGAGGTCATCGGCCAGGTGAAGGTGGTCAAGTCCTTCGTCTCCGAGGTGCGGGAGCTGGATGACTTCGGGCGTCGTTACGGGAAGACCGTCGACATCACGCGCCCGCAGTCGAGCTGGTGGCACCTCATGGACACCGCCCGTGGTGCCGCGCTCAACCTCATCTTCTTCGGCATCTACCTGGTGCTGTTCTTCCGCACGATCAACGGCCACTTCTCGCTGGGTGACATGGTCATGCTCATCCAGCTGGTGAACATGGCGAAGCAGCCGGTGCACATGATGAGCTGGATCGTCGACGCCGCGCAGCGTGCCATCGCCGGTTCGAAGGACTACTTCAAGGTCATGGAGGAGGAGTTCGAGCCGACCGCCAACGCCGAGCTCATCGCCGCGACGGAGGCCACCGGTGTCCCCGTCCTGGACCTCACCCCGGTGCAGCCGCTGGCCTCGCAGTCCCCGGTCATCCGTTTCGACGACGTCACCTTCGCCTACAACAAGGATGAGCCGGTGATCCGGAACGTCAGTTTCGAGGCCCGCGAGGGCGAGAAGATCGCCCTGGTCGGCGAGTCCGGTGGCGGCAAGTCCACGCTGGTCAACCTGCTGCTGGGCCTGTACCGCATCGGGGAGGGCACCCTGCAGGTCTGCGGCCGGGATGTCCGTGACTTGTCCGCCGCGGAGCTGCGCGCCAGCGTCGGCGTGGTGTTCCAGGAGGCATCGCTGTTCTCCGGCACGATCCGCGAGAACATCGCCTACGGCCGGCCCGGCGCGACCGAAGAGGAGATCGTCGAGGTCGCCCGCCGCGCCAACGCGCACGACTTCATCATGCGTTTCCCGGACGGCTACGACACCGTCATCGGTGAGCGGGGTCTGCGTCTGTCGGGTGGTCAGAAGCAGCGTGTCGCCGTCGCGCGCGCCATGCTCAAGGACGCTCCGATCCTGCTTCTCGACGAAGCCACCTCCGCCCTCGACACCAAGGCCGAGCGTGCCGTCCAGGCGGGTCTGGACGAGCTGATGAAGAACCGCACGACGCTCATCATCGCCCACCGTCTGTCGACGATCGCGGGTGTGGACACCATCGTCACGCTCCGCGAGGGTGTGGTCGATGAAATAGGTTCACCGGACCAGCTGGCCGCCTCGGGTGGCATCTACGCGGAACTCCTGCAGCTCACGGCGTCCTCCTCGGCCGCGGACCGGGCCCGTCTCAAGCGCTACGGACTCGTCGTCGACGGCCACGAGGACGAGGAGGACGGGGAAGAGGACTAACCTGTCTGGCATGCAGTTCCCCACCCTCGATCAGCTCAAGGACCGTCGCACCCGTAAGTGGACGGTCTACGACGATGATGTCCTGCCCCTGTGGATCGCGGAGAGTGACTTCTTCACCTGCCCGCCCGTGAAGCAGGCCATCGCGGACGCCATCGACCGGGAGTCCTTCGGGTACACCCCGGCGACCTCCGACCTGCCGCAGGCGGTCTCCGACTTCTATGCGGAGCGCTACGGCTGGCGCCCCGACCCGGAGCTCGTCGTCGCGGTCCCCGACGTCGTCCGTGGTCTGGCGCTCGCCATTGAATACATGACGCGCCCCGATTCGGGGGTCATCGTGCCGGTGCCGGCCTACCCGCCGTTCCTGGAGCTGCCGGAGGCCACCCGCCGCCCGATGCACCAGATCGACGCGTACGGGGGCATCGACCTGGGGGACGTCGAGAAGCAGTTCGCGGCGGGTGCCGGCTCAATCCTGCTGTGCGCCCCGAACAACCCCCTGGGGTACACGTTCGACGAGGAGTTCCTGCGTGAACTGTGCGATCTCGCGGACCGTTACGACGCCCGCGTGCTCGTCGACGAGATCCACGCCCCGCTCGTCTTCGACGGCACCCACGTGTGTGCCGCCGGTGTCAGTGAGACCGCCGCGAAGGTGTGCGTCACCGTCACCGCCACGTCGAAGGCGTGGAACATCGCGGGCCTCAAGTGCGCGCAGATCATCTTCTCCAACCCGGCGGACATGGACACGTGGAACTCCATGACGGGGGTTGCCAGGGACGGCACCTCGACCCTCGGTATCTGGGCGGCGATCGCCTGCTACCGGGAGGGCGGTGACTGCCTCGAGGAGCAGGTCGCCTACCTGCGGGAGAACCGTGACTGGCTGGCCGAGGAGCTCCCCCGCCGGGTGCCGGGGCTGAAGGTGATCAGCCCGGCCGCCACCTACCTCATGTGGATGGACTTCTCGGGGACCTCCATCGGTCATCTGGAGCGTCCGGCCATCTGGCTGCGGGAGAACGCCCGGGTCGCCTTCAATGACGGCATCGCCTTCGGTCCGGGTGGTCTGCACCACGCGCGGCTGAACTTCGCCACGTCCCGGGAGATCCTCGAGGAGGCCTGCGACCGGTTGGAGTCTGCATTCGCCCGGTGATTTCCCTACCCTGGATTTCATGACTGACGAGCGATACGACGACCCGTCCGCCACGACCGGACCCCAGGGTCCCGGCCTGTCCATGGGCCCCCTGGGGGTCGGTTCCGAGCCGGAGAAGCCCGCGGCGCAGCCCCGCACCGATTCCCAGGGTTACCTGGTTGAACCGGAGTCCGAGCAGTTCGAGACCCCGACCCCGGCCCCCGGTGACGCCCCCTGGGAGCGCCCCGAGCCGGAGTGGTACAAGGACGCCGTGTTCTACGAGGTGCTGGTGCGTGCCTTCTACGATCCGGAGGGCACCGGTTCCGGCAGCCTCCGGGGCGTGACGGAGAAGCTCGACTACCTGCAGTGGCTGGGTGTGGACTGCCTGTGGCTGCCGCCCTTCTACGATTCCCCGCTGCGCGACGGCGGCTACGACATCCGCAACTTCCGTGAGGTGCTGCCGGAGTTCGGCACGGTCGACGACTTCGTCGAGCTCATGGACGAGGCCCACAAGCGTGGCATCCGTGTCATCACCGACCTGGTGATGAACCACACCTCCGACTCCCACGCCTGGTTCCAGGAGTCCCGCCGCGACCCCGAGGGCCCCTACGGTGACTTCTACGTGTGGAGCGATGACCCGTCCGAGTACTCCGAGGCGCGCATCATCTTCATCGACACGGAGGAGTCCAACTGGACCTGGGACCCGGTGCGCAAGCAGTACTTCTGGCACCGTTTCTTCTCCCACCAGCCGGACCTCAACTACGACCACCCGCCGGTGCGTGCCGCGATGCTCGACGTCATGCGTTTCTGGCTGGACCTGGGTCTGGACGGTTTCCGCCTCGACGCGGTCCCCTACCTCTACGAGCGGGAGGGCACGAACTGCGAGAACCTGCCGGAGACGCACGAGTTCCTCAAGCAGGTCCGCGGCGTCATCGACGACGAGTACCCCGGCCGTGTCCTGCTGGCCGAGGCGAATCAGCTGCCCGATGACGTCGTCGAGTACTTCGGTGAGCCGGAGCTGGGCGATGAGTGCCACATGGCCTTCCACTTCCCGGTCATGCCGCGGATCTTCATGGGTGTGCACCAGCAGTCACGCAACCCGATCTCCGAGATCCTGGCGGACACCCCGCCGATCCCCGAGACCGCCCAGTGGGGCATCTTCCTGCGTAACCACGATGAGCTGACGCTCGAGATGGTCACCGAGGAGGAGCGCGCCTACATGTACAAGCACTTCGCGCGTGAGCCGCGGATGCGTGCGAACGTGGGTATCCGCCGCCGTCTGGCGCCGCTGCTCGGAGGCGACCGCAACAAGCTGGAGCTGGTCCACGGTCTGCTGCTGTCGCTGCCGGGTTCGCCGGTGCTCTACTACGGCGACGAGATCGGCATGGGCGACAACATCTGGCTCTACGACCGTGACGGCGTGCGTACCCCGATGCAGTGGTCCAACGACCGCAACGGCGGTTTCTCCCGGGCGGAGCCGGAGCGTCTGTACCTGCCGGCGATCCAGAACGACCAGTACGGCTTCCAGACGGTCAACGTCGAGAACTCGATGAAGCGCGACAACTCGCTGCTCCACTGGGTGCGCAGCCAGATCAAGGTGCGGCAGCAGTACAAGGCCTTCGGCCGGGGCACCTACCGTGAGGTCCCGTCCGAGAACGAGGCGGTGCTCACCTTCCTGCGTGAGTACAAGGGTGAGACGATCCTGTGCGTCAACAACCTCTCGGACCGTCCGCAGGCGGTGTCGCTGGACCTGTCCGAGTTCTCCGGGGTCACCCCGCGTGAGCTCTCCGGTGGTGAGTCCTTCCCGCCGATCCGCCAGTACCCGTGGGTGGTCACCCTCGCGCCCCACGCGTACTTCTGGTTCGACATCTCCGGGGAGTGATCATGGATCTGGCACGCATGCTTCTCGACGCCCGCTTCTACGGCGCCAAGTCCGAGCCCGTCGACAAGGTCGAGGTGGTCTCCGAGACTCCGGCGGGGGACGCCCGTCTGCTCATCCTCCGCGTCAACGGGAGGCACCTGTACCAGGTGCTTGTCGACGACACCGGGCAGGACATCCTCGCTACCTCCCCCGAGCTCTACCTGCGCGCGCACGACCTGCCGCAGGGGGAGGCGAAGGCGATCGACGGTGAGCAGTCCAACACCTCCCTCATCGTCGGCGACCAGATGGTGAAGGTCTTCCGCCGCCTGGAGGCCGGGCTGAATCCGGATGTCGAGCTGCTCTCGCAGATCGCGGACTGCCCGCACGTCGCCCCGGTCCGCGGCTGGGTCACCGACACGATCGACGGGCGGGAGCACACCCTGGCGATGGTGCAGGACTTCGTTCCCGACGCCGACGACGGCTGGCGCTACGCCCTCGGTTTCGCCACCCACAACGCGCCCTTCGGGGCCGAGGCCTCCCTGCTGGGTGAGGCGACGCGGGCCGTCCATGAGGCGTTGGCGGGGGCCTTCGAGGTGGGCGTCGGGAAGCCTGTCCTGGGGGATCTGCTGGACACCGCCCCGGTCCTCGGGGAGTTCGCGGACGCCGCCCGCGCGGTCTACGACTCCCTCGACGACGAGGTGCCCGTGCAGCGCGTGCACGGTGACCTGCACCTGGGTCAGGTGCTGCGGACACCGGACACGTACGTGCTCATCGACTTCGAGGGCGAGCCCGCCCGTCCCCTCGCCGAGCGTCGGCGCCCCGACTCGCCGCTGCGTGACGTCGCGGGTGTCCTGCGTTCCCTCGACTACGCCGCGCACGTCGCCGGGGCCTCCCCGGAGTGGGCGGAGGCGGCCGGCGACGCCTTCCTCGAGGGCTACGGGATCGGGCGGTCCCGCCTGCTCGACGCCTATGTCCTGGACAAGGCGCTCTACGAGGTGGTCTACGAGTCGGACAACCGCCCGGACTGGGTGCACATCCCACTGGCGGCGGTGAAGCGTATCCTCGGTGGGTGACGAATCCCCGACCGGAAGGTGACCCGTGCGTATCCCGCTGTCCCTCATCGATTTCTGCCACATCTACCCTGGTGAGACCGCCCGCGACTCCATGAGGCGGTCCGTGGACATGGCGCAGAAGGCGGAACGGCTGGGCTACCGCCGGATCTGGTACGCCGAGCACCACAACATGCCGTACATCGCCTCCTCCGCCCCGGCGGTGCTCATCGCCCACGTCGGTGCGCACACGGAGAAGATCCGGCTCGGTTCCGGCGGCGTGATGCTGCCGAACCACTCCCCCTACGTCATCGCGGAGCAGTTCGGCACCCTCGCGGAGCTCTACCCCGACCGCATCGACCTGGGTCTGGGACGCGCGCCGGGCACCGACATGAACACGCTCGGCCGGGCGCTGCGCCGCTCCCCCAACGCAGCGGAACACTTCCCGCAGGACGTCATGGAGCTCGAGGGTTACCTGGCCGGCCGTTCCAGGATCCCGGGGGTGGACGCCATCCCGGGTGTCGGCACCAACGTGCCGCTCTACATCCTGGGTTCCTCGCTCTACGGTGCGACGCTCGCCGCGCAGCTCGGCCTGCCCTACTCCTTCGCCTCCCACTTCGCACCGACCCACCTGGAGCACGCGGTGGCGACGTACCGGGAGAATTTCCAGCCCTCCGAGAAGCTCTCCGAGCCCTACGTCATCGCGGCGGTCAACGTCGTCGCCTCGGACACCGAGGCCGATGCCGTCCGTCAGCTCGAGGGTGTCCGCCGTCAGCGGGTGAAGGCGATGGCCGGCCGGGGCCGTCACCTGACCGATGAGCAGCTCGACCAGATCATCGAGTCCCACCAGGGCCGCCAGATCATCGACATGCTGCGTTACACCGCCGTCGGCACCGGTGAGCAGGTCCGCGACTACCTCGACGGTTTCACCCGGACCGCCCAGGCGGATGAGCTCATGATCTCCCTGCAGGGTCTCTCCGAGGCGGAGACGAACCGCGGCATGGAGATCCTCGCGGAGGCCTGGGAGCTCTAGACGGTCCCCAGCTTGTCGACACCCACGTCCCCCGCCCTCCCCCGCAGGAGGTCCACGAGTTCATAGGGCAGGTAGTTCGCCCCCTCCGGGAAGGTCACCGTGTAGGGGGCGACGGCACGGGAGGGCATGCGTTCCGGGATGTGCCCCGGCAGCAGCACCAGGCGGGGCACCCCGTGGCGGGTGTAGAGCTGGAGGTGGTCCAGCCTGTCGAGGGGGAAGCGGACGCCGGTGGCGGGGAGGGTCACGTGGTCGTCGATGAGCAGGACGGGCCGGGAGCGGCGCCGCAGCCTGATGACCAGCATGATCACCGCCGACAGGAGCCCCGCCGCGGGGGCGGCGGCGGCGATGAGGTGCAGTTCCGGCCACGGTGAGGTGCGGGCGGAGTTGAGCAGCACCAGCAGGACGGGCACCAGCAGGACGAAGAACGCCACGAAGACACCGACGGCCCGGCTCGTGGCCAGGTGTCGGGGTGCGGACCGCAGCGTGATGGTGTCCATGATGGCGGTGATGTTACCCAAGCAGAACCGTCACCACGACAAGTACCGGGAACGACACGAGCGTGGACACCACGCCGACGTCCCGGGCCAGGGCCTCGTTGGTGCGGAAACGCAGCGCGTAGGTGAGCACGTTCTGTGCGGTGGGCAGCGCGCCGAGCACCACCAGCGAGAGCAGCGCCGTCCCCTCCAGACCGAAGACGTAATGGGCGAGCAGCCCCGACAGCACCGGCTGGACCAGGTTCTTCAGCACCACCGCGATGAGCACGTCCCCGCTGAGGACCACCCGGGCACCCACCAGCGACATGCCGAACACCATGAGCGCGACCGGCACCGAGGCCCCCGCGAGGAGGGCGACCGACTCGCGCACGATCTCCGGCACGGGGATGTGCAGGAAGCCGATGAGCAGTCCCGCCACCGCGGCCAGCAGCATGGGATTCCGGAACGAGGCCACCATGTTCCGCAGCAGTGTCGACTGCCTCGAGCGGTGGAGCATGTCGAGTGTGGTGAGCGTGAAGGGGGCGTAGAACGCGACCTGGAAGAGGATGACGGGGATGACCACGGCGGCGTCGTCAAGTATGTAGACAGCCAGCGGGACACCGAGGTTGCCCGCGTTCGCGTAGGAGGACGCGAGCATGCCGATGAGGCTGTCGGGGGAGCTGCGTCCGCGTACGCGGAACGCGAGGAAACCGAGTGCCCCGGCAAGGAGGGCGGATCCGGCGATCACGAGGAAATTCGCCGAAAATATGTCGCGGGGGTCCGTGCGCAGGAGGATGTCGAAGATCAGCGCGGGAGTGGCCACCAGATAGACCAGATTGGCCAGTCCCCGGCGGGCCTCCGGGTGGGCGCGCCCGAAGATCCAGCCGACGGCGATCACCCCCACGACCACCCCGAAACCGCTCAGGACCTGTATCACAAGTTGTCATGGTAACTCATTGACAACTCATCAGACGTATGGATTGATTTTTCGGCATATTGTTCTAATGTTCCCCTATAACCCCATTGGTTGATCTGGAAATAAACCAGTTTTCAGGAATACAATTAGTCCCCTAACCGCAAGGATCATCCGAATGCCACCACAGCATTATCAGAAGATCGCCAAGCACCTGCGCGAGGCGATCAACAACGGTCGCCTCAACACCGGCGACGAACTTCCCTCGGAGGCCGAGCTGTGTGAGCAGTTCGGTTCCTCCCGTGGCCCCGTCCGCCAGGCGATGATGCTGCTGCGCACCGAGGGCATGATCTCCACGGGCCGCGGTCGACGTTCCACGGTGCTCTCCCGCTCCGGCAACAACGACTTCGACTCCACGATCTCGATCAGCGCCTGGCTGCGGTACTTCGGATTCACCCCCGGGCAGCGCACCCTCCTGCTGGCCCGTCAGCCCGCCGACGAGACGATCGCCGGCCACCTGCGGCTCTCCCCGGGGGACCACGTGGTCACGCTGCGCCGCCTCCGACTGGCCGACCGCCGGCCCTTCGCCATCGAGTGCACCCACTTCCCCGTCCCCGTCGGCCGGCACATCCTCGACGCGGACACCGACGCGACGTCGATCATGGAGCACCTCGCGGACAGCGCCATCGTCGTGGACAACCTCTCGCGCTGCATCAACGCGGTCGTCGCCGACGAGGAGGAGGCGGAGCTCCTGGACGTCCGCCCCGGTGATCCGCTGATGCGCATCCGCATGACGGCGTCGGACCAGTACGGGCAGATCATCTTCTTCGCGGACAATCTCTTCCTCGCCGAGAATCTCACCCTCAGCCTCAACACGGTCCGCGGCACCCCCTCCTCCGCGCGCCTCTCGCCCGTCGACTGATTCGACCGGACCGGCGGGTATCGTCGGAATCATGAACGCCAGCCGGTTGCTGACCGCTCTGGGAGCGGTCCTCCTCCTGACCGCCTGCTCAGCCGGATCGACGGCCACGCAGGTCGGTCGCGTCGCGGAGCAGGAGACCCTCGTGCTCGGTACGACGGGTGTCCCCGCCTCCCTCGACTTCACCACCACCGGTGGCGCCGCCATCCCCCAGGCGCTCATGTCCAACGTCTACGAGGGGCTCGTGCGTATCGACGCCGCCGGGGACGTCGTCCCCCACCTCGCCACCTCGTGGGACGTGTCGGACGACGCCACCGTCTACACCTTCCGCCTGCGCGAGGACGTGACCTTCTCCGACGGTTCCCCCTTCAACGCGGAGTCCGCGAAGTTCTCCATCGAATACGTCCAGGGGTCGTGGACCAACGGCCTCAAGGCGCAGATGGACGTGGTCTCGGAGGTCGAGGCCCTCGACGAACACACCCTGCGTGTCACCCTGTCACGCCCCTCCCACCACTGGCTGTGGTCGATGGGCACGCTGACGGGCGCGATGATGACGCCCTCCGGGGTGGACCGTCTCGCGACCACCCCGGTCGGCACCGGCCCCTACCTGCTGGGGCGTTTCGCCGTGGGCGAGTCGATCTCCTTCACCCGCAACCCGGACTACTGGGGTGAGCCGGCGAAGGAGAACGCCGCGATCCGCTACTTCGCGGACGCCACCTCCGCGGTCAACGCCCTGCGCTCCGGCGACATCGACCTCGTGTGGGCGATGCAGGCCCCGGAGCTGCTGGACACCCTGCCGGAGAAGTACAACGTGGAGGTCGGCACCACCAACGGTGAGGTGGTGGTCTCCATGAACAACCGGCGTGCCCCCTTCGATGACCCCGATGTGCGGCGTGCGGTCCTCCACGCCGTCGACCGCGCGGCCGTGAACCAGGTCGTGTGGGAGGGGCTGGCCACCGACACCGGCGCCGCGCCCGTCCCGCCGACCGACCCGTGGTTCACCGGCGAGGACTTCGCCCCCTACGATCCCGACCGCGCCCGTACACTCCTCGCCGGCCGCACCCCCGCGATCACGATATCCCTGCCGTCCCTGCCCTACGCGCAGAACATCTCGGAGCTGCTCTACTCGCAGCTGCGTGACGTCGGCTTCGAGGTCACGCTGGAGACCGTCGAGTTCCCGGCGGTGTGGCTCGCGGAGGTGATGACGGCGAAGAACTACGACATGTCGATCATCGCCCACGTCGAGGCCCGCGACATCCCGGCGCTGTTCGGCAACCCGAACTACTACCTCGGCTACGACAGCGAGTCGGTCCGCGCTTCCCTGCTGGCCGCGGACACCGCCGTCACCGTGGAGGAGCAGGTGGACCACATGAAGGCGGCCGTCGCGACGATCATGTCCGACGCCGGGGCCCTGACCGTGTTCAACCTGCCCAACATCGTCGTCACCTCGCCCGGCGTCACCGGGGTCACCCCGACCGTGGTCACCGACGCCCTGGCCCTGGCCGGAATGGAGAAGCAGTGATCGCCCGCGTTCTGCTCAGATTCATCCTGTCCCTGCTGCTGGCGTCGGTGGTGATCTTCCTGCTGCTGCGCCTCATCCCGGGCGACCCGGCGCGCGTCGCGCTCGGGGTCACCGCCACCGACGAGGCCGTCGCGGCGTTGTCGAGGCAGCTGGGCACCGACCGGCCGCTGGCCGTCCAGTACCTCGACTGGGTGCGGGGACTGCTGACCGGCGATTTCGGGGTGTCGCTGGCGTCGCGGCAGGACATCACCCCGCTCATCGTGGACCGCGCGCAGGTCTCCCTCATCCTCTGCGGGCTCGCCATGCTGCTGTCCCTGGTGATCGCGCTGCCGTTGGGCATGTGGGCGGCGCGTCGCGACGACCGCGTCGTCTCCGCCCTCGCCCAGGTCGGCATCGCGGTCCCGTCGTTCCTCACCGGTATCCTGCTGGTCACCGTCTTCGCGGTGCACCTGGGCTGGGTGCCGGCCAACGGCTGGATCCCGCCCGGCACCGACTTCCCCGGTTTCCTGCAGCGCATCATCCTGCCGGTCATCGCGCTGACGCTGGTGCAGGCGGCGATCCTCACGCGCTACGTCCGTTCCGCGGTACTCGACGTGCTCGACCGGGAGTACATACGGACGGCGCGGAGCACGGGGGCGTCGGTGAGGGAGGCCCTGTGGAGACACGGGCTCCGCAACGCCTCCCTGCCCGTGCTCACCGTGGCGGGCCTGCAGCTGACCTCGCTCATCGTCGGCGCCGTGGTCATCGAGCGCGTGTTCCTCATCCCGGGGCTCGGGTCGATGCTGCTCGACTCCGTCGCGCGGCGTGACCTGACGGCGGTGCAGACCATCGTCATGCTGCTCGTCGTGTTCACGCTCACGGTCAACCTCATCGTCGACGTCACCTACCGGCTCATCGACCCCCGTCTCAGGAGGAGCGCATGAACAGGCTGCCACTCTCCGGCTGGATCGGCGCGATCATCGTCGGATGCACGGTGCTGCTCGCGTTGGTCTCCCTCGTGTGGACCCCCTACGACCCCGTCCACGCCGTCCCCGCCGACCGGCTCCTCGGTTCCTCCGTGGAGCATCTCATGGGCACCGACCGCTACGGCCGGGACGTGTTCTCCCGCATCATGTCGGGCGCGCAGATCACGCTCTTCGTGGGACTCGTCGCGGTGGGCATCTCCGCGCTCATCGGTGTGCCTCTGGGCATCCTCGCGGGCATGCGCCGCGGGTGGGCGGAGACGCTCATCATGCGCGGCATGGACCTCACTCTGGCTTTCCCGGCGCTGCTGCTCGCCATCGTCGCGGGTGCGGCGTTCGGTGCCTCGACGCTGACCGCCATGATCGCGATCGGCATCGCCGGTATCCCGGGCTTCGCGCGTGTGGCCCGCGCCGGCACGCTGCAGGTGATGACACAGGACTACATCGCCTCGGCCCGCGTCTCCCGCGTGCCGGGGATCGTCATCGCGCAGCGGCACGTGCTGCCGAACATCGCGGGCGTCATCATCGTGCAGGCCTCGGTGGCCTTCGCCCTGGCGATCCTCGCGGAGGCGGCCCTGAGTTTCCTCGGCCTGGGCACCTCCCCGCCGGACCCCTCGTGGGGACGCATGCTGCAGTCCGCGCAGGCCTCCCTCGGTTCGGCCCCGCAGCTGGCCCTGTGGCCGGGGCTGGCGATCGCGCTGACCGTCCTCGGCTTCAACCTGCTCGGTGACGGCCTCCGTGACGTCCTCGACCCCTCCCGGAGGCGACGATGAGCATTCTCTCCGTGACTGATCTCCGCGTCGGGGACGGGCTTCTCGACGGCATCACCTTCGAGGTGGGCCGCGGCGAACGCGTCGGCCTCATCGGTGAGTCCGGGTCCGGCAAGTCACTCACCGCGCTGTCGATCTTGGGGCTGCTGCCGCGTGGTCTCTCGGCGACCGGTTCCGTCGTGCTCGAGGGACAGGAACTCATCGGTCTGCCTGACCGCCGTATCCGGCCGCTGCGCGGCAAGGTGATGTCGATGGTGTTCCAGGAGCCGATGACGGCGCTGGATCCGCTGATGACCGTCGGTAAGCAGGTGCAGGAGGCGGCGCACCGTGAGGATGTCGCCGACCTCTTCGAGCAGGTCGCCCTCGACCCGGCGCGCATGAACGCCTACCCGCACGAGCTGTCCGGCGGGCAGCGGCAGCGTGTGCTCATCGCGATGGCCCTGGCACAGGAACCGGACCTGCTCATCTGTGACGAGCCGACGACCGCCCTCGATGTCACGGTGCAGGACCAGATCCTCGACCTTCTCGACCACCTCGTCGATGAGCTGGGCGTCTCCCTGCTGTTCATCACCCACGATCTCGGCGTGATCAACCGCATGTGCCGTCGGGTGCTCGTGATGTCGGGGGGCGCGGTGGTCGAGTCCGGTACCACCAGACAGGTCCTCCGGGCCCCGGAGCACCCGTACACGCAGCGTCTCGTCGCCGCCTCCCTGCCCGGCGAACCCGCCGAGGTCCGCGAGGTGGGCCCACCGGTTCTCACGCTCACCAACGTCACCCGTGAGTATGGCTCCACGAAGGCACTTGACGACGTCTCCCTGGTCGTCCACCGCGGCGAACGCCTCGGCGTCGTCGGGGGTTCCGGTTCCGGCAAGACGACGCTGCTCCGGCAGCTCGCCGGCCTCGACTCCCCCACCAGCGGCACCGTGCGTGTCGACGCCGGCGTGCAGGTCGTCTTCCAGGATCCCCAGAGCTCCCTCAATCCCCGCCTCCGTGTCGGCCGTTCCGTCGCGGAGGGCGGTGGCGACCGGAGCCGGGTGCTGGAGGTGCTCGCGGAGGTGGGCCTGCCGCCGGACGCCGCCGAGCGCTACCCGCACCAGTTCTCCGGTGGTCAGCGTCAGCGCATCTCCATCGCCCGTGCCGTCGCCGGCAAGCCTGAGATCCTGCTCGCCGATGAGCCCGTCTCCGCCCTCGACGTCTCCGTCCGGGCCCAGGTCCTCGAACTTCTCGACCGTCTCGTCGACGAGTACGGACTCACCCTCGTCTTCATCTCCCACGACCTGTCCGTGGTGCGGGAGGTGTGCTCCACCGTCGCCGTGATGCACAAGGGAAGGATCGTGGAGCACGGCCCCACCGAGGAGGTCTGGGCGGATCCGCAGGACGAGTACACCCGTTCCCTGCTCGCGGCGATACCCCGGATCTGAGATGACCCTTGCGGGGTTCGATAGGGTGTTCTATAGTGGAGTTCGAACACAGGGGCGAAAGGGGGGTGGTCGTGAGTACCGGACAGATCGAGATGACCGAGGTCGAGAGCGGGCTTCAGCTGCTCTTCTCTCCCCCGGTCTACTACTCCGTGTCCAATCCACACGACCCGGCTGCCGTCCGGGGCGCCCGCGCCCGACGCGAGGACTTCCAGATGTGGCAGAGCGAACTGCCCTCCGCCGACGCGGATTTCCGGCTGACCCTGGCCCGCCTGCGCCGGTCCACCGGACACGGTGACGGCTACATCACCTCCGCCATCTTCGCCCATCAGCGGCTGGAGGAACTTCCGCACCTGAAGCGCCTCCAGCGACGCCTCACCCATCTCGATCTCCGCCGGCTCAAGGCCATCGACGGGGTGCTGGACAAGATCGACGCCTCCGTCACCGAGCACATGGCCGTCATCGACGCGGAGATCACCGACTTCCTCACCCCCACGCGGGCCAACCAGAATCTGCCCACCCCGGGCGAGATCAGGAAGAAGCTCAACGCGATCATCCAGACCCTGGACACGTCGGTCTCCGCGGAGGACGATCCGCTGCCGGACCCGAAGGACCACTTCGAGGTCGGTTTCGAGGGTGACCGGGCCTTCATCAACATCGAGTCGGATGCCGCCACGGGCCTCGAGATCGACCTCCGTGTGCGCAAGCACGCCGCCGCGAACAACATGAGCCTCATCGAGGCTCTCAACGACCTCATGCGCGGCGAGGGGACCACCTCCGTGACCCTCAACGTCTACCGCGCCCACGACATCGAGGACGCCCCCGGCTGGATGTCCGACGTCGGCTACGTCAACCCCACCTTCACCGATGAACTGGCGGCGAAGGCCACGCAGATCCGGGACATGGACGAGCTCCACGACAAGGTGGTCAAGGGCTACGCCACCCCGGAGGACATCAAGGCGGTGATCATCGGTTTCGACGGTGGCTGCTCGGAGGCGGACTGCCCCTGCCCCGGCCACCGCACGTAGATGGAGCACCGCATCAACCACGCGGACGGCGGTCCCACCACCGCCGCCAACATGGCCGCCTTCTGCCCGACCCACCACAACGTGAAGACCGACGGGCGCATGACCTACATCATCGACCCGTACACACGGGAGAAGTATCTCCTCTACGAGGACGGGACGTATGTGATCTCCGAACCCCGCGGCCCGCTGTCACTCAAGGAACGTCGGTGGCTGCAGACCGTCGGGCAACGCATGGGCAACCGACGGGAACGGGTCCGGAAGGATTCCCAGGACAGACGCAACCTGGAGAAACGGGCCGGCCTGTTCACCCCTCCCCCTGACGACGATCCCCCGCCCTTCTAACCCAGCCGGACACGCTCCAGGATCTCGTACCTGGGGCCACCTGAACGACCCTCGCCGAGCTTCGACTCCACGAGGACCAGTTCATCGCACACGAAACGCGGGCCCTCGTAGACCAGCAACGCATGGACCAGGTCCCCGACCAGCCAGCGTTCCTGGGTCCGGGCGATCGTCAGGTGCGGCTTCTGCGGCGGCGGAGGATTCTCCGGGTCATAGGCGGCGTCGGCCATGAGCGCCTTCAACCGGGCGGTGTCACCGCCGACGCCCATCCACAAGGTGCGGTGGCCGAAGGAGCCGGCACCGTGCAGGTGGAGGTCCAGGGGGCCGGAGGAGGCGGCGGCCTGCGCCAGGTGGTCCAGGAGGTCGGTGTGGTCATTGGGCATGAGCCCGTGGAAGCTGAGGGTGATGTGCCAGTTGTCCGGATCGGTCCACCGCAGGTCGCGGGGGTTGTTTTCCCGGATCGGGCGCAGGGCGTGCACGAGGTGCTCGTGCGCCTCCGGCGAGATGAGCAGTGCTGAGAAGAGTCGTTTCATTCTGTGGCTGTTCAGAGGGAGACGTCGAATCTCCCCTTGGTGTTGAAGTGGAGGTGGACGGTGTCACCCACCCCGGCGCCGAGGTCGCGGAGGAAGCGGGAGATGGAGCCGAGGCGGATCTCGGTGTCGTCCATGACCAGACCCTGGGGGCCGAGCCGGGACGAGAGTGAACGATGCCCGTGACGGTACACCTGCACGAGGGAACCGATGGCGAGGGGGACGGGCACGGGGGCGTCGGAAAGCAGTTCCTCGGTGACCTCCAGCGGCATGGACCATGAGGTGAGGAGGGTGGGCTCACGCTGGGGGAACCAGGTGCCGGGGCTCGGGACGTCGGAGAGACGGACGTGGCCGTCGACGATCTGGAAGTCACCGGAGCCGGCGACGGTGCGGACGGCGGCGCGGTCGAAGGGGGCGGTGTCGAGAAGCTGCTGGAGTTCGGTGCGACCCGCGGCGATCTCGGCGGCGATCCATTCTGGGATGAGCATGCCGTCACACGCTACCGGCGTTGACCGCGAGGAGCATGTCGACCAGCTCCTCCGCGTCGTTCGGATGGTACTCGGCGGGGCGGTTGTGATTCGGACGGCAGTTGTCGACGGCGTCTCGCCAGCGCTGCGGGATCCCGGAGGCCCCGTGCATGCCGCCGAGGAAGGCCCCGACGATGGCACCGTTGGTGTCACTGTCACCGCCGCGGCCGATGGTGCGGACCAGGGACTCCTCGAAGCTGTCGCCCTGCGCCGCCTCGTGGACGGTGAGGGTGACCGCGTGCCGGACCCAGCCCTGCTGACTGAACACGTCGCCGGGCTCGGGGTCGTAGAGGTCGGGGCGGTCGAAGACGGGCTCGGAACCGTCGTGGATGACCCGCGCCAGGGCACCGGTCCACAGTGCGTTGACGTCGAGGCAGTAGGAGTTGGGGTGGGTCAGGGCGGCGTCGGTACGCGCGAACGTCGCGGCCTGCCGCGGGTCGGCGTGATAGGCGATCGCGACCGGGGAGATACGCATGAGCGCGCCGTTGGCCTCGGACCCTTCGCTGAAGTGACCGCGCAGGGCGTTGCTGATGGTGGAGCCGCGGTCGAAGGGGCGGGAGTCGAGCCAGCGACGGTAGGAGGCCAGGACGTCCCCGCGGTCGTATCCCCCGTTGCGGACCATCGAACGGGCCAACGCGAGGGCCATCTCCGAGTCGTCGGTCGGCTGGCCGGCGGCGATGCGGTGGGGGCCACCGGCAGCGAGCTCCCGGACACCGTCGGGGTACTGCTGCCTGATCTGCCACGGTTCGAGGAACTCGACGAGCGCACCGAGGCTGTCACCGATGAGTTGGCCGTACCAGGCGCCGAGGGCGCGGTCACGAAGAGTCATGTCCTTGAGTGTACGTTGGGGGCATGACCAGCGCAGTTGTCATCGTCGGCTCGATCAACGCTGATCTGACGGTCCGCGTCGCCCGCCACCCCTCCCCCGGAGAGACCCTGCTCGGGTCGGGCGGCACGGTGACCGCGGGCGGCAAGGGTGCGAACCAGGCTGTCGCGGCTGCGTTGCAGGGCGCGGACGTCGCGATGGTCGGTGCAGTCGGTGAGGACCCCTATGCGGAGCCGGCCACGGACATCCTCCGCAGCTCCGGGGTGGACATGTCCGCCGTGGCCACCGTCAATGATGTCACCGGTCTGGCCGTGATCACCGTCTCCGAGGACGGGGAGAACACCATCGTCGTCGTGCCCGGCGCGAATGCCCACGTCGACGCCGCCTACGTGGAGTCCTGCGCCGATCTCATCGCCGGTGCCGAGGTGGTCCTCCTGCAGGGCGAGATCCCCGCCGACGGGTTCGCCGCCGCCGTACGCCTGACCACGGGCCGGGTCGTGGTCAACCTCGCGCCCGTCATCGAGGTCGAGCCCGCCGCCCTGCTCCGCGCCGACCCTCTCATGGCCAACGAACACGAGGCCGGACTGATCCTCGAGATGCTCGACGCCGGGGTCACCACCGACGACCCGGAGGTCCTCGCCCGCGCGCTTCTCGACGCCGGCTTCCCCACCGTCGTCCTCACCCTCGGCGCCCGCGGGGCGCTGGTGGGAGACGGGGACGGGCTCACCCCGGTCCCGACGCCACGGGTCACTCCGGTGGACACCGTGGGCGCCGGGGACGCCTTCGCCGGCGCCCTGGTGGCCCGGCTCATCGCGGGAGATGACCTCATCGCCGCAGCGGAACATGCCGCCCGTGTAGGGGCCTTCGTGGTCACCGGCCACGGGGCGCAGACCTCGTATCCGGGCCCGGAGGACGAACTCCCGGAGGTGGGCGATATGTAAAGGACCGGGTGCACACCGCACCCGGTCCTGCCATCATCCCCCGTACACCTGAGTGAGGATCCCGGGGTCGAGGACCCTTTCCTCGGAGATCTCGAAGACTCCGAGCTCGGTGGTCAGTCGATCGAATTCGGCGACCTCTGTCGTGGACAGGGTCACATGCTCACGGTTGTCCTGCATGATTTCACCGCACCTTCTCGGTCGACGCGATATCAGTGGATTCACTGTAGCCCATGTCAACACCCGCAGCCCGCATCTATTCCCGCACCATGCTGTGCAGGCGGCGGAAGATGGCGGCTCCGTCGGTACGCAGTCCGTCGTGCTGGTGGTCGGAGCTCTCCCAGACGCGCAGGTCACGGAAGTGGGTGGCGGTCTCCAGGGAGAGTTCGCGGGGGACGAAGATGTCGTCGCGGTAGACGGCTGCCGCGCAGACGGCTGAGGTCTCCCCGAGCACGGCCGCGTCGTACTGCGGGGCCCAGTCGCGTGCGGCGAGGTCCTCCGCCGCGGGGCGGAAGGCGTGGAGGGCGGGGTCCTCCTCGAACTGCCAGGGGAAGATGTGTTCGCCGGTGAGGTAGAAGCGGGAGGCGCGGACGGGGTCGAGGTGTTCCCCGAAGCCGTCGATCTCCTCGCGGACGCGGTGGGCCGCCCAGTCGGACACGCCCGGGTAGATCGTCTCGTGGATGGCGGCGTAGAGCGGGGCGGACTCGAAGGAGAGTCGGGTGGACAGTTCCGCGAGGGTGTCGCCGCGGAGTCGTTTCTCGCCGCGGAGGTGGTGGAAGGGGGCGTCGAGAAGCATGGCGAGGTTCTCGAAGCCCGCGGCCCGCCCGAGTTCGATGCCGATGGTGCGGAAGCGGCGGGAAGAGAGTCTTTCGCCGGTGGGGAGGCGTTCGTCGGAGTTGTCGAGGTGGTGGCAGATCTCGCGGATGCGTCCGTCGGCGAAGGGCACGAGGTCGTGGAAGCGTTCGTGGCGACGCTGCAGCGCCGCAAAGGTGGCCCGGTAGATCTCCTCGGCGGGCCCGAAGCCGGCCAGGCCGCCGGTGATGTAGGCGTAGCGGATCGCGTCGGGGTGCTGCGAGAGGTAGGTGGTGATGCAGAAGCCGCCGAAGGACTGGCCGAGCACGTCCCAGCGCTCGATGCCCAGGTGTTCGCGGAATGCCTCGGCGTCGGCGACGATGTCGCTGGCGCGGAGGTGGGCGAGATGGGTGGCGTCGAGAAGCGAGGGGTCGCCGTGGCGGTCGATGCGGGTGGAGCGGCCGGTGCCGCGCTGGTCGAGGAGGAACACGCGGTGGTCGGTGAGCGCCTCCGCGAGCCAGCCCTCGGACGAGGGGCGGGCGGGGTGGCCGGGGCCGCCCTGGAGGAAGATCAGCGGCGGCAGGGTGTCATCGCGGGACAGCTCGCGGCAGAACACCTCGATTGTCTCGCCCTCGTACCAGGGGACGGTGAGGGTGTGGTCGCGGACGGTGACGGAGCTGTACATTGCACCTAGTTTAGAGGGTATGGATGACCTGTTGACCGCCGGCCGGATCTGCATCAGCCCCGCCGGAGCCCATGTGACCAGCACCGACACGGATCTCGGGGAGCTGTTCTACCTCTCCTCCACCACCGGTTTCCCCATCCGCGGCGGCATCCCCGTCATTGCGCCGGCCTTCGCGGACCTTCTCCCCGACGCCCCACGCCACGGCTGGGCGCGCACCTCCGACTGGCGGGTGACCACGGATTCGCGGGGTTTCGACGCGACGCTGGTCAATGACGGCCTGCACCTCACCCTCATCGGCCACGAGCTGCCCGACGGCCTGCGCATCGCCCTGACCATGCGCAATGACTCCGGCGCGGACCGGGTCGTGCAGGCGGGGTTCCACCCCTACTTCCTCATCGACGACGTCCGCACCGTGCGCCTGCGCGGCCTCGACGGCGCCCCCGTCACCGACCGCTTCACGGGCACGGAATCCGTCCAGGACGGTGAGGTGCGTGTCGACGCCCCCTTCGACCGCATCTTCCACTCCCCACGGGAGGTGCTTGTCGACGACGGCCGGCGCACCCTCACCGTCGCCTCCGAGGGCGCGGACTCGATCGTGGTCTGGAATCCAGGAGAGGCCGACATGCAGGATGTCGGCCCCGGGGAGTGGAGTCAGTTCGTGTGCGTCGAGCCCGCGGTCCTCGGAGCGGACCTGCGGGGTGTGACGCTGCCTGCGGATGAGGAACTCACCCTGGCGATGACGGTGACCGTCAGCCCTTCCTGATGGTGATCTGCCAGGAGGCGTCGCCGGTGGCGTGGAAGTCGGTGACGTCGTGGCCGTTCTCGGCTGCCCACTGCGGGATGGTCTCGGTGCCCTGGGTGCAGTCGAAGTCGATGACGAGCTCCTCACCCTGGTTGAGGGTGTTGAGGACGTCCTTGGTCTCGATGAGCGGGAACGGGCAGACGGCACCCATCTGGTCGAGGGCGTAGCGGCCCTCGGCGATGGGCCGGGCCTTGGTCACGCGCGGGGCGGTCTTGAGGGCGACGGCACCGGTGGCGACCTGGAAGCCCGGGGTGAAGACCGGGGCGGGGGTGGAGAGGACCTCGTCCTCGGCGGAGCGGACCGGGGCGGCGGCCGGCTTCAGCCAGATCTTCGCGCCGGCGCCGACGCCGAGGGCGATGAAGAACAGGGCGATCCAGCCCTGGTAGCTGAACAGTGCGGTCTGGACCATGCCGTTGCCGACGGTGCAGCCACCGGCCAGGGCGGCGCCGACACCCATCATGACGCCGCCGACGACGGCGCGGGTGGCGGTGGTGGCGTCCGGGACGCGGAGGCGGAACTCGCCGGTGGCGCGGGCGGCGGCGAAGGCGCCGATGAACAGGCCGAGGACGAGCATGACGCCCCAGTCGATGCGCTCGACGTTGCCGGTGACGAGGAAGTTGGCGATGTTGCCGGACGGGCCGGTGATGCCCAGGCCGGAGTTACGGCCGGCGGCGGCGGACAGCGGCCAGGCGATGACGCCGATGAGGCCGACCAGGGCACCGGCGGTGTAGATGTGCAGCGGGCGCTTCCAGAAGGGGACGTCCAGGGTGGCTGCCTTCTTCTCGGTGGACAGGAAGTGGCGGGCCGCCAGGGCGGTGCCGATGGCCAGCGGGACGGCGAAGAACCAGGCGGAGACGCCGAAGGTGGCGGGCAGCGTGGTCAGCTCGGTGTTGACCGACTTCATGCCGACGTTGAGCCAGTTGAGGGCACCGGTCTGCATCGCGGAGGCGGACAGGGCGTAGAAGATGAGCGCGATCCACGAGCCGATGAGGCCCTCCGCGGAGCGGAACCAGGTTCCCGAGGCGCAGCCGCCGGCCAGGATGATGCCCAGGCCGAAGACGAAGCCGCCGAGGATGACCGCGAGCGGGGCGAAGTTGGACACCGACGGGGCGATGACGCCTGCGCTGGTCAGCGCGGCGACGCCGAGGGCGTGCACCGAGATGACGATGAACAGCGCGACGATGGTGCGCCAGGACTTCTGCAGGAAGATGTCGCGGAGCATGCCGGTGACACAGAACCGCCCGCGCTGCATGACGATGCCGAGGACTGCTCCCACGGCCAGACCGGTGAGGATCATGGATCCGCCTTTCATGTGACGTTTGTTTGTTGAACCGAAAGGTACACCACCTCAAACCATCCTGTCTAGTTTTGCAGACAGTTCTGTTCACTACAGTCACGGTCTATCCTGATTCACATGATCGAGACGCTCCCCCCGAGGCCCAGCCCGTGGCAGCTGTTCACCGCCTTCCACGCCCCCGGCCCCCGCTGGCCGGGTGCGCTGCGCGCCGGGCTGGCGATGGGACTGCCGGGCGTCTTCGCCCTGCTCCTCGGACTCGAGGCGGAACTGCTGCTCATCGCCGCCGGCTCCTTCACCGTCATCCACGGCGAGGGCTACGCCTACCGCGCCCGCTGGAAGGTGCTGCTCACGGCCGGTGCCTTCTTCATCACGGGGGCGATGGCCGGCGCTTTCGTGGGCACCGTGGTGTGGGGGCAGATCGACGCCGGCGCGACCCACTGGTGGCTGCTGCTCACCGTCCTGTTCACCACGACGATCGCCGGATTCGGTGTGTTCACCGCCAACGCACTCCGGCTGCCGCCGCCGGGACCGTGGTTCATCCTGCTGGTCGCGGGCGCCTCGACGATGACCCACCGGCTGGGGCTCAACCCGGTGGAGGTCGGCGCCTGGGCGGGGGTCGGCGTGCTCAGTTCCCTTCTCGTCGGCATGGCCCCGGCCCTGCTCAACCCGCACGGGCCGGAGCAGCGGGCCGTGCGGGTCCTCGAGGAGACGGTGGCGGACATCGACGGTGACATGAGCGTCGCGAAGCTGCACCAGGCCCAGACCGCCCTGACCAACGCCTGGTTCATCCTCACCGACGCCGGCGCCATCCACTCCGGCCGCATCATCGACACCTCCGGACTGGCGGAACGCACCCTGGCGGCCCAGCTCAAGCTCGCGGGCACCGACAGCCGGGCGGTCGACGAGATCTCCGACAACAAGAACCTCGTCGACGTGGACCGGGCGCGGGTGCCGCACACGCGGCCGTCGATAAGCTACCGCCTGTACCGCTCAGTCCACCCCGACAGCCACGCCATGATGACCGCCTCGCGGGTCGTGCTCGCGTGCCTCGGGGCGGGCGTCACCAGCATCGCCCTCGGCTTCAGCCGCCCCGACTGGGCGATCGTCTCGGCGCTGCTCATCCTGCAGTGGGGACCGGACCGCATCCCCGGCACCGTCCGCGGCGTGCACCGCCTCCTGGGGTCGATCCTCGGTGTGTTCCTCTTCGGCGCACTGCACCTTCTCGACGTTGCCGGGTGGACACTCATGCTCGCACTGTCGGTGTGCCTGTTCTTCGCCGAGATCTTCGTCACCCGCAACTACGCGCTGACCGTCATCTTCACCACCCCGGTCGCCCTCATGCTCGGCGGTGCCCTCGACATCGACCTCGACGTGACGATGAGCGAACGCGTCATCGAGATCGTCTTCTCCGTCGTCTTCGCCCTCATCCTGCTGTGGCTCTACCGCCCGAACGCCCAACCCGCCCACCACCTGCGCCTGCAGCAGCGCTGCCGCCGCGCCATGAGCTCCCTGCTCGGCGCGCTGCTCACCGCCACCCCGGACGAGACCCTCGAGCTGCGCCGCGACCTGCAGTACGAGCTGCTCAGCGAACGTCGCGCCGCCCAGTCCCTGGCCCGCAACAACCCCGACACCGCCGCGGAACGCTGGAACGAACACCTCGGGCTGCAGCGCGCCGGCTACGCACTCCTCGACTACTGCGAGGCCCACGGCGGCATCCGCCTGCCCATCGGCGACATCCAGGCCGTCGCAGAGAGGATCGACACCCACCATGCATGAGCCCCTGCCCCCGCGCCCCGGCTTCTGGGACCTGTTCACCGCCGTGCACTCCCCCGGCACCCGCTGGCCCGGCGCGCTGCGCGCCGCCCTCGCCCTCGCGCTGCCCGGCTCGGTCGCCCTGCTCCTCGGCTATGACGCCGAGATGCTCCTCATCGCCGCCGGCGGCTTCGCCGTCATCTACGGCGAGGGACACCCCGTGCGCACCCGCTGGCGCGTCATGGGCATCGCCGGGCTGCTGCTGGTGACGGGCACCGTGGCCGGCGCCTTCGTCGGTTCGGTGGTGTGGGGGCAGGGCGGCCGCTGGTGGCTGCTGCTCGCCGCCCTGTTCACGGCGAGCGCCGCCGCCCTCGGCGCCTTCGTGCAGAACGCGCTGCGCCTGCCTCCCCCGGGCAGCTTCTTCATCATCATGGTCACCGGCGGCGCGACGATGGTCGCCCGCCTCGGTCTCAACCCCCTCGAGGTCGGTGCCTGGGCGAGCGTCGGCGCGGTGAGCGGCATCATCCTCGGCATGATCTCCGGCCGGAAGGCGGAGCACCAGGCGGTGGACACGCTGGAGAAGGCGGTGGAGGACTTCGCGGAGGGGGAGGCGAGCGTCGCGAAGCTGCACCAGGCACGCACCGCCCTGTCCAACGCCTGGAACATGCTCGCCGACGCCGGCGTGATCCGCGCCGGACGCATCATCGACGAATCCCGCGGCGACCTCGTCCACCGGACGCTCACCGCGCACCGGCGGCTCGCGGCCCTCAACACCCCGCCCGACGACCCCGAGGACCTGACCGACACCCCCAACTTCCTCGACCTGACGCGGACGGCGATCCCGCACACGCGGCCGTCCCTGAGCTACCGCCTCTACGGTTCACTCCACCAGCACAGCCACGCGACGACGACCGCCTGGAAGGTCTTCGCCGCGGCCCTGGCGGCCGGGGTGGTGGGCATCGCGCTGGGATTCGACCGCCCCGACTGGGCGGTCGTGTCCGCGCTGCTCATCCTGCAGTGGGGCCCGGAGCGGCTGCCCGGCACCATCCGCGGACTCCACCGGCTCCTCGGCTCCGTGCTGGGCATCGGCCTGTTCACCGCCCTGCACCTGCTCGAACTCAACCTGTGGGGGCTGCTGCTCGCGCTGGCGGTGTGCCAGTTCTTCGCCGAGATCTTCGTGGTGCGCAACTACGTCCTGTGCGTCATCTTCACCACTCCCCTGGCGCTGATGATGGGCAACGCGCTGGCGCTGCCGCTCGGCGAGACGATCATCTCCCGCACCATCGAGGTGCTGCTCTCGGTGCTCTTCGCCGTGCCCCTGCTGTGGATCGGTCTGCGTGACTCCGAGCACCACGCCCGCCTCATGCAGCGCAGCCGCGAGGCGATGATGACGCTGCTCGGTGCCCTGCTGGCGGACACCCCCGACCGGGCCCTCGCACAGCGCCGGGACCTGCAGTTCGAGCTGCTCGGCGAGCGACGCGCTGCCCAGTCGCTGGCCGCCAACCTCCCGGAGACGGCCGCCGCCCGCTGGAACGAGCACCTCGCCCTGCAGAACGCGGGCTACGCGCTGCTCGACCGGTGCAACGCCCAGCCCGACACACGTCTGCCCATCGGCGACATCCAGGCCGTCGCCGACCGGCTCAGCTGAACAGGATCCGCTGCACGGCGTCCTGACGGGCCGGCTTCATCCCCCACGCGTCCTGGCCGACGTCGACCAGTCCCTCCCCCGTGTCCGGGTCGGAGGAGTGCAGGTGCCCGTGGACGATCCAGTCGGTCTCCAGGCGCACCTCATCGTGCCGCGAGGGCATGCCCGGATGGTCCATGCCGGGGCGCGGGAAGTGGTTGAGGTAAACGTTGCGGCCCTCCCACTTGAGCTTCTGGTACGCCTGCACCGAGTGGAACACCTCGAGGAACATCCGCTGCGTCTTGTGCGCCGAACGGTGGATCGGGTGGCAGGAGTCGTGGTTGCCCGGGATGAGGTGCATCTCCAGGTGGGCGCCGTGGACCTTCAGCAGCTGCAGCGCGCGGCGTTCCTCCTCCGAGGAACCGCGCGAGAGGTCCCCGAGGATCCACAGCCGGTCCCCGACGGGCAGGTCACGGATACCCGTGAGCACCGCGTCGTCGTGCTCGTCGACGTCCGCGAAACCCCGCAGCCGGGCCACGAACTGGTGCCCGAGGTGCAGGTCGGAGGTCAGCCACACGCTCATGGTCATTCACCCGCCGCGATCTGTTCCAGAGCCCGGGTGAACACCTCGACGGGCTGCGCCCCGGAGATGGCCAGCCGACCGTCGAAGACGAAGAAGGGCACGCCCTGCACACCGATCTGGCGGGCCTGGGCGATGTCGGCCATGACCTCCTGTGAGTAGGCGGACTCGTCGGCGAGCACCGACTCGACGTCCTGGGGACGCAGGCCCACCTCGGCTGCGAGGGCGCGGAGTTCATCGTGGTCGGCGATGTTGCGGCCCTGCGTGAAGTAGGCGAGTTTGACCAGCTCGTCCCATTCGACCCCGAGGTCATCCTCCCGGGCGAGGACGCCGAGGCGGTGGGCGGTCATGGTGTTGACCATGTGGGATTCGCGCCAGTTGAACTCCAGGCCGACCTGCGCCGCGCGGGCCGCCAGGCCGTCGTTCATGGCGATGACCTGTTCCTCGTTCATGCCCTTGATGCGCGTGAGGTAGTCCAGCGCGTTACCGGTGGACTCGTGGGGTGCCTCCGGGTCGAGCTGGAAGCTGCGCCACACGATCTCCACGTCATCGCGTCCCTCGAACTCCTCCAGGGCGAGATTGAGGTGCCGTTCGCCGACGGTGCAGAAGGGGCAGATGTAGTCGGACCAGATATCGATACGCATGTCCCCATTCTGCATGAGGTGCCCGGTCGAGGGCGGGGGTCGTTTCCCGCCACAAACCGGTAACGCCGCCTTCGCAGTTCTTTACAGGTTCACAATCCAAAGATAATATGTGACCCATGTAACAAAAATCCCCCTGAAGGAGTGGACAGACATGGATCTCAAACTACGGGCACGCACCGTCCAGTTCGCCGTCGAACTGGCACGTGCCATGCCGCAGCTCACGGTCAGCCAGGCCAGGTCGGCGGCGATCCAGCTGTCCGACTCCATGGACCTGTCTCGCTACCCGGACTTCGAGTCCCTCGTCGGCATGGTCAACACCCTGCAGCTGCGCCCCGCCTTCGAGTGGGAGATGTTCGGCTACGAGCCGACGGAGGAGGCCCTCCCCATCCGGCTCGAGGTCCCGCACGAACCGGGCCGCGACAGACGCATCCACTTCGAGGACCACTACCTGTCCACCCACGTGCGCCGCGTCCACCCGCCGGGCGTCCACCTCTTCGACTACCGGGACACGGTCGGCGGCTGGCGGAAGCGGCTCGGGTACGTCACCCGGCCGACGCTGGACTACGCCCGGTTCGCCGAGGCCGCCGCCAACCGCCGCCTGCCGCTGCGCCGGGTGGAGATGCTCGGCAACCTGTGGAAGATCGGCGCCGTCGCCACGTGGGAGCACGAGCGGGAGGGCGAGACCTCCTGGTGCCACGTCCAGCGCCACCCGCTGCCGGGCGAGTCGCCGCACCCGCAGATGACCGAGCACGACGCCTGGTACCGGCTGCGCATCCACCCGGACGTCGGGCGGGACGTCATCGTCGAGATCGCACGCTGCCTGGCGGAGATCCACCTGGGGTACGTCGAGAAGCTGTGGGAGACGCCGGGCACCGACGGCGCGCAACGGGGCCCGGAGTCCGAGGCCGCCGCCTACATCGCGCTGGAACGCCTGTGGATCCCGCAGCGCAGCCGCCGCACCGACTGGCACCGCCGCTACACCGCGGGCGAGCCGATGGCCGCGGAGTTCCGGTGGGAGGCCGTGTTCCGGGCCGCCGAACAGATCGAGGACCTCCTGCGTGGCGACACCGCACCGGTCACCGCCTACACTGGAGGTCTGTAAGTCCAGACATAGCTAACCATAAGGAGCGGTGTTGCAGCGTTACACTGCCGGTGAGAAGAATCTGGCGGTGAGCTTCGCGTTCATCGCCGGTTTCGTCGACTCCATCGGCTTCATATTCCTCGGTGGCGTGTTCCTGTCATTCATGTCGGGTAACACCACCCGCATCGCCACGGCCGTGGTCGACGGCAACGCCGACCTGGCGTGGCTCGCGGGCTCCGCCGTGATCTTCTTCCTCCTCGGCGTCATGGAGGGTGCGCTCGTCCGGCGCCTGGCCAAACGTCGCGTCCGGCCGGACCAGGTACGCGAGGTCGTCATGATCAACATGTGCGTCCTGTTCACCCTGTCGGCCCTGCTCGTCCTGCTCGGCGCACCCCGCGCCGCCATCGTCGTCGCCTCCCTCGGCATCGGATCGATGAACTCGATCTTCGAGCGCGAGGGCGAGGTGTCCATCCCGCTGACCTACATGACGGGCACCCTGGTGAAGATGGGTCAGCGTTTCGTCGACGCCTTCTTCGGCGGTTCCCACCGCGAGTGGCTGGGGCACCTGAAGATGTGGGCGGGCCTGACCACGGGTGCCTTCACCGGCGCACTGGTCTACCGCTACCTGGGTATCCAGTCGCTGTACGTGGTGTCCCTGCTCACCTGG
>NZ_DUOE01000052.1 GCF_012838985.1 Corynebacterium sp. | reverse complement strand
CCGGGACGGTGGCGCCACGGGAGAGGTCGTTGACGGGCTTGTTCAGGCCCTGCAGGATCGGGCCGACGGCGAGGGCGGAGCCGGTGCGCTGGGCGGTCTTGTAGCCGATGTTGCCGGCCTCGAGGTCCGGGAACACGAAGACGTTGGCCTGGCCGGCGACGTCGGAGTCGGGCATCTTCTTCTTCGCGACGCCCGGGTCGACCGCCGCGTCGAACTGCAGCGGGCCGTCGACCTTGAGGTCGGGGTTGATGCGCTTGGCGTTGTGGAGGGCCTCGATGGCGCGGTCGACGTCCGGGCCGGAGCCGGAGGCGCCGGTGGAGTAGGACAGGACGGCCACGCGGGGGTCGATGCCGAACTGGGCGGCGGTCTTCGCGGAGACGACGGCGATCTCGCCGAGCTGCTCGGCGGTGGGGTTCGGGTTGACGGCGCAGTCGCCGAAGGCCCAGAGGCGTCCGCGCATGACCATGAGGAAGATCGAGGAGACCACGGAGGCGTCGGGGGTGGTCTTGATGATCTGGAAGGACGGCTTGATGGTGTGCGCGGTGGTGTGCGCGGCACCGGAGACCATGCCGTCGGCGAGGCCCTTGTGGACCATCATGGTGCCGAAGTAGGAGATGTCCTTCATCGTCTCGCGGGCTTCGTCGAGGGTGACGCCCTTGGACTTGCGCAGCTCGACGAACTCCTCGGCGAACTCATCGAGGAGCGGGGAGTCGAGGTGGTCGATGATGTGGGCCTTGCCCAGGTCGACGCCGAGCTCACCGGCCCGGTTCTTGATGTCGGCGGGGTCGCCGAGGATGGTCAGCTCGACGATGTCGCGGTCCAGCAGCTGGCCGGCGGCGATCAGGATGCGGTCGTCCTCGCCCTCGGGGAGGACGATGTGGGCCTTGGCTTCCTTGGCGCGCTGCAGCAGCCAGGACTCGAAGACCGGCGGGGACATGACCGGGGAGACGGAGACCTTGAGGGCCTCCTTGATCTTCACGACGTCGCGCAGCCCGTCCTCGGTGACGGCGGCGGCGATGACTGCGTCCAGGGACCTGGCCTGGCGCTCGGCGAGCTGGACGTGGGAACCGGAGGCATCGGTGAGCAGGAGGATCGGCAGGCCGAGGGCGGCGGCGATCTCCGCGTCGAAGTGCAGGTTGCCGGTACCGACGACGAGCGCCGGGCCACCGTCGAGAAGGCCGGCCGTGACGATGCTGCCGACCTTGGCCTCATGGTCGTCGAGTCGGTGGACGGTGAGGCCGAGGGAAGCGGCGAGGCCGTCAATGTCAACACCGTCAAAGTTGCGGTTGACGACACTGAGCAGTGCTGAACGCGGGTCAGACATGCGTAACCTTTCTGTCGCTGAGCGGGGTGTCCGGGGTAACACATCATCGCCGCTCGTGTGTGATCGGTCGCCATTCTATAACGAATGTCGCCTCCGCCACACAAGTACCGTGAGGAATTTTCAGACTTAACACGACATAGCCGGACATTCCACAAACCGATACCCGCGGTTAACGGGCGCCGGACGGGACGCGCGGACGTCGACAAGCATTCATCACCGCAGCTCAACCCATAGAAATGATGTAACACCAACCCCCTGGGGAGTGTATTTGGATTCATGTCCGCCCGCCCGGCGGCGGGTTCCCGGCCACTCCCCCGGGGCCCCTGACACACCTGCGAATTTCCGCGAATCGCCCGGCAGTGACCGTTGTGGACCACACCCCATCACCACCCCCGCCCCGGAATGGATAGCAGAGCACAGAGGTCAGTAGTATGGAGCGAAAGTATCTCCCTGTTCCCGAACTTAAGGATGTCACCCCACCATGTCCCGCCCCCTGCGCGTCGCCGTTGTCGGTGCCGGTCCCGCCGGCATCTATGCCTCGGACCTGCTCGTGAAGTCAGGCGAGGGCGTGACCGTCGACCTCTTCGAGCGCATGCCCGCCCCCTTCGGGCTCATCCGTTACGGTGTCGCGCCCGACCATCCGCGCATCAAGGGCATCATCAGGTCGCTGCACGCGGTGCTCGACAAGCCGGAGATCCGCCTGCTGGGCAACATCGAGATCGGCAAGGACCTCACCGTCGACGAGATGCGTGACTACTACGACGCCATCGTCTTCTCCACCGGCGCCACCGGCGACCGCGAGCTGCGCATCCCGGGCTCCGACCTCGACGGTTCCTTCGGCGCCGGCGAGTTCGTCGGCTTCTACGACGGCAACCCCGACTTCGCCCGCGACTGGGACCTGTCCGCCGAGAAGGTCGCCGTCATCGGGGTCGGCAACGTCGCCCTCGACGTCGCCCGCATCCTGGCCAAAACCGCCGACGAGCTCAAGGTCACCGAGATCCCGGACAACGTCTACGAGAACCTCGCCCGCTCCGCGGTGAAGGAGGTCCACGTCTTCGGCCGTCGCGGTCCGGCGCAGGCCAAGTTCACCCCGCTCGAGCTCAAGGAGCTCGACCACTCCGAGAACATCGAGGTCATCGTCGACCCCGAGGACATCGACTATGACGAGGCCTCCGAGAGCGCCCGCCGCGAGTCCAAGTCCGTCGACCTCGTCTGCCAGACCCTCGAGGGCTACGCCATCCGTGAGCCGAAGGGCGCGCGGAACAAGCTCTTCCTGCACTTCTTCGAGTCGCCGGCGGAGATCCTCGGCGAGGACGGCCGCGTCGTGGGGCTGAAGACCGAGCGCACCGAGCTCGACGGCACCGGCAACGTGCGCGGCACCGGCGAGTTCACCACCTGGGACGTGCAGGCGGTCTACCGCGCGGTCGGTTACCGTTCCGAGGCCGTCGAGGGCGTGCCCTTCGACGACGAGAGCGCCGTCATCCCCAACGACGGCGGCCGCGTCCTCGACCCCGCCACCGAGGCCCCGGTCAAGGGCCTGTACGCCACCGGCTGGATCAAGCGTGGCCCGGTCGGCCTGATCGGCAACACCAAGTCCGACGCGAAGGACACCACCACCATGCTGCTGGAGGACTTCGAGGCGGGACTTCTCGACGCCCCCGCCCGCCCCGAGCCGGAGGCCATCCTCGAGCTGCTGCACGAGCGGGAGATCGCCGTGACCACCTGGGATGGCTGGTACAATCTCGACGCCGCCGAGCGTGCCCTCGGCGAGGCCGACGGCCGCGAGCGCAAGAAGATCGTCGAGTGGGACCAGATGCTCTTCTCCTCCCACCCAGAGTACGAGATCTAGGGGTGCGGATCACCGCGGGTCCCCTCCGGGACCTCACCCCGCTGCAGGTGCACCAGCTGTACAAGCTGCGCGTCGACGTGTTCGTCCACGAGCAGCGGTGCCCCTACGCCGAGATCGA
Source organism: Corynebacterium sp. (assembly GCF_012838985.1). GTDB lineage: Bacteria > Actinomycetota > Actinomycetes > Mycobacteriales > Mycobacteriaceae > Corynebacterium. The sequence continues at coordinate 8,361 of NZ_DUOE01000052.1, read as the reverse complement.
CGACACCGACGCCCTCGACACCACGCTGCACATCTGCGCGTGGTCGCCGGAGGGTGTGCTGCTCGGCACGGCGCGTCTGTTCCCCGAGGGGGAGGAGCGCCGGTTCGGCCGCTTCTGCCTCGCCCCCGCCGCCCGCGGCACGGGCCTGGCGCGGGCGATCATGGAGCGGGCCCTCGAGCTGGGGGCGGACCGCCCGCTGGTGCTCGATGCGCAGGCCCCGCTCGTCGACTACTACGCGGCCCACGGTTTCCGCCCCGCGGGGGCACTCTTCGACGACGAAGGCATCCCCCACCAGCCCATGCGGCGGGAAAAGGACTGACCCACGGGTTACGGTGAGGGCATGAGCGAAAGCCCCCGCGTGTACCCCGTCGTCTCCCGGTTCTTCGACCTCTCCGCCCATGAGATCCATGCGCTGCTCAAGCTGCGCGCGGACATCTTCGTGACGGAGCAGGGCTGGGCCCACACCGACATCGAGGACGTCGACATCGACGGTTCCTCGCGTCACCTGCTGCTGCACGACCTGACGCAGCGCCCCATGCCGCTGCTCGGTGCGGCGCGGGTGATTGACGCGGAGGTGGACGGGCGTGGTGTGGCGAAGCTGGGTCGTATCTGCCTCGCCCCCGCCGGCCGGGGCCTGGGCCTGTCGGGGGAGCTCCTCGCCGCGGCCGTGGCGATGGCGCGGGAGACGTTCCCGGACCGGGACATCGTGCTCGATGCGCAAGGGCCGCTGGTGGAGTTCTACTCCCGCCACGGTTTCGAGACCTACGGCGAGGCCTTCACCCTCGGCCCGATCGAGCGTCAGCCGATGAGGCTGGCCATCTGAGCCACCCGGTCGCGGGCCGCGTCGACGGTCTCGGCGGTGGCGAACGCCACGCCCTGCTCCCCCTCGTAGAGGCGCACGTCCGACTCCGGCACGGCCAGCGCCGCCGCCAGGCCGGTGGTCTCCGGTGAGCCCGTGAAGGGGGCGCAGGCGCCCGGGGAGATGAGCGTCGTGTCGATGGGCAGGCCCAGGATGGCGCGCGCGTGCAGGTCCCACTGGGAGAAGCGCTGCGTGCACAGGGTGACCACGCCGGTCGTGTGCGGGCGCGGGGTGACGGCGGAGAAGTAGACGTCCTCGCCCGCGACGAACATCTCGACGGTGAACAGTCCGCGCCCGCCGAGGGCGTTGGTGATGCGGGCGGTCATGGAGCGGGCGTTCTCGAGCGCCCGCTGGTTGACCTCCATCGGCTGCCAGGCGGCGGCGAGCTGCCCCTCCCGGTGGGTGTGGCCGAGGGGTTCACAGAACCAGGTGGCCAGCTTGCCGGTGGCGTGGTCGACGGAGCGCACGGCGAGCATGGTGAGTTCGTGGTCGAAGTCGACGAAGCGCTCCACCATGACGCGGTTGCCCTGCCATGCCTCGTCGAGGTCGGCCTCCGTGCGCACGACGGCGTGGCCGGAGCCGAAGGTCGCCGGCTTCACGATGCACGGCAGCCCCAGTTCCTCCACCGCCGCCGCGAACTCCCCGCGGGTGTCGGCGAAGTGGTAGGCCGTGGTCGGCAACCCGAGTTCCTCGTTGGCGGTCGTGCGCAGGCGGTCGCGCGTCACGGTCAGTGCGCAGCCCCGCGCCGAGGGGGCGACGGTCACGCCGGAGTCCTCGAGGGCCTCCAGGGCGTCGACGTCGACGTCCTCCGTCAGGGGCACGACGATGTCGGCGCCATGCTTCTCGACGAGCCCCCGCAGCCCCTCCCCTGCCCCACCCGCAGGGGCGGTGCGGACGGTGACACCGAGGCGTCGGAAAGCGGCGGTGAGTTCCTCGGAGTCCCCGAGCAGGAGGACTGTGGCCATCTAGTTGTCCGCGAGGATGTCGTGGCGCACGATCGTCTGGTCGCGGCCCGGGCCGACGCCGATGTAGGAGATGCGGCAGCCGGAGAGCTCCTCGAGGCGCAGGACGTAATCCTGGGCCTTCTGCGGCAGTTCCTCGAAGGTGCGGCAGCCGGTGATGTCCTCGTCCCAGGCGGGCATGGTCTCGAAGATCGGCTCCGCGTGGTGGAAGTCGGTCTGGGTGGTCGGCATCTCGTCGAAACGCTTCCCGTCGACGTCGTAGGCGACGCAGATCGGGATCTCGCCGATGCCGGTGAGCACGTCCAGCTTGGTGAGGAAGTAGTCGGTGAAGCCGTTGACGCGGGAGGCGTAGCGGGCGATCACGGAGTCGTACCAGCCGCAGCGGCGCTTACGGCCGGTGTTGACGCCGATCTCACCGCCGACGGTCTGCAGGTACTCGCCCCACTTGTCGAAGAGCTCCGTCGGGAACGGGCCCGCGCCGACGCGGGTGGTGTACGCCTTGATGATGCCCAGCGTGGTGGTGATGCGGGTCGGGCCGATGCCGGAACCGACGCAGGCGCCGCCGGCGGTCGGGTTGGAGGACGTGACGAACGGGTAGGTGCCGTGGTCGACGTCGAGCATGGTGGCCTGGCCGCCCTCCATGAGGACGCGCTTGCCCTCGTCGAGGGCCTCGTTGAGCATGCGGTCGGAGTCGACGACCATCGGGCGCAGGCGGTCAGCGTAGCTGAGGAAGTACTCGACGATGCTCTCCGGGTCGATGGCCTTGCGGTTGTACATCTTGACCAGGATCTGGTTCTTCACGTCCAGCGCGGAGGTGACCTTCTGACGCAGGATCGACTCGTCGAAGATGTCCTGCACGCGGATGCCGATGCGGTTGACCTTGTCGGCGTAGGCCGGGCCGATGCCGCGGCCGGTGGTGCCGATGGCGCGCTTACCCAGGAAACGCTCCTGCACGCGGTCGAGGACCTGGTGGTACGGGGCGACGAGGTGGGCGTTCGCGGAGATGCGCAGGCGCTCCGGGGTGGCGCCACGGGCGGCGAGGCCGTCGATCTCCTCGAAGAGGGCCTCCAGGTTGATGACGACACCGTTGCCGAGGATCGGGACAGCGTTCTCCGAGAGCACGCCCGCCGGGAGGAGCTTCAGCTCGTACTTCTCGCCGCCGACGACGACGGTGTGGCCGGCGTTGTTGCCGCCGTTGGGCTTGACCACGTAGTCAACTTCGCCGCCCAGGATGTCGGTGGCCTTACCCTTGCCTTCATCGCCCCACTGGGCGCCGACGATCACGATTGCAGCCATTATTGGGTCACTTCCGCTCAAGTTTCGGGAACGCGTGGCTGGTTGCAGCCACAGACGGCTTATCATTCTACTACCTCGCGCACTCCTTGTAGTATCAAACCTCATGCGAATGGTGATCCTGCGCTGTGGCGACACTGGTGGTACTGAAATTCCGGACGGTCTGCCCGGCACCGTGGTGTCCCTGCCGGCGATTCCGGGCCGGCGTGATCTCTCGCTTCTCGACGACGCCGCGCACGACCTCCTCCCCGAGGATCCGACCCCGTCGCTGGACGACATCGCCCGTCAGCCCGACGTCGAGCACCTCACCACCCCCGCCCTGGCCCCACAGGCCCCGCACCTGCCGGAGCCGCTGCGCGTGGTGGTCGTGGGCACTGACGCAGCCCTGTCGGCCGTGCTCACCCGCATGATGCGCGGCGACTACCTGTGGGCCGAGGTCGCGTTCGTGCCGGTCGGCGATTCCGTCGCCGCCCGCAACTGGGGGCTGGACGACCCCTGGACCGTCGCGCTGGACGGCACGGTGCGCCCGGTGCCGCTCATCCGCACTGACCTGGGCATCGCTGTCGCCGGCTCGGCCACGATCACCGCCTGGGAGCCCGGGGAGATCACCGCGGAGGTCATCGTCAACGACCACGTCCTGCTGCGCCACGAGGCCCGGGAGGGCGTGCCCTTCGACGGCGTCTTCGGCGCCCGGCTGGTCCCCATGCTCGACGCCCCCGGCATCGCCGCGGTGCGGATGCGTGAACCCGAGAAGCTGGAGCTGAACTTCCGCCAGCGCCTGGCGCACCGCTTCAGCGGCTCCACCCCGCTGGATCCGGATTCGCTGGCCACGGGCCGCGCCGTGCAGGCCGGGGGCCCGGCCCTGGCCGTGACCATCGACGGCGTGCGCCACAAGCGCCCGCTGGAGCGTTCCACCTTCTACCGTCACCTGCGGGACCTTCAGATCATCCGACCCTAATGTGATTAGAATCACGCGGGAGGTTTCGGCGAGGGGGTCGCGACCCTGTGGTCGCCGTCACATTTTGCGGGGCGGGCACGTGCAGACCCCTCACCCACCTGACCAGCGGAATCCATCAACGGCGGGATATGTCCCCAGCCCAGCGGCGGGATTGTAACCCACTCCCCCACGAATGCAAGACGCCGGCGCGGAGCCTGATTTTTCCTGGCGGACACCACCGACCGCTCCTACCCTCGGGGCCACAGCCACCCCACGGCCCCGAAAGGAACGACATCATGAACCGCAACATCGCAGACCTCGCCAACGCCACCGCCTACGACCGCGACGGTGACAAACTCGGCTCCGTCAAGGAGGTCTACATCAACGACACCACCGGCCAGCCGGACTTCGTCGAGGTGGGCCACGGGCTCTTCGGCATGAGCTCCAGCATCGTGCCCCTCCGCGGACACCGCCTCGACGGCGAGAATCTCCAGCTCGCATTCTCCAAGGACCTCATCAAGGACGCCCCCGACATCCGCGACGACGAGCACCTCTCCGAGGAGGACCACGCCACCATCTACCGCCACTTCGGACTGGACGGCACCCCGGATTCCAAGGTCTACGAGCGCCACGTCTTCGACGACGACCACGGCGACCGTTTCGACCACGACCGCGACCTGGAGCGCGAGGTCCGTGACGCCGAGCTCCGCGATCGCGACATGCGCGACATGCCGGCCGGCACCGACGTCCACGGCTTCGGCGACCACGACCGTGAGACCAGCGCCCCGGCCGACCGCCTGCGCGCCGAGTCCGACCGCCACCTCGGCCTCGACCGCACCCCGGAGGACCGGGCCGCCCGCGGCACCAGCGCCCACGGCATGAGCGACGAGCCGCGCGAGCAGCTCCGTGACTACGAGACCGCCGAGCGCGATTACGCCCAGGAGGCCCGCGGGGACGAGGAGGAGCGGGGCGTCCGACTCCGCCGCTACCGCGTCCAGCGGGTCGACGAGACCGACCTCTAGGCCGACCCGACACAGGGCCGATCCCCACCGGGGGTCGGCCCTGTGATCAATCCCACAGTCCACGCTTTTCGACGCCACCCGGCCCCTCGCCCGCCATCCCCGAAGACCGCCCCGGAAAGCCCACCTCCCCCACCTGCCGAATCCATGCCTGTCGGTACATATTTCCAGGTAAGCACGGGGATTGTAGTCCACTTTCCGCCGAATGCAATGGCCTGCGCCGGACCCGCCACGGACAGTGGCCTGGATCACAAACGGTTCCTACACTCGGATTTATCCGGAGCTATCTGTGCTCCCTGATTCGAAAGGAACAACGTCATGAACCGCAACATCGCAGACCTCGTCACCGCCACCGCCTTTGACCGCGACGGTGAGAAGCTCGGCTCCGTCACCGAGGTCTACATCAACGACACCACCGGCCAGCCCGACTTCGTCGAGGTCGCCCACGGGCTCTTCGGCATGGACTCCAGCATCGTGCCCCTCCGCGGACACCGCCTCGACGGCGAGAATCTCCAGCTCGCATTCTCCAAGGACCTCATCAAGGACGCCCCCGACATCGACGACGAGGCCCACCTCAGCGACGAGGAACAGGAACGCATCAACGCCCATTTCGGGCTCACCGACACCACCGGCGCCGAGGAGGTCTACGAGCCCTTCGAGTCCCCCGGCACCCTCGCCCCCGGCGTCGCCGTCCACGGCTTCGGCGACCACAGCCCCCTCACGGACGCGTCCGCTGACCGGCTGCGTGCCGAATCCGACCACCGCCTCGGCCTCGACCGCACCCCGGAGGACCGGGCCGCCCGCGGCACCAGCGCCCACGGCATGAGCGACGAGCCGCGCGAGCAGTACCGCGACTACGAGACCGCCGAGCGCCCCTACGCCAAGGAGGCCCGGGAGCGCCAGAACGAGGAGGCCGACCGCGGCCGCGCCGAGGCCACCCGCGGGAAGATCCGCGGCTCCCGCCCCCTCCGCTACCGGGAGGACGACATCAGCTGACCGTCACTGATCCCCGATACCCGGCCACATCTCCGGCGGGTAGGCGGGGGTCTGTGACGTCGGCGTCAGCGCGGACGTGGCGGACTGCCGCGACCAGCCGCACACCTCGAGCAGGTCGACCGTGATCGACCGGGCCTGCGCGAGGATGACGTACTCCGAGAGCACCGCCCCCTGACTGACGGCGTCCATGCCGGTGCGGGAGCCGATGACCTGCAGGCGACGCACCAGGTCCGGGATGTCCTGCGCCTCGTTGGAGGGGGTGCGCACGTCGAAGACGTCCGCGAGCGACGCCGCGATGTCGGCGAGCTCGTCGACGATGTTGACCAGGCGGGTGGACACCACGTCGCGGTCCCGGCACAGCACCTGCGCCCGGCGGGCCAGCACCCGGCTGTTGCGGATCAGCGACTCAACGGCCGGCAGGATGCGCTCCAGGGACCGGACCCGGCGCCGGGAGCCCCACAGCAGCGGGGACAGGACCGTCATCTCCCGGCCGACCTCCGCGGCGGAGAGCATGTTGTTGATGTCGTTCTGCGTGTCGTGGATCGCCTCCACCGCCTGGTCCAGGGCGGCGGCGTCGCGGGTGTCGAGGGCGAGGGCGACGTCGTCAAGCACGGAGGAACCGATACCCAGCAGCTTCGACACCTCCTCCCGCCCGGAACTCAGTGGGGAGGACGGCAGCAGCGCGAGCGTGAGCAGACCGATCGCCGCGCCGACGAAGGCGTCGAGCATACGGTCGGGGCCGCCCCCTTCCGCGCCGGGCGGCAGGATCGTCGCGATGAGGATCGCACCGATCGCGGCCTGGTTGCTCACCAACGGTGATTTCGACAGAAACGACGCCACCAACAGGGAGATGCCCACGATGAGCGGTATCTTCCACAGGCCGTCGGGGGTGTAGTGGACGAGCAGGTCGCCGAGACCGACGCCGACGACGACGCCGAAGGACAGCTCCAGTGCGCGACGGATCCGGTCACCGCCGCTGAGCCCCAGGATGACGATCACCGTGATCGGCGCGAAGAACGGCGCCGGGTGACCGATGAGGGACTGCGCCACCCAGAAGGCCACGCCCGCCCCGACCGCGACCTGCACGATCCGGAAGAAACGCTTCCGCACGCGCAGTGCCCGCGACTCCAGCGAGCCCTCGAGCTGGCGGAGTCGTTCCAGGGTGCCGATCCTCAGTTTCGCCATGCCTCGACACTAACGCGGAAAGCCCCGCGCGGGGGCGGGGCTTTCTACAGGGTGGAGAAGACTACTTGATGGTCTTGCCCACGGAGTGCAGGTCCTGGCAGGCCTCGAGGACGCGCTCGGACATGGACTGCTCGGCCTTCTTCAGGTAGGAACGCGGGTCGTAGACCTTCTTGTTGCCCACCTCGCCGTCGATCTTCAGCACGCCGTCGTAGTTCTGGAACATGTGCGTGACGATCGGACGGGTGAACGCGTACTGGGTGTCAGTGTCGACGTTCATCTTGATGGTGCCGTAACGCAGCGCCTCCTCGATCTTCTCCTTCTCGGAGCCGGAGCCACCGTGGAAGACGAAGTCGAACGGCAGGGCGTCATCGCCCAGGCCCAGCTTGCGGCGGGCGACCTTCTGACCCTCGAGGAGGATCTCCGGGCGCAGCTGCACGTTGCCCGGCTTGTACACGCCGTGGACGTTGCCGAAGGTCGCGGCCAGCAGGTAGCGGCCGTTCTCACCGGTGCCGATGGCGTCGATGGTCTTCTCGAAGTCCTCCTCGGTGGTGTAGAGGTTGGCGCCGGCCTTGGCCTCGACACCGTCCTCCTCGCCGCCGACGACACCGATCTCGATCTCGAGGATGATGTTCGCCTTGCGGGACTTCTCCAGCAGCTCCTGCGCGATCGACAGGTTCTCGTCGATCGGGACAGCGGAACCGTCCCACATGTGGGACTGGAAGAGCGGGAGGTCGCCTGCGTCGACGCGCTCCTGGGAGATGGCCAGCAGCGGGCGCACGAACTCGTCGAGCACCTCCTTCTGGCAGTGGTCGGTGTGCAGGGCGACGTTGATGCCGTAGTGCTTGGCGGCCTCATGCGCGAAGGACGCCAGGGCGACGGCGCCGGCGACCTTGTTCTTCACGGACAGACCGGAACCGAACTCGGCGCCACCGGTGGAGAACTGGATGATGCCGTCGGACTCGGCCTCGGCGAAGCCGCGCAGAGCGGCGTTGATGGTCTCCGAGGAGGTGCAGTTGATGGCCGGGAAGGCGTAGCCGCCCTCCTTGGCCTTGTCGAGCATCTCGTTGTAGATTTCAGGAGTCGCGATAGGCATAGGGTGATCCTCCGGGT
>NZ_DUOE01000051.1 GCF_012838985.1 Corynebacterium sp. | reverse complement strand
CGCGAGCAGGACCTCATCATCCGCGACTCCACCCGCGGCGTCATGGTGGTCGAGGGTGGTCCGGGCACCGGCAAGACGGCCGTCGCCCTCCACCGCGTCGCGTACCTCCTCTACACCGCGCGTGAGCAGCTCTCGAAGACCGGTGTGCTCATCGTCGGCCCGAACTCGACCTTCCTCGAGTACATCTCCCGCGTCCTACCCGAGCTCGGCGAGACCGGCGTCGTGCTGTCCACCATCGGCGACATGTACCCCGGTGTCTCCGGCACCGCGCCCGAGTCGCTGCTCACCCGCGAGATCAAGGGTTCTGCGGAGATGGTCACCATCCTCAAGGAGGCGGTCCTCGCCCACCAATCGCTTCCCGACACCCCGGTGGAACTCCCCCACGGCTCCCTCCGCCTGCTTGTCGACGCCCCCATGGTCAAGGCCGCCCGCACCCGCGCCCGCCGTTCGCGTCGCCCCCACAACGAGGCACGCGCCGTCTTCGCCGAGCACCTCATCGGGCAGCTGGCGGACCAGCTCGCCGAGCGCATCGGCGCCGACCCGCTGGGCGGTGCCAACCTGCTCTCCCGGGCGGACATCGACCAGCTCCATGATGACCTGAGTGAGGAACCGGGCGTCGAGAAGCTCATCGAGGAGTTCTGGCCGGAGCTCACCCCCGAGGGTGTGCTCCGCGGCCTGCTCGAATCCGCCGATGCCATCGACGTCGCCGCCGCCGGCTACGACGACGAGACGCGCGAGGCGCTGCTGCGCCCGGAGGGCTCCGCGTGGGCCTCCACCGACGCCGCGCTTCTCGACGAACTGGCCGTCCTCATCGGCCTCCCCGACCTCGACGACGACGCCCTCACCACCGAGGACGACATCGAGGACGCCCAGGACCTGCTCGACATCCTCGAGTCCTCCGGCTCCGTCGACGACGACGACCTCGGCGACATCTTCGACGCCGAGCACCTCGCCGCGACCGACGTCATCGACGCCAAGACCCTCGCCCAGCGCCAGATCATCCGCGACACCCGCTCCACCGCTGAACGCGCCCGCGAGGACCTGCAGTGGGCCTACGGCCACGTCATCGTCGACGAGGCCCAGGAACTCTCCCCCATGGAGTGGCGCATGGTCTTCCGCCGCAGCCCCGCCCGCTGGATGACCCTGGTCGGCGACACCGCGCAGACCGGCTCCCCCGCCGGCGTGGACACGTGGGCCTCCGCACTCGAGCCCTACGTGGGCACCCGCTTCCGCCACCACGAGCTGACCGTCAACTACCGCACGCCCGTCGAGATCATGGCGGTGGCCAACGAGATCCTCGGCGTCATCGACCCGGAGGCCACACCCGCGGTCGCCATCCGCGAATCCGGCCACGACGTCGTGTGGCTGCCCGCCGGCACGACACCCGAGGTGCGCGACGACGGCCTCACCCAGGTCATCACCGCCGCCAACGTCGCCGAGATCAAGGGACTCGAGTTCGACCACGTCATCGTGCTCGAACCGACCCAGATTGTGGAGGCCTCACCGCAGGGCTGGCAGGACCTCTACGTCGCCGTCACCCGCGCGACGCAGACGCTCACCGTCGTGGGTGAATGGCCCGTGTAGTTGTATTCACTTCAAGACCGCCACGAAAAGTACTTCTTTCAGCGAGGAAACCTATACTCAAGTGAATATATGAAACCGCAAAGGTAAGGAGCAGGTGTGGGTTTCCAGACTCCGATGTACACGTTGTCCCAGTATTTGGAGGAGACACGGTCCGGACGCATTCAACTGCCGGATTTCCAACGTGGCTACAAGTGGGACGATGAGCGCATCCGACAACTCCTCATCACGGTTCTCCGCGGTCATCCGATGGGTGTGGTGATGCTCCTGGAGACGAATAACGCCCTGGTCCGCTTCAAACCCCGCCCCATCGCAGGCGTGGAACTGAAACCCGGTACGGAACCTGAAAAACTGCTTCTGGACGGACAGCAGCGACTGACCTCCCTCACTCAGGCCCTCACTGAGGACGGTGTCGTCCAGACCAAGGATGTTCGTGGCAAGCTGCTGGAGCGACGCTATTTCGTCCACATGGAGAGTGCCCTGGAGGACATCAACCGCATGGACGAGGCAGTCAGGTCAGTTCCCGCAGACGGCGTGATCAGGACAAATTTCGACCGCGACGTAGTCCTCGATCTGAGCACCCCTGACAAGCAGCGCGAGGCAGGATACTTCCCCCTGAATCTGCTTTTCGATCCCACAGGTTCCATGGAGTGGTTATTCGCCCTGGAGGACAAGAGCCTGGCCTTCTCTTTCATGGAGAACTTCGTCTCCCCCGCAGGAAAATACAACATCCCGGCCATCGAGCTTGATGCTGACACCGACAAGGCGGCAGTAGCCACAGTGTTTGAGAAGGTCAATATCGGTGGCCTTCCCTTGAACGTGTTCGAGCTCCTCACCGCGGTGTTCGCAGGTGACGGCGACTACTTTGCGGCCACCGGGTCCGACTTCCGTCTGAACGACGACTGGCAGGAAACCAGGCGACAGTGGGCTGACTACCCCGTGCTCGCCGGCGTCGAAAACACCGACTTCCTCCAGGCTGTGACCATGCTGGCCACTCGCGAGCGCCATCTCGCCAGTGAGTCCAGCCGCCCCCGGGCCATCTCAGCCAAGCGTGAGGATGTACTGAAACTGGAGCTGACCGACTACCTCAAGTGGCGGGACCCGCTGCGTGAAGCCTTCATCTGGGCCTCTGCATTCCTGGCTGACCGCCACATCTTCACCAGCCGAGATGTCCCCTACCCCAAACAGCTGGTTCCGCTGGCCGCCATCAAGGTGGTCCTGGGGAACAGCGCCGACATGCACTCCGTCAGCGCCCGTCTATCCACGTGGTACTGGTCCGGGGTCCTGGGAGAGTTGTACGGCTCGGCCACCGAGACTCGTTTCGTCCGGGACATCGAAGCAGTACCAACCTGGGCTGTGAACCCGGAGAGCCCGACTCCCCGTACCATCCTGGACGCGAACTTCACTGAGTCCCGCCTGCATTCCATGCGCACCCGTAACTCCGCCGCCTACAAGGGGGTCGCGGCACTCGTCATGGCGGGCGATACCCGGGACTGGATGGAGGATAAACTCTTCGGAGCCGTGCAGCACAAGGACATGGCCGTTGACATCCACCACATTTTCCCCAAACGATGGTGCAACGAGAATGGAATCGATGACGAGCACCGCGAAAGCATCGTCAACAAAACCATGCTCGGGGCAAGGACCAACCGCATGATCGGTGGTGTCGCCCCCTCGTCCTACCTGCGCAAGATTGAGCGGGAAGCAGGAATCACGGAAGAGGAACTGGACCGTCTCCTCACGGCCCACCTCATCGATCCAAAGTATCTGCGTACCGACAACTTCGCCTCTTTTTTCAGCGCCCGCAGAGAGGAGCTGTGTCTGCTCATCGAATCGGTGCTGGACAAGAAGGTGCAGCGTGACATCAGCCAGGGCATCGCTGCCGAGGACTCGTCCCACTTCGAGGAGGAGGCCTTCATCGAGGCGACTCCTGAGGAGGCGTAGAAACAACACAGAAACGGCCCCGGAGAACACATCTCCGGGGCCGCATTCAGCTGCTACGTGGCGTCGATAAGCAATTAGTCGACGGTGTGGACGATCATGACGTCGCAGTCGGACTGACGGGCGACGTCGGCCGGGACGGAGCCCAGCAGGCGGCCGGTCAGGGAGTTGATGCCGCGGTTACCCACGACGAGCAGGTCGGCGTTGTTGTCGTTGACAATCGCCATGAGGGCCTCGACCGGGGTGCCCGGGCGGACGGCCTTCTCGATCTTGGTGGCGCCGGCGGCCTTGGCGGCCTCCTCACCGGCGGCGAGGTTCTGCTGTGCGGTGTCGTCACCGAGGATGGTGACGGAATCCTGGCGCAGGGTCTTCGATGCTTCCTCGTTGTCCTCGTAGTAGGCGCAACCGATGATGAGGGTCGCGTCGAAGGCGGCGGCGATACGGGCAGCGCGCTCAACAGCCAGCAGGGAGGACTTGGAGCCGTCCGTGCCGACAACGATCTTCTGGTAAGTGCTCATGGACCTGTCGGGACCTTTCCTCGGGGGATAATCGTTGTCCGCCAGTTTAACAACGATTGTCGGCTAAATCCGGTGCTGTGCGGTATTCACGATCATCACGTTGACGGTGGAGTTGCGCACTACCTCGGTGGGGATGTTGCCGAAGACACGACCGGTGAGGGTGTTGACGCCCTTGTTGCCCACAACCAGCAGGTCAACCCCCAGTTCCTCGACCTCCTTGGTCAGTGCGGCGGCGGGGGCTCCGGCGATCTTCCGCAGCTCGACACGGGGTGCACCCTCTTCCTCGGCGACGGCCAGGGCGGTGCGCAGGTGCTCGTCGGCGACCTCCTCCTCGACGATCGGGAGGGAGGAGACGTCCGTGTGGGGTGCGTTGAGCAGGGAGCCGGAGGCACCGTACCAGGCGGACATGATGATCAGTTCGGCGTCGTAGACCCGGGCGAGGCTGGCGGCGGCGCGGACGGCGGACAGGGAGGACTCGGAGCCGTCGGTGCCGACGGCGATCTTGGAGTAAATGATCATATGTACATGCTACATTCCGACGTCCCTGATTCCCCGCAGCTCCTTCCTCAGCTCGACGATCTCATCGCGGAGGCGGCCGGCCAGCTCGAACTTGAGCTCGCGGGCGGCGGCACCCATCTGGGCGGTCAGGTCGTCGATGAGCTTCTGGATCTGCTCCGCCGGCATGTCCTCGACGTTCCGCTTCTCGACGACCGCCACGTCCCCCGCCTCTCCGGCACCTGCGGCGTCGGCTGTCTCATAGACCTGGTCGAGGATGTCGGCGATCTTCTTGCGCAGCGGCTGCGGGTCGATGCCGTGTTCCTCGTTGTAGGCGATCTGCTTCTCGCGGCGTCGCTCGGTCTCCTCGATGGCGTGCTGCATGGAGTCTGTGATCTTGTCGGCGTACATGATGACCTCGCCGGAGACGTTGCGGGCGGCGCGACCGATGGTCTGGATGAGTGACGTCGCGGAGCGCAGGAAGCCCTCCTTGTCGGCGTCGAGGATGGCCACCAGGGACACCTCCGGCAGGTCGAGGCCCTCGCGGAGCAGGTTGATGCCGACGAGCACGTCGTATTCACCCAGGCGCAGCTGCCGCAGGAGTTCGACGCGCTGCAGGGTGTCGATGTCCGAGTGCAGGTAGCGGACCCGCACGCCGTTCTCCAGCAGGTAGTCGGTGAGGTCCTCGGCCATCTTCTTGGTCAGGGTGGTCACCAGGACGCGCTCGTTCTTCGCGGTCCGCTCGCGGATCTCGTGGATGAGGTCGTCGATCTGCCCCTGGGTCGGCTTGACGGTGACCTGCGGGTCGACCAGGCCCGTGGGGCGGATGACCTGCTCGACGAATTCACCGCCGGCGGCGGCCATCTCGTAGTTGCCGGGTGTCGCGGAGAGGTACACGGTCTGGCCGACGCGCTCCTCGAACTCCTCCCAGGTCAGGGGGCGGTTGTCCATCGCGGAGGGCAGGCGGAAGCCGAACTCCACCAGGTTGCGCTTGCGTGACATGTCGCCCTCGAACATGCCGCCGATCTGCGGGACGGTCACGTGGGACTCATCGATGATGGTGAGGAAGTCCTCCGGGAAGTAGTCGATGAGCGTCGCCGGGGCCGTGCCGGGGCCGCGGCCGTCGATGTGCCGGGAGTAGTTCTCGATGCCGGAGCAGAAACCCACCTGCTCGATCATCTCCAGGTCGTACTCGGTGCGCATGCGCAGACGCTGCGCCTCGAGCAGCTTGCCGCGGTTCTCCAGGTCGGCGAGCCGCTCGGCGAGCTCCTCCTTGATGTCCGCGACGGCCTTCTCCATGCGTTCCGGGCCGGCGACGTAGTGGGTGGCCGGGAAGATGCGGATCTCCTCGACCTGCCGGATGACGTCACCGGTGAGCGGGTGGATGTAGTAGAGGGCGTCGATCTCGTCGCCGAAGAACTCGACGCGCACCGCCAGCTCCTCGTACGCCGGGATGATGTCGACGGTGTCGCCCTTCACGCGGAAGGTGCCGCGCTGGAACGCGATGTCGTTGCGGTCGTACTGGATGTCCACCAGCAGCCGCAGGAAGCGGTCACGTTCGACCTCCTCCCCCACGGCCAGGACGACGGAGCGGTCGAGGTAGGACTGCGGCGTGCCCAGGCCGTAGATGCAGGACACGGAGGAGACCACCACGACGTCGCGACGCGAGAGCAGCGACGACGTCGCCGAGTGCCGCAGACGCTCCACGTCCTCGTTGATCGAGGAGTCCTTCTCGATGTAGGTGTCCGTCTGCGCGATGTACGCCTCCGGCTGGTAGTAGTCGTAGTAGCTGACGAAGTACTCGACCGCGTTGTTCGGCAGGAGCTGCCGCAGCTCATTCGCCAGCTGCGCCGCCAGCGTCTTGTTCGGTGCCATGACCAGCGTCGGACGCTGCTGCTTCTCGATCAGCCACGCCGCCGTCGCCGATTTACCCGTACCCGTCGCACCGAGCAGCACGACATCGCGCTCACCCCTGCTGAGCCTTTCATCGAGTTCCTTGATCGCCTGCGGCTGATCGCCCGCGGGCTCATAGTCGGAGATGACCTCGAACTTGCCGTCCGAACGCTCGATCTCGCCGACGGGTCGGTGCTCGGAATGGGACAGAACAGGGTGTTCAGCAGCAAAAGCCATGCCCCCAAGGATACGCCGGTTGGGGGTGGGGGTCGATGGAGCTAAAAAGCCCACCGTCGCCTTGTTCTCAAGGCGACGATGGGCCGGATCCGCTCTGAGGAAGCTCAGGGCTCAATCGAACGGGGACGCCAGCTCGGGTCATCGGTGTACCACGTGTTGCCGCGTTTATCGCTGCACTTCCAGATCCCGTCCCTGCCGACGCACCCGACCACGTTGCTGAAATCTGCTGCGGTCACCGCCGGTGCCCCGCCCAGCGCCATCACAGATGCGAAGGCGACTGCCACTCCAGTTCTGATTGTCAACTTCATCGTGCTTCCTTTCGCCGTAAATCACCATGGAAGACGAAGCCTGTAAGATGCGTCACATATTGAAGCTACGGGGTGGGAGGAGTTTGTCAATCACCCGAATGTGGGGAGCAGGGTATGCGGACCCGGCTCAACTTCCCAGCTCCGGCAGCGGCGGCCCCTCCAGCTCGCCCATGTGCTTGCGGGCCTCCCGCATGTAGTACAACCCCTCAACTGCCACGTCGCGCGCGAGTTTCGCCTGGCCGACGGTGCTCGCGGACCCGGCCTGGCTGAGGGCATTAGCATGCCGCTCAGAGGCCTGCCCCACCAGCTTCTTCACCTGCTCATCTGCCGGGGTGATGTGGAGGATCTCGTTGCTCAGTCGGGAGATCCAGCGGTCGGCGTCGGCGCGGGCGTCGAGAAGCTCATTCTGCCTGCTCTGCTCCGAGTCACGGCGGTGCCGGATCTGGGTGCGCAGGTTGAAGATGAACACCGAGATGATCAGCACAAACGTGATCACGAACATCAGCGGGAAAACGGTGAAGTAGCCGGTCATGCTCGCCATCTTGCCACGGCACCCCTCTCCCCTCACCGGGTTGCCCGGGAGCTACGGCAGGGGCTGAATCTCGCTTTCGGTGACCCACTTGTGGTTGGTCATGGCCATCCCGTCGACGGTGAGGTCAACCATGTAGACCGTCTCATCGGTGGAGTAGTCGATGGTGGCCTGGGCACCCTTCATGCCGGACATGTGCTCGGCGTCCAGGACGACCTCCGCTCCGTCGGGCAGCGGAGCCTGACCCGG
>NZ_DUOE01000050.1 GCF_012838985.1 Corynebacterium sp. | reverse complement strand
AGATCTTGCCGCCCTTGACGTCGGCGACAGCCTTGGCGACGTCGGTGGTGACGGTACCGGTCTTCGGGTTCGGCATGAGACCACGCGGGCCCAGGACGCGGGCGACGCGGCCGACCTTGGCCATCTGGTCCGGGGTGGCGATGGCGACGTCGAAGTCGATGGTGCCGGCGGTGATCTGCTCGATCAGCTCGTCGGTGCCCACGACATCAGCGCCGGCCTCCTCAGCCTCGGTGGCCTTCTCGCCGGCGGCGAAGACGGCGACGCGGACGGTCTTACCGGTGCCGTGCGGCAGGGAGACGGTGCCACGGACCAGCTGATCGGCCTTACGCGGATCAACGCCCAGGCGGATCGCGACGTCGACGGTGGAGTCGAAGTTCTTGGAGGAGGTCTCCTTGATGATCTTCGCGGCCTCCAGCGGGGAGTAGACGCGATCCTTGTCGATCAGCTCAGCTGCGGCCTTGTATGCCTTGGAGTTCTTGCTCATTGTTGCAATTCCTTGTGCGGATTGGTGTGGTCAGCGGGCCGAAGCGGGCCCTGCCACGTGATGTTCAGAGGAAGGGGGAGGGAATTAACCCTCGACCTCGATGCCCATGGAGCGGGCGGTGCCGGCGATGATCTTGGCGGCGGCCTCGATATCGCGGGCGTTGAGGTCCTTCTGCTTGGTCTCGGCGATCTCCTTGACCTGTGCCATGGTGACCTTGCCCACCTTCTGGGTGTGCGGCACGCCGGAACCCTTCTGCAGACCAGCGGCCTTGAGCAGCAGCTTGGCTGCCGGCGGGGTCTTCAGGATGAAGTCGAAGCTGCGGTCCTCGTAGACGGTGATCTCAACCGGGATCACGTTGCCACGCTGGGACTCGGTGGCGGCGTTGTAGGCCTTGCAGAACTCCATGATGTTGACACCATGGGCACCGAGAGCCGGGCCGACCGGGGGAGCCGGGTTGGCGGCGCCTGCCTCGATCTGCAGCTTGATCAGGCCGGTGACCTTCTTCTTCTTGGGAGCCATCGAATTACCTCGTTCCTGGATACCGGTGGGCCGTCACGATGATGTCGACCCCCGTCCGGATGCCGGGCCCCGCTGCCAGCGTCTGCCGCTGGGTCTCCGCGTATCCCGGCCACCGGGGATGAATGTTTCGGGTTCACGCATACGTACACGCGCGAGGGTCAAGCCTACGGCACCGGGGGCCGCAACCAAAATCCCCCGCTCCCCGCGCGGTGCGGGGAACGGGGGTGCGTCGGCAGGTGACCTAGTTGATCTTCTCGATCTGGTCCGCGGTCAGCTCCACCGGGGTCTCACGACCGAAGATGGACACCAGCGCCTGGATCTTGCCGGTCGCCGGGTCGATCTCGGAGATCGTCGCGGAGACGGACGCCAGCGCACCCGTGAGGATGGTGACGGCCTCGCCGACCTCGAAGTCGATCGCGACGGTCGGCTTCGCCTGCTCGTCCGGCATGGCGACGACCTTCTCGCCGTCCGCGGTGACCGCCGCGGCCTCGCCCTCGACGGAGGCCTCCTTCGGCATGAGGAACTTCGCGACGTCGCGGTGCTTGACCACCGTGGCATTGCCCTCGTTGCCCACGAAGCTGGTGACACCCGGGGTGTCACGCACCACGGACCACGCCTTGTCGTTCATCTCCATGCGGACCAGGACGTAACCCGGCAGCAGCTTGCGCTTCACCAGCTTGCGCTTGCCGTCCTTGATCTCGATGACCTGCTCGATCGGCACGACCACGTCGTAGATATACTCCTCGACCTCGAGGGTCTGGGCACGCATGTCGAGGTTGGTCTTCACCTTGTTCTCGTAGCCCGAGTAGCACTGGATGATGTACCAGTCACCCGGGAGCTTCTTCAGCTCGGAGACGTAACGACGCAGGCGGCGACGGTACTCGGCCTCCGCGTCCTCCTCGGTGGTGTCACCGAGGGCGGCGGCGGCAGCGGCCACCTCGTCCTGCTCCGGTTTCTCAGCCTCGTCCTCCTCGGTGGTCGGGGCGACGGCCGGCTCGGCGGCGATGGTCTCGTCGGCGTTGGAGGGGTCGTCGCCGAGGAGTCGCTCGGCGTCGCTGATGTCGGAGTTCTCGGTGTCGAACTCGTCGTTGGTGGTGTTCTCGTCGGTCATTGTGTGCTCCAGACGTGTCTTCTTACGTGGCGGGCCTTGCGCGCCAGTCTAGCGGCCGCGGCCCAATGAATAATCCCGCCGACCTCGACGGGCCCGGCGGGATGACAACTGATGGTGACGACTGTACCTAAGGAGTGAGAACCTTCTCAACTCCGAGGCCCGTGATGAAGTCCACGCTGGACACCAGCGCAGTCACCACGATGAGGAAGGCGAACACGACGAGCGTGTAGATGACCATCTGGCGCGCGGTCGGCCAGATGACCTTCCGCATCTCCGAGACGACCTCCGGGATGAAGGAGCCGACGCCACCACCGGGCTTCTCGTCCTCCTGGTCGGTCTTCACGACACGCTTCGCCTCGTAGGAAGCGCTCGAGGTCGTGCCGACACCGGCGAGCTGACGCTTACCCGTGGGACGGGTAGCACCGGGCTGGTTGGGCTGTCGATCGGTCACAGCACTCCTCGCAAAATGTTCTCTCGTGTTCAGGACTCAGATGAGCCTACCAGAGCCTTACCCCGGCAAGCAGAACGGGCCGGTCCCGAGGAGTGTTCCTCGATGACCGGCCCGTATTGGCAGGGGCGACAGGACTCGAACCTGCAACCTACGGTTTTGGAGACCGTTGCTCTACCAATTGAACTACGCCCCTTGGTGCGCTGATCAAACAGCACGGTTCACCTTACCAGAAGGGCAATCTCTTCCGAAATGTCCCCTCCGGCGGTCAACCGGTAGCGATGGCGGGAATTGAACCCGCGACACAGCGATTATGAGTCGCTTGCTCTACCACTGAGCTACACCGCCAGGTGACTGTTTCGCACTCTCCCAGCCACCGACGGTTGCTCGTGACCGAGGGAGAAAAGAAACAGAGCCCCCTATCAGAATCGAACTGATGACCTTTTCCTTACCATGGAAACGCTCTGCCGACTGAGCTAAGGGGGCACAGCCTCTTGAAGTTGTGGCCTTGATTTCTCTTGGCCGCTCCGTTGAAGCCTTGTAAAGATTAACCCGATGTAGCGTATGAACACAAATCGCCAGGTCAACTGATGTTTTTCGACGCTTTATAGAGCGCTATAAACGCGCTGTGGACGCGCTTTAAAGTGGCTTGCGGGATGCATGCTTGAGGCACCCCGGCGGGCCGGGGTCGGGACGGGGCCGCCGGCGCCGCCAGGGACGCCCCAGACGCCTCTGCTCGTTCGGAAGGACATGTACGGACGGACACCTCCGAGAGGGCACCCCACGGCCCCTCACACGTTCGGGACGACCCCGCCTCCGAATGTGTCCTTCCGAACGTGTCGCGCTCCCCCACCCCGAAATGCAGAGAACCCACCCGGACATTACTGTCCGGATGGGTTCTCATCCGTGTGCCAGATAGAAGATTCGAACTTCTGTAGGCGTGAGCCGGCGGATTTACAGTCCGCTCCCTTTGGCCGCTCGGGCAATCTGGCAAACTTCAGCACCGCTTGCGTGGTGCGTTACACACTCTACTATGACATCCCGAGCAAAGAGCAAATCGGCTGCTCAGGGCACCTGAATGCGGCTAGCCGACGCGGCGGATCGTGTAGCCGGCCAGCAGTCGTAGCGCGTCGGTGGCGGCGCACTCCGGCAGGCGGGCGATCTGGGACTCGGCCTCGGCGAGGTAGCGGTGGACGTCGTCAAGCGCACGCTGACGCCCCTGGGAGCGCCCCAGGAGCTCCAGGGCCTTCTCCACGTCCTCGTCCGCGGTGAGGGGGCCTGTGAGCAGTGCACGGAGCTCGTCGCCGACCTCGCCCTCCTCCTCGAGCGCGTAGAGCACGGGGAGGGTGAACACGCCCTCCCGGAGGTCGGTGCCGGGGGTCTTGCCGGACTGTTCGTGGTCGGAGAAGATGTCGATGATGTCGTCGACGATCTGGAAGATCATGCCCACGGCCATGCCGATGCGGTGGAGGGCGTCCCGGTGCTCCCCGCTGGCGCCGGCGTGGTACGCGCCGAGGTAGCCGGAGGAGGCGATGAGCACGCCGGTCTTCTCGCGGATGACGTCCATGTAGTGCTCGACGGGGTCACGGCCCTCGGCGCCGATGGTCTCGCGCATCTGGCCGGTGACCAGGTCCTGGAAGGTCTGCGCGAAGTGGCCGACGGTGTGGGTGTCCAGCTCGCTCATGAGGCGGGAGGCGTGGGCGAAGAGGATGTCGCCGGCGAGGATGGCGACGGAGTTGTCCCAGCGGGCGTTGGCGGAGTCGACGCCGCGGCGCAGCTCGGCCTCGTCCATGACGTCGTCGTGGTACAGGGTGGCCAGGTGCACCGTCTCCAGGACGGCGGCCGCCTTGACCACCTCGAGGGAGCCGGCGCGGGGGCCGTACTGGGAGGCCAGGAGCGTCATCATCGGGCGGAAACGCTTGCCTCCGGCGGTGAGCAGGTGGGTCACCTTGTCGACGAGGAAGTCCTCGCCCTTCGCCAGTTCCTCGCGCAGCATGACCTCGACCTCGGTCATTCCGGTCGCGATGCGCTCGTTGAGCTCGGCGTCTCCCAGGTCCACGTGCCCCGCCGGGCTGGGCTGGTAGGTAGTGCCGTGGGTCATGTCGGAATGTCCTTGCAACGGTGATGAGGGTCAGGTTGATCGGGTTCAACCGTAGTCCAAAGTTGCCGCCCTCCGTAGTCAGGGTGCCACAATGGTGCGCATGAGTGTGGTCAGTGACGTGGATGTCCTTGTTGTCGGCGCGGGTCCCGCGGGTGCGGCTGCCGCGATCCATGCGGCCGATGCGGGTCTCGACGTCCTGCTCGTCGACGCCGCCACCTTCCCCCGCGACAAGACCTGCGGCGACGGGCTCACCCCGCGGGCCATCCGTCAGCTGGGCCGGCTGGGGCTGGCGGACGAGGTGACCCGCGACTACCACAACAAGGGCCTCAAGCTGCGCGGATTCGGCGGTTCCGTCACCGCGCCCTGGCCGGACGGCCACTACGGCACCCTCGGTTCGGCGATGCCGCGCACCGAGTTCGACCACCTGATCGTGCGCACCGCCGTGGAACGCGGCGCCACCCTGTGGGAGGACGCGACGGCCACGGCGGTGACCTACGGGGGACGGCGCATTGACACGGTGACGGTGCGTCACGGGGGTGTCGGGAAGCAGGTGCGGGCACGCTGGGTGCTCGTCGCGGACGGGGTGCGCTCGACGTTCGGCAAGCTGCTGGGGCGTCAGTGGCACCGCGGCGAGGTCTACGGCATCGCCGCCCGCTCCTACTGCACCTCCCCCCTGTCCACGGAGCCGTGGATCCACTCCGACGTCGAGCTTCTCGACGCCGACGGCACCGTCCAGCCCGGCTACGGCTGGATCTTCCCCCTCGGCGACGGGCGTGTGAACCTCGGCGCCGGCGCGCTGTCCACCGACGCCCGCCCGGCGAAGGTCAACACGAAGAAGCTGCTCTCCCACTACGCGGCGCAGAAGCGGGAGGAGTGGCAGCTGGGCCCCGAGCAGGACGTCACCTCGGCGATGCTGCCGATGGGGGGTGCCGTCTCCAACGTCGCGGGACCCAACTGGATGCTCATCGGCGACTCCGCCGCCCTGGTCAACCCCCTCAACGGCGAGGGCATCGACTACGGACTGGAGTCCGCCGAGATGGCCGTCGACCTGCTTGTCGACGCCGGCCGGCGCGACCTCACCCTCGTGTGGCCGCACCTGCTGCGTGAGACCTACGGTGAGGCGTTCCTGCTGGCCCGCACCGCCGCGCGGCTGCTCACGTACCCGAAGTTCCTGCCGCTCGTCGGCCCGCTGGGGCTGCGCGGACCGGTGGGGGCGGTCATCATGCCGGCGGCGGCGCGCCTCATGGGCAACCTCATCACCGACGAGGACCGCGACCTCATCGCCAGCGCCTGGCGCCTGTCCGGCGCGGCCGTGTCGCGGGTGCGGCGGGACACCCCCCTGTGGTCTACAACGGCTTAGTCGCCGAGTGCAGCGCCACGATGCCGAAGGTGAGGTTCTGCCAGCCGGCGTTCTCCCAGCCGTTGGCGTTGATCACCCGCGCCAGCCCCTCCTGGCCCGGCCACGCGCGGATGGAGTCCGCGAGGTACTCGTAGGCCGCCGGGTTGCTGGACACCACGCGCGCCACCTTGGGCAGCAGGCGCATGAGGTACTCCTTGTACAGCGTGCCGAACACGGGCACGACCGGGGTGGAGAACTCGGCGACGGCCAGACGGCCACCCGGCCTGGTCACCCGCGCCATCTCCCGGAGGCCGGCCTCGTGGTCGTGGATGTTGCGCAGACCGTAGGAGATGGTCACGGCGTCGAAGGTGTTGTCCGCGAAGGGCAGCTGCATGCCGTCGCCGCAGACCTTCGGCACGTCGCGGTCCCGGCTGGCGGCGAGCATGCCCTGGGAGAAGTCGCAGGCCACGCACCAGGCACCCGACTTGGCCAGCTCCACGGTGGAGACGGCCGTTCCGGCGGCCAGGTCGAGGACCTTCTCCCCCGGCTGCAGGTTGAGCCGCTCCCGGGTCCGGCGACGCCACCGGGCGTCCTGCCCGAAGGACAGGATCGTGTTGGTCAGGTCGTATTTCTCACCGACGGCGTCGAACATCGACGCCACGTCGAAGGGTTTCTTGTCCAGGTCTGCCTTAGCCACGCCTAGAGTCTAGGCGAGTCGGTCTCAGGCGACGCGCGCGCCCAGTGCCCGGGCCGCCCACAGCGGCAGCTCGGGGCGCGGGCCGAAGAAGGTCAGCGGGACGCGACGGGTCTCCTCGATGACCTCCTCGTAGTAGCCGAGGAGCTGCCCGCACAGTGACTCCCAGGTCTTGTTCGCCACCGAGGTGCGGGCGTTGTGGCGCAGGGCGTCGTGGCGCTCGGGGTGGAGGAGCCATTCGGCGGCGACGGGGAGGTCGCGGGAGAACGTGTCGACGTCGAGAAGCAGGCCGTTGTAGCGCTCCTGGATGAGGTCGACGGGGCCGCCGGCGCGGGGGCCGATGGTCGGGACGCCGGAGGCCTGGGCCTCCTGGATGGCCTGGCAGAAGGTCTCGAACTCGCCGGCGTGGACGAACAGATCGAGGGAGGCGTACGCGCGGGCCAGCTCCTCACCGCCGAGGGCGCCGGTGAACACGGCCTTCGGCATGAGTTCCTCCAGCTCCGGGCGGGAGGGGCCGTCACCGACGATGACCAGCTGGATGTCGCGGCGACCGTGCAGGGAGGCGAGGCGGTGCACGCCCTTCTCCGCGGCGAGACGGCCGACGAAACCGACGATCTTCTTCCGGCCCGAGCGGTCCCACTGACGGCGCAGCCCCGGGTCACGCTTCTCCGGGTGGAAACGCACCGCGTCGACGCCGCGCCCCCAGTGGCGCACGTTGTTGATGCCGTGGGACTCCAGGTCCGCGATGGTCAGCGACGAGGGTGCCAGCGTCATCTGGCAGATGTTGTGGATGTGCCGGGTCCACTCCCAGGCGGCGGCGGCCAGCGGCGTGAGGTGGTACTTGGAGGCGAAACCGGCGACGTCCGTCTGGTACAGCGCCACCGCCGGGATGCGCAGCTGCCGGGCGGCGTAGGCACCGGCGGCACCGAGCACGAAGGGGCTGGCCAGGTGGATGATGTCCGGGTTGAAGTCACGCAGCGCCTCGGTGACGGTGGCGTTGGGGACGCCGATCGGCAGCGAGTCGATGAGCGGCATGCGCACGGTGGGCACGCGCACGATCTCGAAGCCGAGGTACTCGTGGATCTCCTCCTGGAAATCCCGGGCCCCCGGGGCCACCACCATCGCCTCATGCCCCTCCCGGTGCAGGTGCTCCAGCACGCGGAGGACTGAGTTGGTCACACCGTTGACGTTGGGGAGGAAGGACTCGGCGACAATGGCAACACGCATGGACGTCATGTTCTCCTACCTGGACGACGCCGGCCTGAGCTTCAGGTCAACGTCGGGCGAACTTCGGGTGAACTGGGCCGCGGCCTGGTGACGCGACCGATTGCCCACCACAATACGGCAGCGATAACCGTTGTCACTAGAGCGACACTTAAGGACGGGATGATGGACAGGGTCCACTCACGGCCCTCCACCTTGACCAGGTCCGGGTTGTCCTTCGCGTAGGTCACCCACACGCGCTGCCCCTCACCGAGACCCGTGGGATACAGCAGCCCGGTCGACGGCGCATGGTAGATGCCCTGCTCATCGCGGAAGTCGACGGTGGTGCGCACCCGGCTCACGCCGGTGACGGTCGCCAGCGCCCGCCCCGGGTCCTCGTTGATGGCCCGGTCGTTGAGGAGGGGCCCCACGACCAGCGCCACCGCCCCGAGCATCACCGCGGCCCACAGCAGCAGCACCAGCTGCCGGCCGCGCCGCCCGATGCCCGCCCTCACTTCTTGAGCGCCTCGTGCATCGCCCGGCGCGTGGCCCGGGTGGTGCGTGCCTCGATGACGGTGAAGCCGTCGTGGGGCTCGCTGAGGACGTCGAGAAGCTCGTGCAGCCCCGTGACCTCCTGGTACTGGACGCCGAAGCCCGCGCACAGATCACTGAGCGACACCCCGTGCGGCGTGCCGAAGACCCGCTCGAAGGAGGCGCGGAGTTCGGGGGCGCCGATCTCGAGGGTCTCGAAGATGCCGCCGCCGTCGTCGTTGGCGACCACGATCGTGAGGTTCTCCGGGTGCGCGTCGGCGGGGCCGATGAGCAGACCGCCGACGTCGTGGAGGAAGGTGACGTCACCGATGAGAGCGACGGTGCGCGGGGCACGCGGCTCATCGGGGTGCGCGGACTGGGTGGCCAGGGCGATGCCGACCGCCTGGGAGACGGTGCCGTCGATGCCGGCGGCCCCCCGCGGCGAATACGTGTCGACGCCGTCGTAGGGCAGGCCGACGAAGCTGGCGTCACGCACCGGATTCGAGGCTCCGAGCACCAGCGTGTCACCGGTGCCGAGCGTGTCGGAGACGGCCGCCGCCACGTGCAGGCCGGTGAAACCGTGGTTCGGGTCGGCGATGACCAGACGGACGGTGTCGGCCGCCAGGTCCGAGGCGGCGTCGCAGATCTTCAGCCACTGCTTCGTCGGCTCACCGCTCGTGCGCACGCGGGTGCCGCGACGCGAGTCCGGCCGCGGGTCGGTGAAGTCGGCGGTGCGGGACAGGGTGATGAGCTCGATGTCCGGGTCGTTGATGAGCCCCAGCACGTCACGGTGCAGCGTCGGGTGCCCGACGATGATGACCTGCTCCGGCTTCGTCTCCACCACGTAGTCGTCGGCGCTGATCTGCGGCTTGCGGAAGATACCCGCCGCCAGGGGGTGCACCGGGCGGTAGGGGGCGGGGGCCGTCGGCTCGGCGATGGTGGGCACGTCCTCCAGGCCCTCGACGGCCCAGGCCTCGTCGCCGGCGATGACCAGGGTGTCCCGGCTCAGGTCGACGGCGACCTCGCCGTGGTCGTGCGGGCGGGGACCCGGCGCGCGGCCCAGGGTCCGGTTGGCGGGGGTCTCCGGCAGCTGCGCACCGACGAGCGGCGCGTCCAGCTCCACGTTGACGTGCACCTGCAGCTGCGTCGTGAACGCCTCCGCCAGCTCGGGGACGTGGCTCCGCGCGGAGATCTCCGTGGTCGGGGCGTAACGGCCGAAGATGCCGACCTGGTCGATCGTCTGGCTGGCCCCGGTGTCCTGCATGCGGCGCGGCCGGTCGGCGCTGACCACCGCGAGCGGGACGTGGGAGTAGTACGCCTCCACCATCGCGGGCAGGCAGTTGGCCACGGCGGTGCCGGAGGTCATGACGACGGCCACGTGGCGCTTCTGCACCCGCGCGATGCCGAGGGCGAGGAAGGCGGCGGAGCGCTCGTCGTGACGCACGTGCACCCTGATGTCCTGCCGCGCGAGCAGTGCCAGGCTCAACGGGGAGTTCCGCGACCCGGGGCACACCACCACATCACTGACGTGGCGGGAGAGCTGCTCGACGACGACCTGCGCCAGCTCCACGGAGTCCGGCTGTGCGTTCTGGTTGACCTGGTTGACCATGTGCCTGAGTCTACTGAGCGGGCCCGGCGGGCCGACCTGCGGTGACCACCCGGTGGCTACCGCGTGCCGAGCAGGTCGTTGAACCAGCCCTCGATGTCGATCTCCGGCAGTTCGGTGGGCAGTTCGGTGGGCAGCTGGGTGGGCAGGGACGGCAGCGCGGTGGTCGTCTCCGTCACGGTCACCGACGTCGTCTGCGTCACCGTCACCGGCGGCACCGGCTTCGCCAGCTCCGCCGCGGCGTTGCGCCACAGGAAGAAGAACAGGCCGGCCGCGAGCAGCGTGAGGCCGAAGAGGGCACCCAGGACGATGGGCAGGGCACCGCCGCCTCCCGAGGCCGGCTTCTGCGGCTCCGGAACCATGTACTGCTGGTAGTCGGGCTGCTGGTACTGCTGCTGCTCCTGCTCGGACGGGAAGTACTGACGGGGCGGCTCCCCGCCCGCACCGGTGGGGCCGAGGTGGCGGGTGTCGTCATTCCAGGGGTCGCTCATGAGGCTCAAACTACACGTACCGGTACGCTTCGCGGACCCGGGCGAACCACCAGTCACGCCGATCGGCAGGTGCCTCCAAGGCGGCCAGGCGGGCGGGGTCAGGGACGACAGGTTCCACGGACATGTGGCCGTCGACGATCTCCCGCGGCGCGGCGACGTCCTCGACGAACAGTGACCCGGTGGCCAGGCCCGCGGCGGCGGGCGGGACGTCGAGACCGTCGTCGTCCTCGAGGACCGGCAGGGCGGCGACCGCGGCCAGCCCGGCGTTCATGCCGACGGCCGTGTCCAGGGCCGAGGCGACCGTGACGTCCATGTGCCGGGCACGCAGGTGCTCCGTGAGGTCGAGGACCGGCTGCACCCCACCCAGCGGGGCGACCTTGACCACGGCGACGTCCGCCGCGCGCAGCTCGGCCACCCGGTAGGGGTCCTCCTCCCGGCGGATGGACTCGTCGGCGGCGACGCGGACGAACAGCCCGGCGCGCATGAGCTCGCCACGCAGCTGCGCCAGCTCCTCCACCGAGTGGCAGGGCTGCTCCATGTAGTCGAGCGGGCCGAGGACACGGGCGGCCTCGAGGGCCTCGGGGACGGTCCAGCCCCGGTTGGCGTCGACACGCACCACCGCCTGCGGCAGCACCGCGCGCACCGCCTGCACACGCGCGACGTCATCGGCGAGTGTCTGCCCCGCCTCGGCGACCTTCACCTTGACCACCCGGCACCCCGGGTAGCGGGCCAGCACCGATTCGACCTCCCCGGGGGCCACCGCCGGGACGGTGGCGTTGACCTCGACGACGGAGCGTCGGGGGGCGGGGAAACCCGTGAACGCCGCCTCCAGCCCCGCGCGCAACCACGCCGCGGACTCGCGCGCGTCGTACTCGAGGAAGGGGGCGAACTCGCCCCACCCCGCGGGACCGTCGATGAGCAGCGCCTCCCGCGTGTCGACACCGCGGAACCGCACCGCCATCGGCAGCGCGACAACATGGGAACGGTCCAGGATCTCATCGATGTGCATGGACTCCACAGTAGGCGGACAGCCCGTGCACATCATGGCGCGGGAGCCGATTCTCCCGGACAATGGTTCCCATGACAGACACGAAGAAGATCCTGAGCGCCGCCGAGATCGCCGACGCAGACCTGACCGGCTGGAAGAACAGGGGCGGACACATCGAGGCCTCTTTCGACACCGGGGACTTCGCCACCGGCCTGCGCCTGGTCAACCTCATCGGCGCCTCCGCCGAGGAGGCCGACCACCACCCCGACATCACCCTCACCTACGGGCAGGTCGACGTCGCCCTGTCCTCCCATGACGTCGGCGGGCTCACCGTCCGCGACGTGCGCCTCGCCCGGGTGATCAACGACCACGCCCGGGGGCTCAACCTAAGCTGAAGGGCATGACCCGCAGCTACAGCACAGACAATCCCTTCGCCGCCTCCCAGTGGAAGGCGGTCGAGGGCTTCGAGAACCTCACCGACATCACCTACCACCGCCACGTGGGCACGGAGCGCCGGGACGGCATCGTCCGCATCGCCTTCGACCGCCCCGAGGTGCGCAACGCCTTCCGCCCGCACACCGTCGACGAGCTCTACCGCACACTCGACCACGCGCGCCGGACCCCGGACGTCGGAGTCATCCTCATCACCGGCAACGGCCCCTCGGAGAAGGACGGCGGCTGGGCGTTCTGCTCCGGCGGCGACCAGCGCATCCGCGGCCGCTCCGGCTACCAGTACGCCCGCGAACACGACTCCGACGACGCCGCGGCGGACGTCTCCACCGTCGACGAGGCCCGCACCAGGGTGGAGGGCGGCCGCCTCCACATCCTCGAGGTGCAGCGTCTCATCCGCACCATGCCGAAGGTCGTCATCGCCGTCGTCAACGGCTGGGCCGCCGGCGGCGGACACTCCCTCCACGTCATCTGCGACCTGACCATCGCCTCCCGCCAGGAGGCCCGCTTCAAGCAGACCGACGCCGACGTCGGCTCCTTCGACGCCGGCTACGGCTCCGCCTACCTGGCCAAGCAGGTCGGCCAGAAGTTCGCCCGCGAGATCTTCTTCCTCGGCCGTTCCTACTCCGCCGAGGACATGCAGCGCATGGGTGCCGTCAACATCGTCGCCGACCACGGCGCCCTGGAGGAGGAGGCCATCCAGGTCGCCCGCGAGATCAACGGCAAGTCCCCCACCGCGCAGCGCATGCTCAAGTTCGCGTTCAACCTGACCGACGACGGACTCATGGGCCAGCAGGTCTTCGCCGGCGAGGCCACCCGTCTGGCCTACATGACCGACGAGGCCGTCGAGGGCCGCGACGCCTTCCTGCAGAAGCGCGACCCCGAGTGGGACCAGTACCCCTTCTACTACTGATGCTCTCCCGGCTCGACCTCCCGCCCCGCGCCGTGCTGGCGATCGACGGCCACGGCGCCAGCGGCAAGACCACGCTGGCCCGGCGTCTCGCCGCCGGGCACGACGCGGCGTGCGTGGTGGCCACCGATGATCTCGCGTGGCACCACTCCTTCTTCGACTGGGCGCCCCTGCTTGTCGACGCCGTCCTCCTCCCCTACCGCGCCGGCCACCCCGTCTCCTACCGGCCACCGGGCTGGGTCCGCATGGGGAGGGAGGGCTCGATCGAGGTCCCGGCCGACACGGAGCTGCTCATCGTCGAGGGAACCGGGGCGGGCCGCCTCGAGGCCGCCCCCTACGTCGACGCGCTCATCTGGGTGGACGTCGACCTCGACGTCGCCCGCGAGCGGGGCCTGGCGCGGGACGTGGCCAGCGGTGTCAACGGCTCCCGGGAAGAGGCGGAGAAGTTCTGGGACGAGTGGATGGCCGAGGAGATCCCCTTCCTGGAGCACCACCGGCCGTGGGAGCGCGCCGACCTGATCGTCCGCTGAGGGCGCTGAGGTCGCTGAGGGCCCTGTGCCCCCAGCACAGCACATGCACACGCGGCGATATGTAGCGTGGGTCACAACACTGCGTGAAGCTAAGGAGAACCCCGTGAAGAAGATCCGCCTCGGCCTCGCCGCCCTCGCCGCCTCACTCACCCTGGCCGCCTGCTCCGGCCCCGACGACGGCGACGGCACCAGCACCGCCGTCGACCCGGGCGCAAGCGCCCCCGAGACACGCGACCCCGTCGAGCATCCCGCGAACAACAACGAGGACGACATCGAGTTCGTCCAGAGGATGATCCCCCACCACGAGCAGGGCGTGGAACTCTCCGGGATCATCCTGGCCAAGGAGGGCCTCGACCCGCGCGTCGAGGAACTCGCGGAACGTATCCGCGACACCCAGGTACAGGAATCCCGGCAGATGCGGGCCTGGCTCGACGGCTGGCACGCCCCGCCACCGGAGGCCACCGACATGGACCACTCCGACATGGACGGCATGCTCGACCCCGGACAGCTCACCGAGATCCGGGACGCCGACACCCCCGAAGCCCAGGAACTCTTCCTCGACCACATGATCGACCACCACGAGGGAGCGGTCAGCATGGCACGCAGGCACCTGGACAACGGCCAGAACGAGGAGGCCCGGACGCTCTCCGAGCGGATCGTCAGGACCCAGCGGGCCGAGATCGCCGAGATGAAGGAGATCCGCGGCTCGCTCTGACCGGGAAGCACCCGGCGCCAGGCTAGGATCAACCCCCGTGACCCGCCTCCTGGAACCCCTCGTCGTCGACCCGCGCGACCCCGTCGCCATCCTGCCGGTGCTGGAGGAGGCGATCGCCGGACAGCGCACCCTCCTGCCGGTCCCCGGCGACGACGCGGCCCGGGCTACCCTGCTCCGGGACTCCCAGCGCGCCGGGCAGCCCATCTCCCCGGGCATCGCCCTGGTGGTGGCCACCTCCGGTTCGACCGGCATCCCGAAGGGCGCCCTGCTCACCCCGGCCAACCTGGTCTCCAGCGCGGACGCCACCCACCGGCGGCTCGGCGGCGAGGGGCAGTGGCTGCTGGCCATGCCCGCGCACCACATCGCCGGCCTGCAGGTGCTCATCCGCTCGCTCATCGCGGGCGTCGACCCCCTCACCCTGGATCTGGCCACCGGCTTCCACACCGCCGACTTCGCCTCCGCCGCCGGGGAACTCCACGCCACCGGCGACCGCTGCTACACCGCGCTCACCCCGATGCAGCTGGCCAAGCTCATGGACACCCTCCAGGGCATCGAGGCCCTCCGCCTCTTCGACGCCGTCCTCGTCGGCGGCGCCGCCCTCAACCCGCAGCTCGCGCAGGCGGCGGAGGACATGCAGATCACGGTGGTCACCACCTACGGGTCCTCCGAGACCGCCGGCGGCTGCGTCTATGACGGCCGTCCCCTGCCCGGCGCGCGGGTGCGTGTCGACCGCACCGACCCCGGCCGCATCCACCTGGGCGGCCCGATGATCGCGCAGGGCTACCGTAACGACCCGGAGCACGAGGCCTTCGCGGAACCCGGCTGGTTCGCCACCTCGGATGCGGGTCGCATCGAGGACGGGCGACTCACGGTCACCGGCCGCCTCGATGCGATCATCGATTCAGGGGGTCTCAAACTCCAGCCGGAGGTCCTCGAGCAGGCCCTCCTCGCCGTGCCCGGGGTCACCGGCGCCTGCGTGGTCGGCATCCCGGACCCGCGGCTGGGCCAGGCCATCGTCGCCGCATACACCGGTCCCGCCACCCCGGGCGAGGTCATCGAGGGGCTCGACCATCTCCCCCGCTGGCAGCTGCCGAAGGACCTCCGGCGCGTGGCCGAGTTCCCGCTCACGGGGCCGGGGAAGGTGGACCGCCGGAGCGTGGGGCGTCTGTTCGGCACGGCGGGCTGAGGCCGGCGGAGGCGCCGCGAACAACCGTGCAACTCTCCGCTCCGGCGATTCCTGAAAGCCCAGGTCAGGGACTCCTCGTTCTCCGCGCACCCGGCCGGAGTTGCACGCCTGTTGCCGCCTCAGTCCTCCGAGCGGCTCGCCGCGAGCAGTTTCGCCACGTCTTCGGCGGTGTAGACGCGGTTGATCTGCTCGTCGTTGCCGCCCATGAGCGTATTGCCGATGACCAGCGCACCCGACTGCGTCGACGGCACCACCGCGAAGTTCCGCGGGTGCGAGTAGACCTGCCGGACCTGGTGCCCGGAGCGCAGGGCGCAGGCGTGGAGCCAGACGTCATCGGCACGCGGGGTGAGTTCCAGGAAGACGTCGCCCTGCTCGACGACGTAGTCGATGAAGCTCGCCGGGTACAGCACCCCGGAGACGCCGGTGGCGAAGTGGAGGAAGCTGGCGCGGCAGGTGTCGACGGCGCTCCACTTCACGTACGGGAGCAGTTTCTCGTCGCGCAGTTCGATGCGGTGCGCGCGGTAGGCGATGACGACGTCGTTGCGCAGGTCCCCGATGAACAGCAGCCTTTCGAGGAACCACTCGGGGTAGATCATGTCGTCGTCGATGGTGGCGACGCGGGTGCCGGTGCCGATGACCTCACGGAACTGCCCCCAGTATTTGGTGTGCGGGCCGTAGAGCCCGTCGGAGCAGCGCACCTGGAGTCCGCGGCCGACGAGGCGGCGCAGGGACCGCGGCCACTCGGATTCGTAGTCCTTCCTGTCGAGCCACAGCACGACCGGCGCCCGGGTATGCCCGCGCACAATCGACTCGAGTGTGTAGTACACGCGGTTGAGGCGCTCACCGTGGGAGGTCAGCGAGATGACCACGTCGCCCTCCTGCGGGAACCGGGTCCTCGAGAAGCGGTTGTTCCACGCGAGCGGGATCATCCGGAAGAGGGTGAAGAAGAAGCTGACCGCCTGGCCCAGCACATACGATATCCACATAGCCCGCACCACCTTACTTTCCGGTTCCCGGGGTTGCCTGCCACTATGCCTGCGCCAGGCGCAAGGTAGGGTGTAGCCGACATGAATGCTTATCGACGCTCCCCCGCCCACGAGATCACCGTCTCCGAGGAGCACGCCGAGCGTCGCCTGGACAAGTTCCTCCGTTCCCGTCTCAAGGGGGTTCCGGCGGGCCTGATCTTCCGTCTGCTGCGCAAGGGTGCGGTGCGGGTCGATGGTCGTCGGGCCAGACCGGACCACCGCCTCGCGGCCGGTGAGGTCATCTCGGTGCCGGCGATGGATCTGCCCCCGCCGGACAGGGTGACGGTGCCGGGCCCGGTGAAGAAGGCGGTCGCGGGGGCGATCGTGCATGAGTCGGCTGATCTGCTGGTGCTGAACAAGCCCGCCGACCTGGCGGTCCACGTCGGCACGGGTGTGCAGGCCGGCGTCATCGAGGCGCTGCGGGAGCTCCGCCCGGGGGAGGAGCTCGAACTGGCACACCGTCTCGACCGGGAGACGTCCGGTCTGCTCATGGTGGCGAAGAGGCCGACCATGCTGCGTCACCTGCAGGAGGCCCTGCGGGCGGGTGACGTCGAGCGTCACTATCTCGCACTCGTCCGGGGGTCCTGGCCCGGGCAGCTCCCGCGTGTCGACGCCCCCCTGCTCACCACCGACTCCGGCGTCACCGTCCACCCCGACGGTCAGGACGCCCTCACCCTGGTGAAGGTGCAGCGTCGCTTCGGCCAGCGCGCCACGCTCATCCGCGCGCAGCTGATCACCGGCCGCAAGCACCAGATCCGCGTGCACTCCAGCCACGCGGGGCACCCCATCGCCGGGGACTCCCGCTACGGTGACCCGCGTTTCACCGCAGAGATCACCCGCCTCGGGGGCCGCCGGATGTTCCTGCACGCGCACTCCCTGCGTATCCCGCTGCCGGACGGCGGACTTCTCGACGTCACCGCCCCCACCTCCCCCGACTGGGACCGCACGCTGGACCGCCTGGCGGGCGGGCACCGGACCCCGGCTCGGCGTCCGCGGCGGCGATGAAGCACAATGAGCCCCATGTCCGTTGATCTTCACCCCTACCCCGCCACGCCCCGGGACTGGTGGCAGGCCGCGCGCCCGCACACCTGGCCCAACGCCTTCTCTCCCGTCATCGTCGGTTCCGGAGCCGCCGCCTTCGCCGGTGGTTTCTCCTGGTGGCGGGCGCTGCTGGCGCTCGTGGTCGCGTGGGCGCTCATCGTCGGCGTGAACTACGCCAACGACTACTCCGACGGCATCCGCGGCACCGACGAGGACCGCACCGGCCCGGCGCGCCTGACGGGCGGACGTCTGGCGCAGCCCGCGGACGTCAAGCGGGCGGCGTTCCTCTCCTTCGGGGTGGCCGCGGTGGCGGGCATCGCACTCTCCCTGGCGAGCGCCTGGTGGTTCATCCTGCTCGGGGCGTTGTCGATCCTCGGTGCCTGGTTCTACACGGGCGGCAAGAACCCCTACGGCTACCGCGGGCTCGGCGAGGTCGCGGTGTTCATCTTCTTCGGTCTCGTCGCCGTGCTGGGCACCGAGTACACGCAGGCCGGGGCGGTCTCCTGGATCGGTCTCGGGGGTGCGGTGGCGATCGGTGCGATCTCCTCCTCGGTCAACCTGGCCAACAACCTGCGTGACATCCCCTCGGACACCGCCTCCGGCAAGGTGACCCTCGCGGTGCGTCTCGGGGACCGGAACACCCGGTACCTCTACACGGCGCTGGCGCTGACGCCGTTCGTCGTCTCCCTGCTCCTGGCCACGCAGCTGTGGTTCCTGGTGCTGGCGCTGCTGGCTCTGCCGCTGGCGCTCAAGGGCATCCTCGTCGCCCTGCGCGGCAACCGGGGGCCCGCACTCATCCCGCTCATCAAGACGACGGGCCAGGCCATGCTGGTGTGGGCCGTCATCACCGCGGCGGTGCTCTTCCTCAACGCGCCGGGCCTGTAGATGTCGGGAGTCATCACCGGCTTCGCCATCATCCTGGCTGTCATCTCGGTCGGCGTGGTCCTCTCACGCACCGGGGTGATCAGGGACGACCGCGAACGTCTCGTGCTCAACCGGGTCGCGTTCTACGCCGCGTCCCCCGCGCTGCTGTTCTCCTCGGTGGCGAAGTCGGATGCGGCCACGCTGTTCACGCCGGTCATCCTCGTCATCTTCCTGGCGACGGTCGCCACCGCCCTCGTCTACATCCTCGCCTCGGCGTTGTTCTTCCGGCAGGACCTGCCCACCACGACGATGGGCGCGGCCTCCTCCTGCTACTTCAACTCGGTGAACATCGGCCTGCCGGTGAGCGTCTACGTCCTCGGTGAGGCCACCTACGTCGTGCCGGTCCTCGTCCTGCAGATGGTCGTGTTCACGCCGTTCATCCTCGCGGGACTGGTCTCCGGGGACGCGGGCGGCCGCTCCCGGGTGGCCCGCATCTGGGAACCGGTGCGCACGGCGGTCTTCTCGCCCGTGGTCATCGGTTCGGTGCTCGGCCTGGTCGTGGCACTCGTCGGTCTGCAGATCCCCGACCCGGTCATGCGTCCCCTGGAGATCCTCGGCGGCGCGTCGATCCCGATGATCCTCATCAGCTTCGGTGCGTC
Source organism: Corynebacterium sp. (assembly GCF_012838985.1). Classification (GTDB taxonomy): domain Bacteria; phylum Actinomycetota; class Actinomycetes; order Mycobacteriales; family Mycobacteriaceae; genus Corynebacterium. The sequence continues at coordinate 37,557 of NZ_DUOE01000050.1, read as the reverse complement.
GCTACGCAACACCGCGCCCCTGACCACCCCGGCCGACCGTCCGGGCACGATCGTCGCCACCGCCCTCAAGCTGGTGGGCATGCCGCTCATCGCGTGGGGCATCGCCCTCGGCCTGGGGCTGGAGGGCAACGAACTCTACGCCTCGGTCATCCTCGCCACGCTCCCCGCGGCGCAGAACGTGTACAACTTCGCCGCCTCCTACCAGCGCGGCATGATCATCGCGCGCGACACCGTCTTCCTCACCACGTTCGGTTCACTGCCCGTGATGCTGGTGATCGCGCTCCTCTTCGGACGTTAACGGGCGTCCAGCTCCCGCTTGACCCACTCCTTGCGGGCCTTGCGCTGCGCGTTCCAGGCGCCGACGGAACGGTTCGCCTCGATGCGCATGCCCTTGAACACGAGCATCGACAACGGGAACGCCACGAGCAGGGCCAGCAGGGCGGACATGACGAGCGGCACGGGGGCGTCGATGAGCACGGCGAACAGCTGGATCACGATGGTCAACACCACGAACAGCCCGAAGCGGGCGCCGCCGTACTTGAACAGCGCCATGTTCGCCTGGCGGCGGACCGCCGGATCAAGCTCCGGGGGCGCGTCGGAAGGGTGCTGGGGAGTATCTGGTGCAGTCACACCTGCAGTCTACTGCTGCCATTAGAGTGGGCCACATGGGACGTCTGTTACTCGTACTGCTGGTCGTGGTCGCCGTTGTGCTCGTGTGGAAGGCCTTCGGGCCGAAGACATGGCAGCGCAATCAGGCGGCACCGCAGCCCCGTGCCATCAAGGGGCCGGACGACGACGAGGAGTTCCTGTGGAAGATCGAGAAGGACCGCTTCAAGCAGCGTCGCGCCCGGGAGGCCGCCGAGCGGGAGGAAGAGGAACGCCGCAGGCGCGCCGAGGAACGCTACCGTGAGCCCGACACCGACGATGATCCACCGGCGGAGCCCCGCCCGTGACCACCCCTTACCTGTCCCAGGGAGCACCCGTGCGCCTTCTTTTCAGCCTGTCCACCGCCCTCCTCCTCGCCGGCTGCAGTGCGGGGAACGACCAGGTCATCGTGGAGACGGTGGTGGTCACCGAGACGGCGGCCGCTGATGCCGCCGGACCCCGGTCCACCCTCGCCGGGGAGGACACGGTGAGCGGCGACCAGCTCGCCGACGCCTACCTCCGCGCCCTGCAGGATCCTCCCGTCCACGCGGAGGACCGCGGGAGCCGCTTCCACCCCACGGGCACGTGGTCCTACGCCATCGTGGAGGCCACCGGCGACGACCGGCCGGACATGCTGCTCAGGGTCGACAGCAGGGAGTTCGCACGCATCCACCTGTACACCACCGACGCCGACGGGCAGCTCCTCCGGTCGACCGACTACCTCATCGACGGGGCCGCCGGTAACGGCGGCAGCCGGGTGCGGTTGGAGGGCTCCCGCGCGGGAGCCGGCGTGTACCAGATCGACTACATGTCCATGCAGCGGGAGGGCACGAGCACGCTCTACCGCCCGGAGGGGACCTCACTGGTCAAGGCCGGGGAACCCACGGTCTTCGAGGCGCTCGGCGCACTGCCCGACCATGAGGAGCTCACATGGTTCCCCTCCACCGACCACTCCGGCCTGGAGGTGGTCCGCACCGGCGCCAGGCACTCCCCGGCACCCACCGCACCACAGCTGGAGACTGGGCCGACGGCCGGGCAGATCCGCTTCACCGGTGTCGTCTCGGAGAAGAGCACCAGCGAGATGATGCGCGGCGAACGGTCCCCGAACGGTGAGCCCGAGAGCAACCGGTACTACACCCTGATCCTGGACGAGCCGCGGGAGATCACCGCGTTCCATGGTCCGGGGGATCCGTACACACAGCGGATGTCCGAGATCAGCCTCGGGGAGAAATCGGTGTACCGGGACAATTCCGCCGAGTGGGCTCCGTGGGTGGGCCGGCGGATCACCCTCGACGTCGACCCGGGGAACATGGCGTACCCCACCGACGCCTCCATGCCCGTGGGCATGCTCCGCGTGTGGGACGCGGTGGTCAGCGGCTGACTACTCGCCGGTGACCTCGAAGGTCATGGCCAGGCCGAGGGCGTGGGCCACGGCGGCGACCTTCTCCCAGCGGACCCCCGTACCGCCGTGTTCGATCGTGTGGAGCGTCGACCGGGAGACCCCGGCCTTCTCCGCGATGTCCGCCTGCAGCGCCCCGATGTCGCGGCGGCGCTGGGCCAGCCGGGCACCGAGGTCGAGGAGCACCGGATCATCGCCGGCGGGCTTGCCGGTCTTCTTCCTGGGTGCTGACGTGCCTGTCACTGTCCGACTCCTTCTGATGAAGCTGTTCGGATCAAGTCTAGCCTGCCTCCGGCTAGTTGAGGCCCGCGTAGGAGTGGAGGCCGGAGACGACCATGTTGATGAAGAACAGGTTGAAGATGGTGGTCGCGAGGGCCGCGATGTTGATCCACGCGGCCTTCCAGTCACGCCAGCCGGCGGTCGCACGGGCGTGGAGGTACGCGGCGTAGAGGACCCAGGAGATCAGCGAGACGGTCTCCTTCGGGTCCCAGCCCCAGAAGCGGCCCCAGGCGGCCTCCGCCCAGATCGCACCGAGGACGATGCCCAGGCCGAAGACGGGCAGGGTGAGGATGGCGGTCTTGTAGGCCATGCCGTCGAGCTTCCTGGCGCTCGGCAGCGGCTTGGCGAGGGCGCCGAAGAAGCCGTGCTCCCTGCCCTGCGGCTGCCAGATGCGCAGCAGGTAGAGGAGGGAGGCGATACCGGAGAGCACGCCGAGGGAGGCGCCGGAGGAGACGATGGAGACGTGGATCGGCAGCCAGTTGGACTGCAGCGCCGGGACGACCGGGGCGGAGTCGGCGTAGAGCTTGGTGCCGCCGAAGAAGAGGAGCATGAGGATCGGCACCAGGAGCCACGGCCAGACGACGCGCCACTCACGGCGCTGGATGACCAGGGCCGCGCCGATCATGATGAACGCGGTGGTGACCAGCACGTACTCGTAGAGGTTGCCGAACGGGAAGCGGTTGGTGGCCAGTCCGCGCAGGACGGCGGAGACGGAGTGCACGATGACACCCAGCCACACCATCGCCTGCGTCATGCCGCCGAACTTGTTGGCACCGGCCTCGAGCCTCTCCACCTCGGAGAGGTCCGGGGTGTCGTCGAGCACGGTGGAACCGCTGTCACCGACCGCCACCAGTTCCTTCTGCTCGGCGCGTGCCAGGGCCCGGCGGGCGTCGATGACGCCCTGCATGCGCCCGTAGTAGACGAGCGACAGGACAAGTGCCAGCACATAGATGATGAACGCCGACTGGAAGGCGACGTCCGAGAAGTTGGAGAGAGTCTGGTTGACGGTCATGTGTGTAGGACACCCTCAGATAGTCAGGTGGGCCGGTGAGATACCTCTGAGACGCTACCCCACCGGCCAGGCCGATTCCAACCCTCGGCCCACCCTTTCCCCAACTTTAGTTGGAGGCGAGGCGGGCATCCTCGGGCACGAGGAGATCCTCGTCGACCTCGTCCGGGTCAGGCAGACCCAGCAGCTCCCGGTGGATCCGGTCAAACTCCGGGCCCCAGCCGGCGCGGTCGGTGCGCGCCAGGCCGCCGAGCTCGACGTGGGTGCCGCCGTCCTCACGCGGGGTGAGGCGGATCCAGATGCGGCGACGCTTGATCAGCAGGGAACCCACCAGGGCGGCCAGCATGATGATCGTGGTGGCCAGCACCCACGGCTGGAAGGGGTCGCGGGAGATCTGGAAGTTGGCGAACTCGCTGGCGCCGTCGAAGGTGACCACGGTGCCGTCGTCAAGCGTGACGGAGTCGCCGCGGGTGAGGTTGACACGCTCGATCTTCTGCAGCTGACCGGAGTGCAGCAGCGCGGTGTCGAGGCTGAAGATCGACTGCGCGCGGCCGGTGTCGAGCCCCGCGTCGCCGCGGTAGATGTCGATCGCGACGGCCGGGTCTGTCATCGCCGGGAAGCGGGAGGTGAGCAGCTCGTTGTTCTCGCCGTCCCACTGCGCCGTCGGGGCGAACAGGCCCTGGATGGCGATCTGGTTCTCACGACGGTCGATGAGTTCCGGGTACATGCCGGCGGGCGGGTCGAAACGCATGACGCCGGAGGACAGGAAGTAGGTCAGGTCGTCGGGGCGCCACTGGACCGTCTGGGTACGGGACTCACCGTTGGGCCAGGAGACCGTGAACGTCGGCGCGAAGCCGTGACCCTGGAGGTAGACGCGGTCGCCCTCGATGCGCAGCGGGTGGTTGACCTTGAGCTGGTAGTCGGTCCACTCGGACTTCGGCTTGTGGATGTCGTCGCCGACGGCGTAGGAGACGTTCGAGGTGAACATCTCGGCCTGGCCGTTGGGCAGGTAGTCCGCGGAGAAGTCGTGCGCGTCGAAGCAGAAGGTGGTCAGGCCGGTGCCGTCGAAGAGCGGGCCGGCACGGAAGGAGTCGAAGTTCGCGGTGGAGGTGTTGCAGAACTCGGTGTTCTGGTCGATCGGCGGGGTCTCGTAGTTGCCGGACTCCGTGACCACGATGACCTGGCCCTCGTAGTACACCATCCGGCCCAGCGCGACGGTGACGATCATGCCGACCAGTCCCAGGTGGAACAGCAGGTTGGCGAGCTCACGCGCGTAGCCCCGCTCGGCCGCCAACGAGAGCTTGCCCGCGCGGTCCTCGGTGGGCTGGTACTCGGCGACGTGCCAGCGCCGGAGCAGGCCCCGCGCCTCGTCGGCGACCTGCTCCACAGGCTTGTCGACGCCACCCTCCGCGTGCAGCGGCAGGCGGGCCAGGTTCCGCGGCGCACGGGTGGGCGGGGTCTTCCAGGCGAAGTAGTGGTCCCAGGAACGCGGCAGGATGCAGCCGATGAGGGAGATCGTCAGCAGCACCACGATCGCGAGGAACCAGGTGGCCTCGAAGACGTCGTAGAGCTGCAGCCGGTCGTAGAACTCGGCGAGCCGGCCGTTGTTGGCGATGTACTCGTTGACGTTCTCCTCGTTGAGGGAGCGCTGCGGCAGCAGGGCGCCGGGGATGGCGGCGATGGCCAGCAGGAACAGCAGCACCAGGGCGGTGCGCATGCTGGTCAGCCAGTGCCAGGACTTCTTGAGGTACGTGACGACCGTACGCAATGCTCTCTCTTCCTAGGGGGAACGTGTCAGATGATGGTGGCGCCGTACTCGACGGTCCACTGACGCACGAAGTTGATGAAGTGTGCCCACGCGCCGGTGAGCAGGGCGAGGCCCACGAGGATCATGAGCACACCGCCGAAGATCTGCACCTTGCGGGAGTGCCTGCGCAGCCAGCCGATGGTGCGCATCGCCCGGGCGGAGCCCAGCGCGATGACCAGGAACGGCAGGCCGAGACCCAGGCAGTAGGCGATGATGAGGGCCACGCCGCGGACGGCGGTCATGCCCTCGGTGCCGGCGGACACGGAGATGATCGCCGCCAGGGTCGGGCCCAGGCACGGGGTCCAGCCCAGGGCGAACACGCCGCCGAGCAGCGGCGCACCGAGCCAGGTGGTCAGACGCTTCGGGGCCATGCGGGTGTCGGTCTGCAGCGCCGGGATCATGCCCATGAACACGATGCCCATGAGGATGGTCACCACGCCGCCGACCCGCATGAGCGTCTCCGCGTTGAGGGTGAGCATGCTGATCGCCCCGAACACGGTGACCGTGGCCAGCACGAACACCACCGTGAATCCGAGGATGAACATCAGCGCCGCACCCGCGACCGCCCACTGGCGCTTCTTCGTCACGACGGCGCCGTGCTCCGCGTCATGCCGCACCTCACCGCCGACGATGCCCGCCAGGTACGACATGTACCCCGGCACCAGCGGCACCACGCACGGGGAGGCGAAACTGACCAGACCGGCGGCGGCCGCCGCGAGCAGGCCCAGGATCAACGGCCCGGAGGCGGCGGCGTCGGCGAAGAGCTGACCGAGCTCCGTCATGCGGATTCCTCGATGAGGGGCAGGACGGCGTCGAGAAGCTCCCTGTCGGTGATCTCCTTGAGGAACACCGCGGCCGGACGGTGCTGGCGGTCCAGCACGATCGTCGTCGGGACGACCGACGTCGGCACGCCACCGAGGGCGGCGGCCGAACGGAACGGCGGATCGTAGAGCGACGGGTAGGTCAGGCCGTTGTCGATGACGAAGTCCTGCGCGATCGTCCGGTTGTAGTCGCGGACGTTGATGCCCAGAATGGTCGCGCCGAGCGGGGTGATCTCGTCCTGGACACGCTGCAGGTCATCCGCCTCCGAGCGGCACGGGGCGCACCACTGGCCCCAGGCGTTGAGCACGACGACCTCGCCCGCGTAATCGGACAGGGAGATCTCCGTGCCCTCCTCCATGAGGGAGTCACCGGAGATGTCCGGCAGCGGGGCCCGGTCGGACTCCTCGTAGAAGATCGTGGTCTTCCCGCCGGGCGAGTGGAACTGGAAGGTGCCGCCCACTGCGACGGCGCTCTTCGCGGCGTCCGGGTCCTGGCCGCAGGCGGTCAGCGTCAGCGCGGCCACGCCGAGCACGGCCGCGATGGCACGGAGGCGCATGTCAGATGTCCTTCGCGGGGGTGGTGTAGAAGATGTCGGTGATCTGGTCACCGTCGAAGACGAGCGAGGTGACCGACGCCAGCTCGCACTGGCGGCTGGCGTGCGCCAGGGGCACACCCATGACGCTGCGCTGCACCATGACGATCGGCAGCTGGTGGCTGATGAGGATCGCCTCATGGCCCTCCGCCTTCCGGCGGACCTGCTCGACGGCCCCCATCATGCGCTCGGCGATGTCCACGTAGGCCTCGCCCCAGCTCGGCTCGAAGGGGTTGAACATGAGCGGCCAGCGCACCGGATTCCACAGCTGGGAGTTCCAGCCCTTGGTGCGCAGACCCTCGAAGCGGTTGCCGGCCTCGACGATCTCGGGGATCGTCTCGACGTCGAGGAGCAGCGTCTCCGCGAAAGGCTCCGCGGTCTCCTGGGCGCGCTGCAGCGGGGAGGCGCCGAGGAAGGTGACGTCGTGGTCCTCGAAGGTGCGGGCCACGCGGGCCGCCTGCGAACGGCCCCGGGAGGACAGGTGGTAGCCCGGGATGGTGCCGTAGAGGATGCGCTCCGGGTTGTGGACCTCACCGTGACGGATGAGGTGGACGATCGTGTGCGACATGGAGGGTGTGTTTCCTTTACGCGGTGGCGGCGGCCGCGGCCTGGGCGGCCGGGACGAGAGCTTCCTCGATACGGGTGAAATCATCGTCGCTCAGGGCGGTCGACACAAACCAGGTCTCGAAGACACTCGGCGGGGCGTAGACACCGTGGTCGAGCAGCGCGTGGAAGAAGGGCGGGAAACGGAAGGTGTCGGCGGCCTTCATGTCCGCGAAGTTGTGGCCCTCCCCCTCGGCGAAACGCACGGAGAACATCGTGGCGGCGCGCTGGATGTGGTGCGCCACGCCCTCGCGGGTCAGGGCCTCGGAGATCATGCCGGACAGGCGGTCGGCGTGCTGGTTGAGCAGCGGGTAGATGTCCTCGGAGGCCAGACGCAGGGAGGCCATGCCGGCGGCCATGGCGACGGGGTTACCCGACAGGGTGCCCGCCTGGTAGACGGGGCCGGAGGGGGCGAGGTGCTCCATGATGTCGGCGCGGCCACCGAAGGCGGCGGCCGGCAGGCCACCGGAGACGACCTTGCCGAAGGTGGTCAGGTCACCGGCCACCCCGTCGACGCCGTACCAGCCGGAGTAGGAGGTGCGGAAACCGGTCATGACCTCGTCCATGATGAGCAGCGCGCCGTCGGCGTGGGCGACCTCCTTGAGTGCGGCGTTGAAGCCCTCACGCGGGGCGACGGTGCCCATGTTGCCGGCCGCCGCCTCGGTGATGACCGCGGCGATCTCACCCGGGTGATCGGCGAAGGCCTGCTTCACGGCCGCCAGGTCGTTGTAGGGCACGACGATGGTGTCGGCCGCGGAGGCGCCGGTGACGCCCGGGGAGTCCGGCAGCGCGAAGGTCGCCACACCGGAACCGGCGGCGGCCAGCAGCGCGTCGACGTGGCCGTGGTAGCAGCCGTCGAACTTGATGATCTTGGAACGGCCCGTGAAGCCACGCGCCAGGCGCACGGCCGACATGGTGGCCTCGGTGCCGGAGTTGACCAGGCGGACCTCCTCGACGGAGGTGCGGTCGATGATCATCTGGGCGAGCTGCATCTCCGCCTCGGTCGGCGCACCGAAGGACAGACCCTTCGCGGTGGCCTGCACGACGGCGTCGGTGATCTCCGGGTGGGCGTTGCCGTTGATCATCGGGCCCCAGGAGCAGACGAGGTCGACGTACTCGTTGCCGTCGACGTCGACGAGCGTGGAACCGTGGGCGGAGTCGATGAAACGGGCCTGGCCGCCGACGGAACCGAAGGCGCGGACCGGGGAGTTCACCCCACCGGGGATGAGGGTGCGGGCACGTTCGTGCAGCTGCGCGGACTTCTGGGTGCGTGCGGAGGTCAGGGAGCTCAGAGTCATGGCCACCATCATACGACCGGGGTCAACCGGGGTTAAACTTTCCCCCCGGTCAGTTGACCACCTTCAGTCCGATGATCCCGCCGATGATCATCGTCAGGAACAGGGCCTTGAGGAGGGTGAAGGCCTCCTGCCCCGTGGCAAAGGACCACACGATGGCTATCGACGCCCCGATGCCCACCCACACCGCGTACGCGGTGCCCACGGGCAGCTGCTTGAGGGCGATCGCCAGGCCGCCCATCGACACGAAGAGCGCGGCGAAGAACACGACCGAGGGCCACAGGCGGGTGAACCCGACGGACCTGTCGAGCGCGATCGCCCACACCGCCTCGAACGCTCCGGAGAGGACGAGGATGATCCAGGACATGGTGACGGACACGGGGAACCTTCTTGGCCGTCTTGTCGCAGCACCGGGTACGGCTCCCTCGTCCGGGCCCGGGACTCCGGGCTGGTTACGGGCGTTTATCCTACCTGGATCACGCGGGCGACGGCGGCGCGTGCGTCGTCGATGACGGCGGGCACGCCCACTCCCCCGGCCCACGCGCCGGTGACCTCGAGTCCCGGGACCTCCGCGACGGCCTCCCGGACCGTGGCGACGGTGGCCAGGTGGGTCTCGTCGTAACGCGGGAGCCCACCGAACCAGCGCTGGACGTAGATCTCGGACAGGCCGGCGGCGCGGCCGTCGAAACCGGTGATCGTCCGGAGGTCATCGAGGGCGGCGTCGACGAGCAGGTCCTCCTCGGCGCGCACCAGGGCGTCGTCGCCGAAGCGCCCGAAGCTGGCGCGGACCAGCGCCCCGCCACGTTCGCCGATGTGCGGCCACTTGCGGGAGGAGAAGGTGAAGGCCTTGGCCTGCACGCCGGGCTCGTCGATGGCCACAAGCACGCCGGAGTTCTCCGGCAGTCCCTCGTCCGAGTCGAACTTCATGCCCACCACCGCCGAGGACGCCAGTTTCACGGACTTCAGCGCCGCGGAGGCCGCCGGGGCGACGTCCCTGAGCAGCGGTGCCGTGGTCGGCGCCGGGGTGGCGACGATGAGCCGGTCATACGGCTCCTCCGGGTTCACGCCCGGCCCCTTGAGGTGGAAGCCACGCAGGTCACGGGTGACGGAGGAGACGAAGGCGTCGAGGTGGATGTCCGCCCCGGACTTCTCCGCCAGCGTCTCGTAGACCTGCGCGTAGCCGTGCCGGAAGGTGGCGAACACCGGCGCCGGGGTCGCCCCCGGGTCGCGCGGGGTGCGGCGTGCCTCGCAGATCTTCACGGCGGCGGCCAGGGTGACCGGCTGCCCCGTCTCGACGAGCTCGTCGAGGGCTTCCGCGAGCTGCGGCACCGTCGCCCGGACACCGAGGTCCTCGGCCGCGCAGGAGTACACGCCGCCCAGGAGGGCGGAGACGATGCGGTCGGTGACCTCCGCGCCGTAACGCTCCGACACGAGCTTTCCGACGCTCACGTCGCCCCCCACCTCCCAGTCGATGGAGGGGGCGTCGGATTCGGCGTCGATACGCGCCGCGGTCTCCGCGGAGACGACGTGCTCCACCGGGCCGGAGGAGGACGGGATGCCCATGACGCCGCCGGCCGGCAGGCCCCGCAGCTCCCCGTCGGAGTAGACGAGCGACCGGAGCCCCGAAGGGCTGACCAGGTCATCGGCGAGGCCGAGCTCGGTGAAGAAGTCGGTCGCGTCGGAACGCAGGGCCAGGTACGCCTCGGCGCCCATGTCGGTGGGACCCGAGTCGAAGGGCACGGTGAACAGCTTGCCACCGATGCGGTCCTCCGCCTCGAAGACATGGATGACGGCCTTCGGATCCACCTTGCGGATCTCGTAGGCGCTGGTCAGGCCGGCGAGGCCGGCGCCGATGATGGCGTACCTGGTGGGTTCCACCGCTAGTTCTCCTCGTGGATGATGGCGACGGCCTCGGTGATGTCCTCGGCCTTCGTGTTCGGCAGGACGCCGTGGCCCAGGTTGAAGATGTGGGACGTGGCGTGACCGGCCTCGATGGCACGGGCCGCCTCGGCCTTGATGCGGGCGACCTCGGAGGTCACGGCCTCCCGGCCAGCGAACAGGATCGCCGGGTCCAGGTTGCCCTGCAGGACCTTCGGGCCGGAGGCCGCGTGGATGCGCTCGGCGGCGACGTCGAGCGGCACACGCCAGTCGACGCCCATGACCTCGGAACCGGCCTCGGACATCGCGCCGAGGATCTCACCGGTGCCGACACCGAAGTGGATGCGCGGGATCTCGCCCTCGATCTCCTTGAGGATCTCCACGGAGTACGGCAGGACGTGCTCGCGGTAGTCACGCTCGGTGAGGAAACCGGCCCAGGAGTCGAAGAGCTGCATGGCGTCGATGCCCGCGTCGATCTGCTGGCGCAGGAACGAGACGATCGTCGGGGTCAGACGCTCCATGAGGGTGTGCCAGGTGTCCGGCTCACCGTGGATCATGGCCTTGGTCTTCTCGTGGTTCTTGCTCGGGCCACCCTCGACCAGGTAGCTGGCCAGGGTGAAGGGGGCGCCGACGAAACCGATGAGGGCCTGGTGGTCCTGGAGCTCGTCCAGGATGATGCCGATACCTTCGGTGACCTCGGTGACCTCATGGTCCAGGATCGGCAGGGCCTCGATGTCGGCGCGGGTGGTGATGGCCTTGTCCATCACCGGGCCGCGACCGGCGACGATCTCCACGCCGACGCCGGCCGCACGCAGCGGCACGACGATGTCGGAGAAGAGGATCGCGGCGTCGACGTCATGGCGGCGGACCGGCTGCATGGTGATCTCCGCGAGGAGCTCCGGCATGAAGCAGGAGTCCAGCATGGAGATCCCCTCACGGACCTTCAGGTACTCGGGCAGCGAACGTCCTGCCTGACGCATGAACCACACCGGGGTGCGGGACGGGGTACGGCCGGCAGCAGCGGCAAGGAGCGGGGCATCGGGGATGGAACGACGAGTCATGTGCACCATTGTGGTCCAAAAGTTGTAGTCGGGGGTAATTGGGGCCTAAACGACGCGCCGGAAAGTACGCGCGCTGTTGGAGCGGGCCTCGATGAGGAGGGAGGAGCCGAGCATGAGGACGGTCGCCGCCATCGGGTGCAGGACACCCGCCACGGAGGCCACCAGCGCCACCCCGTTGTAGACCCAGGAGAAGAGGATGTTCTGGTCGATGATGCGGCACACCCGGCGCGACTGGGCGATGAGCTCCGGGATCGCGGAGACGTCCTGCCGCAGCACGATGACGTCCACGTCCGGGTGCCCGGAGTGCGTGATCTGGTCGACCTCGTCGCCGGCGTCACCGTCACCGACGAGGATGCCCACGTCCGCCACCCGCAGGGAGGACAGCACGGAGACGTCGCCGACCATGCCCACCGTCGCGCCCTGCGTGTGCACGGCACGGACGGTCTGCGGCTTCTTCGCCGGGGCGATGCCCGCCAGCACCTGGGAGACACCGATGCGGTCCGCGTACCGACGCGCCACCGGGTACGTGTCCCGCGAGAGCATGACCGTCTCGATGCCCTGCTGCTCCAGCTGCTCGACGGCCTCCTGGGCGTCGTCCTTGACGGTGTCGTGCAGGCTGATGACCCCGCGGTCCCGGCCCTTCCAACGCACCACGAGGGGGGTGCCGCCGGAGACGACCGCCGCCGCCAGGCGCCCGTGCAGGTCGGACATGGTGCGGGGACGCCACAGCGAGGCCTCGACCTGGGTCATGGTGACGGTGCCGTCGGGGGCGGTCACGGGCAGCTCGATGAGACCGCGGAAGGTGCCCGCGCCGTCGCTCTCCGCGTGCGCCACCTCGATCCAGTGCGGGACGTCGTCACCGCCGGCACCGGTGTCACGGGCCTCGCGGGCCGCCTTCACCAGGGCCCGGGAGACGGGGTGATCGGACTCGAGCGCCAGGGCACCGGCGACACGGAGGATGAGCTCCGGGTTCTCCCCGCGGGCGGCGGTGACGGACTCCACCGTCATGACGTTCTCCGCCAACGTGCCCACCCGGTTGAAGATCACCGTGTCGACCATCTCCATCCGCCGGATCGTCGCCCCGTCCCGGATGAGGATCCCGTGCCGTGCCGCCGCCTCGATGCCGTGGCGGATGGCCAGGGCCGGGGACAGCGCCAGGGCCACCGGGGCGACGGAGGCGAGCACCGCCAGGGAGGTGGCGAAGGCCGCGTTGAAGTTGCCGGCGATGAGCACCCACAGCAGGAAATCCAGCGCCGCCAGGCTGAGCGCCGCCGGGATGAGCATGGCCGCGGTCCGGGTCGACAGCAGTGTCGACCGGTGCTGCTTGATGTTGGCCTCCTCCACCCAGCGGTGGATCGCCGCCAGGCGGGTGCGGTGCCCGGTGTGGACGACACGGACCTTGATCCGGCCGTCCAGGTTGCGGGAACCCGCATGCACGTAGGAGTTGACCTTCACCTGCTCGTTGTCCCGGCCGCCCGTGTTGATGAGCCCCCGGTTGACCGTGCACGAACCACCCACCACGGTGCCGTCCACGGGGATGAGCTCCCCCGGCAGGATGATGATGTCGTCGCCGACGTTGACCTCCTGGAGAGGGATCCACTCCTCCTCGGCGCGGCTGCGGGCCGGGGTGCCCGCCGCCCGGGTCTTCGGCGCCACGAGCACCATGTGCTGCGGCCCCGGCCTGCGGGAGTCCACCTCCTCGAGCAGACTGACGCGCGTGCGCATCGTGAGCAGCCGCCCCGCCAGGAGCAGCACCGTCATGCCGCACGCCACGTCGAGGAAGAGCTCGCCGTCGACGATGCGCTGCTGCTGGAACGCGAACCAGTGCGGCGTCGAGTTCCAGCCCAGGTCACCGGCCGGGGTGAACAACAGCATGACGATCGACCAGATCGTCGCCGCGATGACCGCCACCGAACTGGCGGCGTCCAACGCCGTCAGGCCGCGGCGCGCGCCACCGACCATCGCCCGGTGGAAGGGCCAGGCACCCCAGGTCACCACCGGCAGCGCCAACCCCAGGGAGAGCCACTGCCAGCCGTCGAACTGGAGCGGCTGCAGGTGGGACATGAGCAGCACCGGCACCGCGAGGATGAGACTGACGATGAAACGGGTCGGGGTGAGCAGATCCCGGGCCGTGAACAGCAGGTCCCGCGGCTGGGCGGCCTCCAGCCGCTCCCGCTCCTCCTGCTCCAGCAGGAAGCCGGAGCGCCGGGCACGTTCCAGGTTACGTTCCTCATCCTGGAGGTGACGACGGTACTTCCAGGGAAGTCGGCTGGCCCGGACCTTCGGACGCGTCCGCTCCACCGGGTCCGGACGCATGATGCGCCGGCGCAACGAGGAGTCGGTGAGAGTGGCGCGGACACCGAAGCACGCGATCACCGCCGCCAGGTCATCCGGGTCGACGGTGTCGGGGGCGGTGATCCAGACGGTCGCCTTGGGGAACACCACCCGGGCCCGCACACCCGGGATCTCCTCCAGCGCCACCTCGATGTCGGCGACGTCGGGGGCGTCGGTGAGTCCCTCCAGCTCAAAGGCGTAGGAGACCTTCGGGCGGTCGTCGTCGACCTGCAGCGGCCCGGTGTCGACGTCGATCCCGACAGCCCGCGCCGCAGCCCGGGCCTCCTCGAGCGCCGACGTCACCTGATCATTGCGGTCCATGCCCGTCAGACTAGTCGTTGCTGCTGCTCATCCGCGCGATGTAGGCGTTGGCGTCCGGGCGGAAGATCATGACGGCCGCCACACCGAGGAGCACGCAGATCACGACAGCCGCCAACCCGCTGACCTGGATGGCGAAGGCCGCGATGTTGAAGAAGATGGAGAGCGCGAACACACCCACCAGGATGCGGCGGGAGATCCTGCCACCCGACCTCAGCTGCGCCGCGAGGGCCGCGACGGTCAGACCCGCGATGATGTTGTAGACGCCGATGAAACGCACGTTGCGGTGGAAGGCGTCGACGACCTCCGCACTGACCCCGGGATCCGCCCCGTGATCGTGCGCCAACCCGACCAGGCCGGTGACCACCATGAGGATCGCGGCCGCCACGGAGACGTAGTACCCCCACTTCAGCGCGCCGGGCCAGGTGCCCGACCCGGCCGCGGACGACGTCCGCCGGGGACCGCGGTTGGGGTCGTCCGGCGAGGGGACCATACCGGGGAACATGCTGGGCACTGGCGGTTCACTTCCTTCGCGGGTCAATCCGTCTGCCGGATGCGTCGATCTCACGGGTCCACTTCAGGGTCTCCTCCCGGAAGGAGAAGATCAGACCCAGGACAGCGGCCACGCCCACCAGGATCTGGACGCTGCCGTCCACCAGATACATTGCCACGGGTACGTTGTTTCCGCCCGGGCTGGCCATGAACAGCATGAGGATGCGGAAGCCGAAGTAGAAGCCGAACACCAGCAGCATGCGGCGCGCCAGCCCCGCGTAGCTGGAGCGTCGGTGGATGAGCACCAGCATGAACGCCAGCAGGCCCATCACGGCGATGCCCAGACCACCGGCCAGCAGCATCGACGCCATGACCGTGGTCCGGAGACCGCTCTCGGAGATCTCCGCGATCTGCTCCGCGCTCATCGCCTCCTTCGCGGCGGCGAGGAGCGCGGACGGGTCCATGAACCCGATGGTGATGTTGAGGATCTGGTGGATGATCTCCCCGCCGACCGCCACCGCGAACAACAGCAGCATGAGGCGGATCGCCTCCGGCCTCTTCCCGGTGCCGGTGTCCTTCTCGGTGTCCGTCATCAGCGGTTCAGCAGTCGGGCCGCGTCCGTCGCGAAGTAGGTGAGGATCTGGTTCGCACCCGCACGCTTGATGGAGGTCAGCGACTCCATCATCACGGCCTCCAGATCCAGCCAGCCGTTGGCGGCGGCGGCCTGCAGCATCGCGTACTCGCCGGACACCTGGTACGCGGCGACCGGGACCGGGGACATCTGGGCGACGGCGGCGAGCACGTCGAGGTAGGGCATGGCCGGCTTGACCATGATGAAGTCGGCACCCTCGTCGATGTCGAGCTCCGCCTCCAGCAGCGACTCCCGGAGGTTCGCCGGGTCCTGCTGGTAGGTGCGACGGTCTCCCTCGAGGGAGGACCCGACGGCCTCACGGAACGGACCGTAGAAGGCGGAGGCGTACTTCGCGGAGTAGGCCATGATCGAGACATCCTCGTGGCCGGCGGCGTCGAGAGCCTCACGGATGGCCAGGATCTGGCCGTCCATCATGCCGGAGGGGCTGACGATGTGGGCGCCGGCGTCGGCCTGCGCGACCGCCATCTTCTGGTAGAGGTCCAGCGTGACGTCATTGTCGACGACCGCCCGCCCCCACCTGTCCTCCCGCACGACACCGCAGTGGCCGTGGTCGGTGAACTCGTCGAGGCAGGTGTCCGCCATGAGCAGCAGGTCATCGCCGAACTCCTCACGCATGGCGACCAGCGCGCGGTTGAGCACGCCGTCCTCCCGGCAGGAGGGGGTGCCGTCGGCGTCCTTGTCCTCGTCGAGCGGCACGCCGAACAGGTCGACGCAACGCACCCCGGCCTCGAGGGCCTCGTGGGCGGCGCGCTTGAGGGAGTCCAGGGTGTGCTGCTGCACGCCCGGCATCGAGGAGATCGCACGCGGGGCGTCGATGCCGTCGGCGATGAACATCGGCAGGATGAGATCCGCCGGGCGCAGAGCCGTCTCCGCGACGAGCTCACGCATCGCCGGGTTCGAGCGCAGGCGGCGCGGGCGACGGGTGGGCACAGACAGGAAAGGGGTGGACTGGTCAGTCACAGCGGGCGCTGGTCCTTCCGGAAAAGTGGGTCAGTCGGTGTTCCCCGCCATCATAGGCGCTCGCCTGCTCCCACGAATTCAGGAGTGCATGCGCCTGATGCCGGAAGCGCCTGTCTCAACCTGTCGATTCTGTCTGGACGGGGTCATCGTCTCCGCAGGTCGCGGGATGCCCTCGAGAACAGATTCGACAGGTTGAGACAGGCGCGTGAGGCTTCCGGGACTAGGAGGTCGTCTTCCGGCGCGTGCGGCGCTTCTTGCGCGGCGGCGGCAGCTGCCCGGCGGCACGCAGTCCGGCGACGTGGTCCGCGAGAGCGTCGACGAGTTCCGGGACCTCGGCGATCTCCGGGACCACGTCGACGCGCAGGCCCATCTCCTTCGCGGTGGCCTCGGTCATGGGACCGATGCACGCGATGATGGTGCGCGGGTGCGGCTTACCGGCGATGCCGACGAGATTCTTCACCGTCGAGGACGAAGTGAAGCAGACGGCGTCGAAGCCACCGGACTTGATCATCTCGCGGATGTCGGCGGACGGCGGGGCGGCCCGGACGGTGCGGTAGGCGACGACGTCGTCGACCTCCCAGCCCAGGTCGACGAGTCCGTCGACGAGGACGTCGGTGGCGATGTCCGCCCGCGGCAGCAGGACGCGCCCGACGGGGTCGAGGTCCTCGACGTACTCGGGGAACACCTTGACGATGCCCGCGGCGTTCTGCTCGGTCACGGCCGGCAGCAGCTCGGGGGTCATGCCCAGGTCGCTGATGGCCTTGGCGGTCTTCGTGCCGACGGCCGCCAGGCGGACACCTGCGAAGGAGCGGGCGTCGAGGCCGAACTCGACGATCTTCTCCCACACCGCGGAGACGGCGTTGACGGAGGTGAACACGACCCACTGGTAGCGGCCCTCGACGATGCCCTTGATGGCGCGCTCCATCTGCGCCGGGTTGCGGGGCGGCTCGACGGAGATCGTCGGCACGGCCTGCGGGATCGCGCCGTAGCCGGAGAGTCGGGCGCTCATCGACGCGGCCTGCTCCTTGGTGCGCGGCACGAGCACGCGCCAGCCGTAGAGCGGGCGGTTCTCCCACCAGGAGTACTTGGTGCGGTCGTCGACGCCCTTGCCCAGGGTGACCACGAGCTGGCCGGGCATTTCCGCGTCGAGGCGGCCGAGGGTGCCCAGGGTGACGTCGTGGGTGCGCTGCAGGCGGGTGGTGCCGTTGACGGTGACGGAGACGGGGGTCTCGGGTCCCATGCCCCGTTCAGTGAGTTCCGCGGCGATGGTCGGCAGGTCGTCTGCGGTGGCCTGCAGCACGAGCGGCTGCGGGGCGGAGGCGAGCTGGTCCCAGTCGACGTTGTTCTCGGTGACGTCGGTCTCGGTGTAGGTCGAGCCGAGTGCGATGCCGGCGAAGGACGGCACGGTCGAGGGCAGGGACATGCCCGGCACGACCTGGAACTCCAGTCCGGCGGCGGCGACGGCGGCGATCTCCGCCATCGTCTGGTCACGGGTGAGCGGGTTGCCGGTCACCAGGCGGATGACGTCGCCGTTGTTCTCGGCGAGGGCGTCGGACAGCTGCTTCACGACGTCCGCCGTGCCACCCTCCACGACCTCACGGACGTCCGCGGCGGTCGGGGCCGGCGGGCGCGGGGGTCGGCGGCGGGCACCCGCGGCCTTGGCCTCCGCGCAGATGCGCTCGTACTCGGCCTCGGCGGCGTCGAGACGCTCCTGGGGGACGGGCAGCGCCGAGGCGAGCACCTCGCGTACGCCGGTGAGCACGCCTGGGTCGGTCACTGCGATGGTCGTGCCGGCGAGTACCTCGCGGGCTCGCACGGTCAGCAGATCGGGGTTACCGGGGCCTGCACCGACGAAGACGACCTTTCCCGGCTGGGAGGTCTGAGGGGCCATGCTCATACGGATCTTTTCTAGTGTGGGGAATGCTCACAACAGGTCTGGAAACACATCGACACCCGTGTTCGTGCCTATAAGGGGGCCATACGATCACGGGGAAATGATGGTGTGGTATTCACACCTTAATTTAGGAAGCCCGGATTACGAAAAAATGTGACCCCGGGGTCACTGCGGGGCCAGCGGGGTCAGCGGGGTCAGCGCACGATGCGCGCCAGCTTCTCGGCGTACTCGTCCGCCTTCGGGGTGGAGATGATGATGCGGTTGACCGTCGCGGACTGCAGGTCAATGAGGATGCCCGGGCCCCGGCCGTGGCACACCGCGAAGGTGCTGGCACGGGAGCCGTCGTTGGCTGTGAAGGTGCCCGTGCTGGTCACACCCCTGATCCGGGTGCCGGGGGCCCGCTTGTGCGCGGGTACGGCGGCGGCCAGGCTGCAGGCGTCCTCGACCACCCGGACGTCCGTGATGACCCGGGTGGGGATGGTGAGGTGGGAACGCCGGGCGGCGATCTTCTCCCACCAGTCCAGGGTGACGGTGACCTGCCGGTCGGTGATCTTGAGAACAGCCATGGTCTGACCAGTCTACAGCGAAATCATCACCGGTCGATGAGATTCGCGGCGCCACGGCCGAGGAGATCGGCGGCGGCGGCCTCACCGAGGGCCACCGGATCGGTGCCGGTGCCCTCGTAGAGGAGCTGCTCGGAACCGTCGAGGGCGAAGACGCCGGCGGTCAGGTGGATCGTGCCGTCCGCGTCGATCGTGGAGTGGGAGGCGACCGGGGCGGTGCAGCCGGCCTCCAGGCGGTTGAGCACGATGCGCTCGGTGGTGGCGCAGGTGAAGGCGTCGGTGTCGAGGAGCTTGTCGATCGCGGCGATCGCCTCCTCGTCGTCCGCGCGGCACTCGATGGCCAGCGCACCCTGGGCGGGGGCCGGGAGGATGATCTCCGGGCCGAAGACCTGGGTGGCGCGGTCGCCCATCTCGACGCGGGACAGGCCGGCGTAGGCCAGCACCACGGCGTCGAGCTCACCGTCGGTGACGTAGCCCATGCGGGTCTCGATGTTGCCGCGCAGCGGGCGGATGTCCAGGTCCGGGCGGTGTGCCTTGAGCTGGGAGATGCGGCGCGGGGCGGAGGTGCCCACGCGGGCGCCCTCCGGCAGGGTGTCCAGGGTGAGGCCGTCGCGGGCGATGAGCGCCTCGCGGGCGTCGGCACGCACGGGGACGACGAGGTGGAAACGCTCGTCCGGGGCGGTGGGCAGGTCCTTGAAGGAGTGGACGGCGATGTCACACTCACCGGCGGCCATCACCTCACGCAGGCGCTGGGTGAACACGCCCACGCCGATACGCTCGACCGGCGCCATGTTCACGTCACCCTCGGTGGTGACCAGGTGGAGTTCAGCGTCGTACCCCTCGGCGATGAGGGCGTCGCGCATGTGGCCGGCCTGGGTGGTGGCGAGCTTGGAGCGGCGGGTACCGATCTTCAGGGTCGTGCGGGTCACGTGTGTTCTCCTTAGTTGGTGGTGAGCTTGCCCTCGGGCAGGTCGGCGACGTCGACGGCGACGGCCGGAGCCTCGGTCTGGAGGCCGAACAGCTCCTGGAGCGCGGATTCATAGGACACGACGCCGGACTCGGCGGCGAGCTGCTTCACGCGCACGGTCGGCTCGTGGAGGAGCTTGTCGACGACCCGGCGCACCGTCCGCGACACCTCCTCGAAGTCGGGGTCGTCGATGGCCGGGGTACGCCCGCGCAGGCGGTCCAGTTCCGACTCGATGAGCTCCGCGGCGTGCCGGCGCAGGGCGGACACGGCGGGGACGACGTCGCGGACCCGCTGCTCGGAGCTGTACTCCTGCAGCTGCTCCGCGACGATGGCCAGCGCCTCCTCGTGGCCGGTGGCGTTCTCGCCGCGGCCGGAGATGGTCTGGTGGAGGCGCTCGATGTTGACCAGGTGCACGCCCTCGGACTCGACGACGGCGTCGTCGATGTCACGCGGCATGGACAGGTCGACGAGCATGAGGTCGCGGGGGCGCTCCGCCGGGATGTCGGCGGGGGTGATGGTGAAGTCGTCGGCGCCCGTCGCGGAGACCGCGAGGTCGACGTAGGACAGGGCGGAGGCACGGTCGTCGAAGTCGATGACGTCGGCCGGGACGCCCGCCTCACGGGAGTGCTCGGCGAGGCGTTCCGCGCGGCTGCGGGTGCGGTTGGAGATGACGAGCTTCTCCACACCGAGCCGTCCCAGGTGCGTCGCCGCCAGGGAGGCCATCGCGCCGGCCCCGAGGACGAGGGCGACCCTGCCCTCCAGGTTGTCGGTGCGCAGGTGCCCGAGGGCCTCGTCGACGGCGACGGAGACCATGGAGGCTCCCGCGTCGTCGATGTCGGTCTCCGAGTGCACACGCTTGCCGGTGTGCAGGGCGGTCTGGGCCAGGCGGTGCAGCGTCTGGCCGACGGTGCCCTTCTCACTGGCCTCCTGGTACGCGGTGCGCACCTGGCCGATGATCTGCTGCTCGCCGACGACCATGGAGTCCAGTCCGGAGGCGACGACCATCATGTGCTCCGCGGCCGCGTCCGCGTACCGGACGTAGAGGTAGCCGCGGAGGGTGTCGATGTCGACGTCGGAGATCTCGTGGAGCACCTCGACGACGTCCTGGACGCCGGAGTGGAACGAGTTGGTCACCGAGTAGATCTCGAGCCTGTTGCAGGTGGACACGATCATCGCCTCGCTGAGCGAGGGGCGTTCCACCAGGCGCGAGGTCGTGTCGTGGCGGACCGTCTCGTCCATGCTCAGCCGCTCGAGGAGGGCGACCGGTGCTGACCTGTGAGACATTCCCACGACGAGCACACTCACGTTTTCCTTCACCGCTTTCCGCTTACTTCAATTCACAGACCCCGGGGCGCGCTGTACACGCACCCACGGGGCGGATCATACAAAAGGATACCCCCGATGGGCGGGAAATCCACAGCCGCCCCGCCCGGTCAGGCCAGCGCCGCCGCCAGTTCGTCACTGTCGACCTCCCAGCAGGCGAACTCCTCGCCGTCGACGAGTACCACCGGAACACGGTCCCCGAACTCGAGTTTCAGCCCCCGGTCCTCATCGACGTCCACCACGGCGAGGGACAGCCCCGCCGCCTCGACGACAGGCGTGATCTGCTTCTCGACGCGCCCACACGAGCCACACGTCGACCGGATCAGCAGCTCCACCGACTCAGCCATCACAGTCTCCTTCATCCGGGCCTACCATGGACACGATACCGCCCCACCCGTCCACCCAAACACACAGGAAGGCTCGGACCGCGACGTGAGCCCCTCCCACCCGGATCCCCTGTTCCCCGGAACGCCTGCGGAGTTCCTCGCCAGCTGGAGCGCCACGCGAGGCAACCTGCGCCGCTTCCTCGAGGACCGCGCCCTGCCGCCCATCGACGAGGAGTCCCAGCGCACCGCCGGTGAGGCCGCCGCAGCCGCCGCCGTCCGGGAGACCTTCGGCATCGAGCTCGACGCCTTCTCCTCGGGCGTCGACTCCGTCTCCGGCTCCATCGAGGCCGCCGGCGGCATCCACATCTCGCAACCGGACCCCGACATCCCCCAGGACGTCGGCGCCGCCGCCTTCTTCGACGTGGACAACACCCTCATCCAGGGTTCCTCCCTCATCGTGTTCGCGATGGGTCTGGCCCGCCGGAAGTACTTCCGCCCCTCCGAGGTCCTCCCCATCGCCTGGAAGCAGATCAAGTTCCGTTTCACGGGCTCCGAGAACGCCGCCGACGTCGCCGAGGGCCGTAACCAGGCCCTCGAGTTCATCAAGGGCAGGCGTGTCGACGAGCTCGTGGAACTGTGCGAGGACATCGTCGACTCCTCCATGATCGACAAGGCCTGGCCCGCCACCCGCGAGCTGGCCCGCATGCACCTCAACGCCGGCCACCAGGTGTGGCTGGTCTCGGCCACGCCCGTCCAGCTGGCCCACATCCTGGCGAAGCGTTTCGGGTTCACCGGGGCGCTGGGCACCGTCGCCGAGGTGGAGGACGGCCGGTTCACCGGACGTCTCGTCGGTGACATCCTCCACGGGCCCGGCAAGAAGCACGCCGTCGCCGCCCTGGCCGCCATCGAGCAGCTCGACCTGCAGCGCTGCACCGCCTACTCGGACTCCATCAACGACATCCCCATGCTCTCGATGGTCGGCACGGCGGTGGCCATCAACCCGGACACCAAGCTGCGCAGGGAGGCCGAGCGCCGCGGCTGGCAGATCCGTGACTACCGTTCGGTCCGGCGCGCGGTCCGCACCTTCGGACTGCCCGCACTGCTCACCACGGCCGTGAGCGTGGGCTCCTGGCGGCTGGTCCGGAAACGTCCGCCCGGCGCCCCACACGAGCTGTGAGGCACCCGGAATCACCACAGGCCGTCTCCCGGAGGAGACGGCCTGTGGTGTTCACGGCTTACTTGCCCAGCTTCCTGCGCTGAACGCGGGTGCGGCGCAGCATCTTGCGGTGCTTCTTCTTGGACATGCGCTTGCGGCGCTTCTTGATGACAGAACCCATGGGGTCTCCTCAGATAGTGAGTGAGTACGTACTTAACCTGCCGACATTCCTCGAGGTGCACTCTCGGCCACGCTGGCTGCGCGGGTAGGTACCGTCGGCACGAATGCGGTCCATCATACCGGCGCCCTGCCGGGCGACCAAAAGTGACTCCCCTTTGAAAGCGGCGGAAAGACTGCGGCGCCGGTCACCCACAGGAGTGACCGGCGCCGCAGTGACGCTCAGGGGCTTAACCGACCTCGTAGTACGAGGAGTCCAGGTAGTCGTCGACCGCCTTCTCGTGAACACGGAAGGAACGGCCCACGCGGACCGCCGGCAGGTCACCGGAGTGAACCAGCCGGTACACGGTCATCTTCGAGACGCGCATGATCTCCGCGACCTCCGCAACCGTGAGAAAGGTGCCCTTGTCTGCATTAGTCATATTCATCCAACCCTTCAGCATGTGGCGCGCTGCAGGCTTCCCCTCCCGCAGGACGGACACGCACGTGCTTGGACAAGCTTAGCGTGAATTGTGTGACTGCTGCGACTTAAGTGCCCGATTTTTCCGAATTTCCCACCATGATACCCCTCAGGGGGTGTTGCCGAGCTCCTCCGAACGTCGCGCGCAGGCCTCCGTGGCCCGGAAGAAAGCCCCGCGGATACCCGACTCCTCCAGCTCCCGCAGCGCCGCCACCGTGGTGCCCGCCGGGGAGGACACGTTGGCACGCAGGGTCGCCGGATCCTGCCCGGACTCGGACAGCATGATGCCCGCACCTGCGGCGGAGGTGACCACCAGCTTCTCCGCGACGTCGCGGGTGAGCCCCAGGGAGACGCCGGCGTCGATGAGCGATTCCGCCACGAGGAAGAAGTAGGCGGGCGAGGAACCCGCGAGCGCCGTGACGGCGTCCATGTCCGACTCCTCCACCGGCAGCACCTCACCCACGGCCGACAGGAGCTCCTGCACCTGCTCCAGCTGCTCGGGGGTGACGAAGCGCCCCGTCGCGATGGCGTTCATGCCACGACCCACCAGCATCGGGGTGTTCGGCATGACACGCACGACCGGAGTACCGGCGACGACGGCGTCCTCCATCGCGGCCAGCGGGACACCCGCCGCCATGGAGACGAGCACGGTGGTGACGTCGTTCTCCTCGATGGCCCCGCTGATCTCCCCCAGCACATCGATGATCATCTTCGGCTTCACGCACAGGAACACCACATCGGCGTCCTCGGCGGCCTGCCGGTTGTCGGTCGAATCACGCACCCCGTAGCGCTCACGCAGCTCCTCGCCACGCTCGGCACGACGGCCGGTGACCGTGATCGACTGCGGGGAGACCCCCGCGTTGACGAGACCCGAGATCAGCGCCTCGCCGATCTTGCCTCCTCCGATAACCACAATTTTCGTCATGGCCACCAGAGTGCCACATCGGTCAGATGAGCACGACCGCCAGCGGCCCGAACGTCATCACCAGACCGACGAGACCCGCCAGGAACATCGACAGACCGTCGTTCACGGTACGCAGGGCCTTCACGACACCCACGATCCCCACCGTCGCCACGACAGCCAGCACGGCGACCACCGGACGGGAGAAGTTCTCCCACAGCAGCTCGAAGCCCTTGAACACCACGACACCGAGCACGATGCCGATCAGCGCCATGAGGATCACACCGGTGACCGAGGTCTTCTCCTCGACTTCCCCGGTGTCCTCGGCGTCCTCGAGAGTGTCAGGCTCCGCCTGCTTCTCGACGTCCGCCTCCTCCACGTCCACCTCCGGTGCGACGGTGGCGGTGGCTGTGGCTGTGGCGGTCTTGACCGCCGGGATCTCCCCGGTCTCGGGGGCCGGGGCAGCCTTCTCCGGCTCCTCGCCCTGGACCTTCTGGAACACGACGGTCTCGTCGGTGCCCGGGGTCGGGGAGGCCGGCTTCTCGACCTTCGCGGCCTTCTCGGTCTTCGCGGTCTTCTCCGCCTGCTTCTCAGCGACCTTGGCGGCGGTCCTGTCGACCGGGCTCAGTTCCTGTGCGGCGGGAGTCGGCGTCTCCTCCGCGGGTGCGTCGATCGGCACGGACGAGTGCTTCGACTCGGCGGGCTTGGCCTTGACGGCCGGGATCGACCCGGTGAGTTCGGCGACGGAGATGCCGCCCTCCTCCAGGCTGCGTCGACGGCGAGGGCGGGGGGCCTTGCTGTCCCCCGTGTCCCGGCCGGAGCGGGCGAGCAACTCTGCGACTGTCAGCTGCTTGTCGCTCATGGTCACTTCCTTTCCTCAGGGATCTGATCGAGCCCCTTGTCGATGCGACGGAGGATGACACCCTCGCGCAGCGCCCAGGGGCAGATCTCGATCTTCTCCAGGCCGAGGGCACGCATGCTGGCCTCGGCCACGAGTGCACCGGCGACGATCTGGTGTGAACGGTCCGAACTGATGCCCTCGAGCTCCGCGCGGTCGGCGGCGGTCATGCGGGAGATGAAGGCGATGAGCTGGCGCAGACCCGGTGCGGTCAGGGTGCGCTTGATGTAGGGGCCTTCGGCGCTGGGTGCGGCACCGGTGAGTCGGGCGAGGGTGCGGAAGGTCTTCGACGTTCCGACAGCCAGGCCGGCGGTGCCGTAGGCGCGCATCTGACGAGCGGGCTCGACGAGCTCGGCGTCGATGTAGTCACGGAGCAGGTTGACCTTCTTGCGCTCCGGCGGGTCGGTGTTGAACCACTGGTGGGTGAGTCGACCGGCGCCGAGATCCAGGGAGATCGCGACGTCGGGGGTCTCGTCGGAACCGGTGGACAGCTCGAGGGAGCCGCCGCCGATGTCCAGGTTGGTGATGCGGTCGGCGGACCAGCCGTACCAGCGGCGCACCGCGAGGAAAGTCAGCCGCGCCTCGTCCTCACCGGAGAGGACCTCGAGGCGCACGCCTGTCTCGTCCTCCACGGAGTCGAGGACCTCATCGGAGTTCGTCGCCGAACGGACCGCCGAGGTCGCGAACGACATGACCTCCTGACATCCGAGGGTCTTCGCGAGGTCCGCGGCCTCCGCCACGGCATTCGTCAGCCTCTTGACGCCCTTGTCGCCGATGGCACCGTCGCCGTCGATGAGCTCGACGAGTCGCAGACTCGTCTTCCAGTCGCTCATCGGGGTCGGGTGACCACCGTTACGGGCGTCAACCGCCACCATGTGGACAGTGTTACTGCCCACGTCCAATACACCTAGTCGCACATGTTCAAGGGTAGACGGTCTAACGTGGACAAGTGTGAATCGCCCACGTTCCACCCAGGTTTTTCTGGGTTTCCCCGAGTCTTCTCCCGCCGGCAAGCAGATTCTCGCCGGCGCTGAGGCCGCCCCCGACTTTCCGCGGGAGTGGTTCGAGTTCGTCAATCCCGAAGATCCCCTCCACACCTTCAGCATCGACCTGACCTGGGTGGAATCCCATTACACCTGCCATTTCGGGCAGGAGGCGTGCCAGGGCATCGACTTCCAGCAGACCGACATCGGCTGCTGCGTCCACGGTGCCTACCTCGCCGATGAGACCGACCGCGACCAGTTGTACAACGCCGTCCACGAGATGCCCGCGAAGTACTGGCAGCACCGCCCTAAGGGGGTGGACGAGTACTTCGCCACGGGGGAGGCCATCGATCTCGAGCCCTGGCTCGAGTGGGATGAGCTCGACGGTGACGACGGTGAGGCCGAGCCGTCCCTCAAGACGAAGACCCTCGGCGGTGCCTGCATCTTCGCCAACCGTGAGGGCTGGCCCACGGGCACCGGCTGTGCCATCCACCAGTGGGCGGTGGCGGAGGGGCGTGACCTGACCGTCGAGAAGCCGGAGGTGTGCTGGCAGGTGCCGCTGCGCCGCTACGAGGACTATGAGGAGCGCACCGACGGCGTCGAGATCCTGCGCACCACCATCGGTGAGTACGACCGCCGTGCCTGGGGCAACGGCGGCGAGGACTTCGACTGGTGGTGCTCGGGTGCGAGCGCGTGCCACACGCACCCGGACCCGTTGTGGAAGTCGATGCGCCAGGAGCTCATCGCCCTGATGGGTCAGCCCTCCTATGACATCCTCGCCGAGCACTGCGGGCGTCGTGCCGCCGGAGGGTTCACGGCCGTCCACCCGGCGTCGCGATGAGGGGTCGCCTGGCTCCGGTCCTCCGCGTCTCCAGGCGTTCCCTCCACGCCCACCGGGGCCGACTGGCCCTGACCTTCCTGTCCGTCGTCCTGGGCACCGCGTTCATCGCCGGGTCGCTGCTGCTGACCTCGTCTCTGGCCCGGTCCTTCGACGAGATCCTCGACGCGGGTGTCGACGGCGTCGATGTCGGACTCGTCGGCAGCACCTCCTCCCCGCAGGGCGTGCCCTTCTCCGTCATCGACGAGATCCGCGCCTGGCCGGACGTCCGCGCCGTCAACGTCATCGGTGACGGCCCCGGCCTGCCGACGGGCACCCGTTCCGCCGGCTCCTCCGGCATCATCGTCGTCGGCCCGGACGACACTCCCCTGCAGGCCGGTTCCTCCGGCGCCCACCCTTTCGCGGCGTACCCGTTCCGGGAGCTCGTCGGCCCCGTCCCCGAGCTTCTCGACGGCCGCTGGCCCATCACCCCCGACGAGGTCATGGTCAACGCGAACGCCGTCCGGCGGGGCGGGCTGGAGATCGGCGACGACCTGCTCATCATCAGTCCACGGGAGCGTCTCGACGTCCGCCTCGTCGGCGTCTACGAGTCCCCCCGGGAGACGACCGGCTGGATCGGGGTGATGTTCACCCCGGACACCTATCTGTCCTCGTTCACCGAGGGGGACTTCGCCTCGCAGGTCGTCATCTCGGTGGAGCCGGGCACCGACCCCATGGAGGTGCGCAACCGCCTGGGGCTCACCTACCGGGGGCTGACTCCCCTGCTGCCGGAGCAGATCGTCGAGCGCATGACCGATGACCGGCTCCAGCAGCTGGAGTTCGTCCGCTACATCCTGGTGATCTTCGGTGCGGTGGCGTTGTTCATCGGGTCCCTCAACATCGTCAACACCTTCGCGATGGTCGTCGGCCAGCGCACCCGCGAGTTCGCCCTCCTCCGTTCCCTGGGTGTGTCCACCGTGCAGGTCGCAGTGAGCGTGGTCCTGGAGGCGGCGTTCGTCGGGTTGGCCGGCTCAGTGGTCGGCATCGGTCTGTCCGTGGCCTTCGTCTCGGTGCTGCTGGCGGTGTTCGGGGCGACGGGTGGGGAGCTCGCGTCGTTACGCATGGTGTGGCCGCCGGAGGCTTTTGTCATTCCCCTGATCTTCGGCGTGGTCATCACGATGGCGGCCTCCCTCGCCCCCGCCCGGCGCGCCGCCATGCTGCCGCCGGTGCAGTCCTTCGATCTTTCCGACGCCCGCTCCTCCCGCGCCCCCATCCTCAAACTCCTGGGGGCGGGGGCACTGGCGGCGTTCAGCACGCTGCTGATCCTCGGCGCCGCGTACATCAGTTCCGTCAACACCCGGGTGCTCTCCGTGGACCTGCGGCTGTCCCTCATCGCTGTCGGGGTGCTCCTGGGTCTGTGGTCGCTGGTGCTCGCCGGGCCGGCGCTCGTCGCGGCCGTCGGCCGGACCCTCGGCCGGATACTCACCCTCCCCCTGGGTGTCGTGGGCACCATCGCCCGGCAGAACGCGGTGCGCAACCCCCGTCGTTCCGCGACCTCCGCCCTGGCCCTGGCCCTGGGCGTCGGGCTCGTCGCCGGGGTGGGCACCGTCGGCGCCTCGGCGCGGGCGAGTGTCTCCGGCGCCATCGAGTCGACGATCACGGCCCCCTGGGTCCTCGACAGTCTCGGCGGTGGTTCCGTGCAGGGGCGGGCGACCAGCAGCAGCGGACTCTTCCTCCCGCCGGACATCCGGGAGGTGGCCGACCAGGTGAAGGGTGTGGCGGAGACCGGCACCCTCATGTCCGCCCCGCTCCAGGCCGACAACTGGAATCACCGCACCACCACGGTGCTCGACAACGACTTCTCGCTGTTCATGGACCTCGGCATCACCAGCGGTGCGATGAGCGACGGCTCCGCCCCGGCCGCCGCCCTGTCCGCCGAGTACTCGGAGCAGAACAACCTCCGCGTCGGCGACTACATCCCCCTGACGGTCCTCGACGGCGTCGAGGAGAACGCCATCTGGATCCCGGTGACCGCCATCTACGAGGAGACCACCCTGCTCGGCCACATCGCGGTGAGCTGGGCCGCCGCCGAGGAGGTGCTCGACAACGCCGCCGCCCAGGTCAACCGCCAGTCGCTGTTCGTCACGTCCGACGGCTCCGTCCCCGGGCCGCAGCTGCGCCGCAACCTCGACGACGCCATGTCCCCGCTGCTGGTCGTCCAGGTGAAGTCGAACGCGGAGTACAGCACCGCGCTGGGCACCCAGATCAACCAGCTGCTCCTCATCATCTACTCGCTGCTGGCCCTGGCGGTGGTCATCGCGACGCTGGGCATCATCAACACGCTGCTGCTCTCGGTGGCGGAACGTGTCCGCGAGATCGGCACGCTCCGCGCCATCGGGCTCCAGCGCCGCGACATCCGCCGCATCATCGAGGTCGAGTCACTCATCATCACCGTGCACGGCGCGGTGGTGGGTGTCGTCACGGGCACGGCCGCCGGCTGGGCCGCCGTCCGTGTGCTCAGCGAGAAGGGCCTGGCGGTGCAGGAGATCCCCTGGCCCGCCATCGCGCTCATGGTCGGGGCGGCGGTGGTCGTGGGCATCCTGGCCTCGATCATCCCCGCCGTGAAGGCGGCCGCCGTCCCGCCGCTCGAGGCCATCGAGCGGTGACCGGTCAGGCCTCGAACTTGTAGCCCAGGCCGCGGACGGTGACCAGGTGCTTCGGTCGGGAGGGCTCCTCCTCGATCTTGGAGCGCAGGCGCTTCACGTGCACGTCGAGGGTCTTGGTGTCGCCCACGTAGTCGGCGCCCCAGATCCGGTCGATGAGCTGACCGCGGGTGAGCACACGGCCGGAGTTGCGCAGGAGGTACTCCAGGAGGTCGAACTCCTTGAGCGGCATCGGCACGGGCTCGCCGGCGACGGTGACCGTGTGACGCTCGACGTCCATGCGGACGCGGCCGCCCTCGAGGACCTGCTCGTCCACGTCGTCGGCGGCGCTCTCGTTGTCCGCGCCCCGGCGCAGCACCGCGCGGATGCGGGCGATGAGCTCACGGGAGGAGTACGGCTTGGTCACGTAGTCGTCCGCGCCCAGCTCGAGGCCGACGACCTTGTCGATCTCGGAGTCACGCGCCGTGACCATGATGACCGGGACGGAGGAGGTCGTCCGCAGCTGCTTGCACACGTCGGTGCCGGACATGCCGGGCAGCATGAGGTCGAGCAGCACGATGTCGATGTCGTTCTTCTCGAACTCCACCAGCGCCGTCGGACCGTCGCCGGCGATGATCACCTCGAAGCCCTCCTTGCGCAGGAGGAACGCCAGCGGATCGGCGAGAGACTCTTCGTCCTCGACGATGAGGATGGTCGTCGTCATGATGCTTTGTCCTTTCGACGTGTCGCCACCCGGGACACCGCCTGACGCAGTGCTCCGGTGGATGGTGCCTCATCATCCTGCCCCGTCGCCGTCAACACGGGCGGCGCAGGGTCGGGATGATGAATCGGGAGTTCGATGGTGAACGTGGATCCCGTACCAGGACGGGACCACACCTTGATGTTACCGCCGTGGTTGGCCACCACGTGTTTGACGATCGCCAACCCCAGGCCCGTACCACCCGTCGAACGGGAACGCGCCTTGTCCACGCGGAAGAAACGCTCGAACACACGCTTCTGGTCCTCGGGGGAGATTCCGATGCCCCGGTCGGTGACGCGGATGAGCACGACGTCGGCGTTCGCCACCTTCTGGGACACCGACACCGGCACCGACTGCGGCGAATAGTTGATCGCGTTGGAGATGAGGTTGGACACCGCCGTGACCAGCAGGGACTTGTCACCCATGACGAAGACCCCGGAGTCGGCGCCCTTGGTCAGGGTGATGTCCGCGTTGTCGGCGGCGACCTGGTTGCGGGTGAAGGCCTCGTCGATGACGTCGTCCACGGAGACGGGCTCCATCTCCGGCAGCGGCTCCGCGCCCTGCAGCTTCGACAGCGAGATGAGCTCGTTGATCATGCCCGCCATACGGTGGGCCTCCTTGTGCAGGCGCTGACCGAAGTACAGGACGTGATCCGGGTCGTCGACCTCCTCCAGGAGGGCCTCGGCCAGCAGTGCCATGCCGCCGACCGGGGTCTTGAGTTCGTGCGAGACGTTCGCCACGAAGTCACGGCGGGCGGACTCCATGCGCACGTTCTCGCTCTCG
This sequence comes from Corynebacterium sp., assembly GCF_012838985.1. GTDB lineage: Bacteria > Actinomycetota > Actinomycetes > Mycobacteriales > Mycobacteriaceae > Corynebacterium. The sequence continues at coordinate 6,761 of NZ_DUOE01000050.1, read as the reverse complement.
TCGGTGCCGTAGATGATGACGAAGCGGTCGTCGACGAGCGTCAGCGGCTTGACCAGCGCGCGCACGGAGGAGACGCGGTTGCCCGTGCGTCGGTAAGGCATGGAGAGATCCAGCGTGCGGGTCTCCTTGTCCCCGAAGACCTCCTCCGCGACCTGCCACACCTGCTCGTTGAGGGTGCGGTCGTGGACGAGGGCCATCTCGTGGGCACGGGCGTTGGAGAGGATCACCTCACCGCCGCGGTCGACGACGGTGACTCCCGTGGGGGATCCCTGGATGGCCAGGTGCAGGACCTGGCCGACGGTGGTGACCTGGTTGTCCTCGAGCGTGGCCGAGGACCGGTGGCGGACTATCCGCTTACGTGCCCAGTTCAACGCCGGAAGGGCGACGCCGGTGACGGCGACGCCCAACAGGAACGCGAGAACGGCGGACACGCCCTACAGGCTACTTGCCACCCTGCGCTGCGACAGCGGCAGCACCGGCGGCGGCCGCCTCGGGGTCGAGGTAGGTGCCGCCCGGGTTGACGACCTTGCCGTCAGCATCCAGCTCGTAGACCAGCGGGATGCCGGTCGGGATGTTGAGGGCCGCGATGTCCTCGTCCGAGATGTTGTCCAGGTGCTTCACCAGCGCGCGCAGGGAGTTGCCGTGCGCCGCGACGAGGACGGTCTCGCCACGCTTGACGCGCGGCTCGATCTCCTCCTGGTAGTACGGGATGAAACGCTTCACGACGTCCAGGAGGCACTCGGTACGCGGTGCGTTCTCCAGGGCGGCGTAGCGCACATCGTCGGACTGGGAGTACTCGGCGTCGTCGGCCAGCTCCGGCGGCGGGGTGTCGTAGGAACGACGCCATGCCATGAACTGCTCGTCACCGTACTTGTCCTTGGTCGCGGCCTTGTCCAGGCCCTGCAGCGCACCGTAGTGGCGCTCGTTGAGACGCCAGTCGCGGACGACCGGGATCCAGTGACGGTCAGCGGCGTTGAGCGCGATGTTCGCGGTGCGGATGGCACGACGCAGCAGGGAGGTGTAGACGATGTCCGGCAGGAGGCCGGCCTCCTTGAGCATCTCGCCGCCGCGGACGGCCTCCGCGATGCCCTGCTCGGTCAGGTCAACGTCCACCCAGCCGGTGAACTGGTTCGATTTGTTCCACTGGCTCTGCCCGTGGCGAAGAAGAATGAGCTTTCCGTTGGTCATGATTCCAATATGCCACGTTTACGCCGGTAGCGTGCGGATTAATACCCCCCGTTTAGAGCCCGTCGGCCCGCTCCCGACGCTCCGGACAGTTGTCGACCTCCAGGCTCAGCACCTCGGAGTACACCGAGGCCAGCTGTGCGGCGGAGTTCGACCAGGAGAAGTTCGCCGCGTGGTGGACGGCGTCGGCCGCCATCCGGAGGCGGGTGTCGTCGTCGTCGAGGAGGTTCTCCAGGGCGTCGGCCCAGTCGCCGGTGTCGTGGCCGTCGACAAGCACTCCCGTCTCCCCCTCGGAGACGGCGACCGGCAGACCGCCGACGCGGGCGGCGACCACCGGGGTGCCGCAGGCCTGCGCCTCCATGGCGACCAGGCCGAAGGACTCGTTGTAGCTGGGCACGGCGACGATGTCGGCGGCCTGGTAGATGGCCACCAGCTCCTCCGGCGGGCGCGGGTCCAGGAACCGGACCCTCCGGGAAACCCCCAGTTCAGCGGCCAGATTCATGTACTGCCGCTCCGTGGTGGCGGCACCCGAGGCACCACCGCAGATGATCACGCGCAGCTTGCGTTCGGGGTTGCGGCGGAGCATCTCCGCGGTCGCCCGGATGAGCACCTGCGGACCCTTGAACTGCTGGAGGCGGCCCACGAACGCGACCAGCTCGGCGTCCAGCGGGATGCCGAGGAGACGCCGCGCACGCTCGGTGTTGCGGTCCGTGCCCGGGGTGAACAGCTCCACGTCGGTGCCGGGCGTGACCACGGCGATGCGGTCGGGGTCGGCGTCGTAGTGGTCGACGAGGTCGAGGGTCTCCTCCTGGGTGTTGACCACGAGCACCTCCGCATTGTCGACGAGCTGCTGCTCACAGATGCGCCGCGCCTCGGACTCCGGGGAGTCGTCGTCGCCCCGGTGGGCGTTCTTCACCGCCGCGAGGGTGTGCGCGGTGTGGACCAGGGGCACCTCCCACAGGTCGCGGAGCAGCCAGCCGACCTGGCCGGACAGCCAGTAGTGGGAGTGGATGAGGTCGTAGTCCACGTCGTCGTGGCAGCGGTGGAACTGCACGATGCCGCCGGCGAAGGCGGCCAGCTGCGTGGGCAGCGCCTCCTTCTCGAGGCCGTCGTAGGGGCCGGCGACGATGTTGATCACCCGCAGCCCCTTCTCGACGTCCACCACCTCCCCCTGACTCGGGCGGGTGGCGCGGGTGAAGATGTCCACCTCCACCCCCTGTCGGGCCAGTTCCCGGGCGGTGTTGAGGACGTAGACGTTCATGCCACCGGCGTCCCCCGAGCCCGGCTGCTCGAGCGGAGAGGTGTGCATGGAGATCATCGCGACGCGCATGCCCCAATGATAGGTGCAGCCGTCCGTATACTGGGCCCCACCTCACAGGAACCCAGCAGCGGAAGGCACCCCTCATGTCGGCATTCGAGACCAAGGCCTGGTTGAAGCACTACCCCGAGTGGACCCCCCACTCTCTCGACTACGACGAGACGACGCTGCTCGACGTGTACGACAACAACCTGGCCATCAACTCCGAGAAGCCGGCCACCTGGTTCTTCGGCAAGTCGCAGACCTACGCCGAGCTCGACCGCCAGGTCCGTCGCGCCGCCGCCGGACTGCGCGCCTTCGGTGTCCGCCCGGGCGACAAGGTCGCGATCATCCTGCCGAACTGCCCGCAGCACATCGCCGCCTTCTACGCGGTGCTCAAGCTGGGGGCGACCGTCGTGGAGCACAACCCGCTCTACACCGCCCACGAGCTGGAGGGCCCCTTCGCCGACCACGGCGCCCGCGTCGCCATCGCCTGGGACAAGGCCGCCCCCACCCTGGAGAAGCTGCGCGGCACGACCTCCCTGGAGACCATCGTCTCGGTCAACATGATCGAGGCCATGCCCGCCTTCAAGCAGCTGGCCCTGAAGCTGCCGATCAAGAAGGTCAAGGAGCAGCGTGACGCCCTGTCCGCCCCCGCCCCAAACACCGTCCCGTGGGAGGTGCTCATCGGCTCCGCCATCGGCGGCGAGGGCGACGACATCGAGTCCGAGCCGACCGTGACCAAGGACTCCATCGCGCTCATCCTCTACACCTCGGGCACCACCGGCGCCCCCAAGGGCGCGCAGCTCACCCACGGCAACCTCTTCGCCAACCTGCTGCAGGGCAAGAACTGGGTGCCGGGCCTCGGCGAGCAGGACGAGCGCATGCTCGCCGCCCTGCCGATGTTCCACGCCTACGGACTCACCATGGTGGGCACCCTGTCGGTCTACATCGGCGGCGAGATGATCCTGCTGCCGGCCCCGCGTATCCCGCTCATCATGGACGTGATGAAGAAGCGCACCCCCACGTGGCTGCCGGGCGTGCCGACCCTCTACGAGAAGATCGTCGAGGCCGCCGAGAAGGACAACGTCAACATCTCCGGCGTGCGCAACGCCTTCTGCGGTGCGGCGACCCTGCCGGTGTCGACGGTGGAGAAGTGGGAGCAGTTCACCGGCGGCCGCCTCGTGGAGGGCTACGGCCTGACGGAGACGTCCCCGGTCATCGTGGGTAACCCGATGAACGACGACCGCCGCCCCGGCTACGTCGGCATCCCCTTCCCGGACACCCTGGTGCGCATCGCCGACCCGGAGAATCTCGACGAGACGCAGCCCGACGGCACCGAGGGCGAGATCCTGGTCAAGGGCCCGCAAGTGTTCCCCGGCTACCTCAACCAGCCGGAGGCGACGGAGAACAGCTTCCACGACGGCTGGTACCGCACCGGCGACATCGGTGTCATGGAGGAGGACGGTTTCATCCGCCTGGTGGCCCGCATCAAGGAGGTCATCATCACGGGCGGCTTCAACGTCTACCCCGCCGAGGTGGAGGAGGCGATGCGCGATCACCCGGACATCGTCGATCTGGCAGTCGTGGGTCGCCCGCGCGAGGACGGCTCCGAGGACGTCGTCGCCTGTGTGACGCTCCGCGACGGCGCCGCGATGGACCCCGACGGCCTCAAGGACTTCGCCCGCCAGCGTCTCACCCGCTACAAGGTGCCGCGCACCTTCTACCACTTCGAGGAACTGGCCCGTGACCAGATGGGCAAGATCCGTCGCCGTGAGGTGCAGGAGGACCTGCTGCGACTGCTGGAGAAGTAGCGGAAAATGTGATTCGTGGCACGGACACTTGCCAAAGTGGATACCCTGGGGGGTATATTGGGGCTCGTAATATTCACGGACCCCCAACAACCCCACAGGAGTAACCCATGTGCCGTCCCGTCAACTGCCCGTCCTGCAACAAGACCACCTGGAGCGGCTGCGGCCAGCATATTGACCAGGTGAAGGCCTCCGTGCCGGACAACCAGTGGTGCACCTGCACCGAGTCCGCCGCCGACAAGAAGCCGGGCATCTTCGCCGGCATCTTCGGCCGCTAGACACCCCGGGGGTAGCATCCTCATATGACCACCACTGTGATTGTCGGCGGTGTCGCCGGCGGTATGTCCACCGCAGCCCGACTGCGTCGTCGTGACGAGGACATGGAGATCATCGTCCTCGAGGCCTCCGGCCACGTGTCCTTCGCCAACTGCGGACTCCCCTACCACGTCTCGGGCGTCATCCCCGAGCGTTCCTCCCTGCTCCTGCAGACCCCGGAGTCCCTCGCAGCGCGGTTCAACCTGGACGTGCGGGTCAACACCCGCGCCACCGCCATCGACCGCGGGAAGCAGACCGTCACCACGGACACCGGCGACACCATCACCTACGACCACCTGGTGCTGTCCCCGGGTGCCACCCCCATCGTCCCGCCGATCCCCGGCATCGGGCGTGCCCTGCACCTGCGCACCATCGAGGACGTCGACGCCATCATCGCGGCACTCACCGACGACGTGAAGTCGGTCGCCATCATCGGCGGCGGTTTCATCGGCCTCGAGGTCGCGGAGAACATGCGTCACCGCGGACTCGACGTCACCGTCATCGAGCGTGCCCCGCAGATCCTCACCCCGCTGGATGAGGAGATGGCGGCGATCGTCGAGAAGCAGCTCACCGACAACGGCATCACCGTCATCACCGACGGTGACACCACCACCATCGGCGCCGACTCCCTGGAGCTCGCCGACGGCCGCGTCGTCCCCGCCGACCTCGTCATCGCCAGCATCGGCGTGCGCCCGGCGAACGAACTCGCGGTCGCCGCAGGCCTCGCCGTCGGCGAACGAGGCGGCATCAAGGTCGACGACCAGCAGCGCACCTCCGACCCGCTCATCTTCGCCGTCGGCGACGCCGCCGAGAAGGCCGACCACGTCTCCGGCGAGGACACCCTCGTGCCCCTCGCCCAGACCGCGAACCGTCACGGCCGCCTGGTCGCCGACATCATCACCGGCCGCGACGTGCAGCGCACCCCGACCCTCGGCACCGCCATCGTCGGCGTGTTCGGCCTCGCCGCCGGCTCCGTCGGCTGGAACGAGCGCCGCGCCCGCGGTGCCGGAAAGAACATCCGCGTCATCCACCTGCACCCGGCGAACCACGCCGGCTACTACCCGGGCGCGGAGACCATCCACCTCAAGGTCATCGTCGACGCCGACACCGACCTCATCCTGGGTGCGCAGGCGGTGGGTGGCGACGGTGTCGACAAGCGTATCGACGTCCTCGCCACCGCCATGCGCGCCGGCCTCACCGCCACCGACCTCGCCGACCTCGAACTGGCCTACGCGCCGCAGTTCGGCTCCGCCAAGGACCCGATCAACATGGCCGGCTTCATCAACGACAACATGGTCCAGGGCGAGCGCACCTTCCAGTGGAACGAACTCGACGAGGCACTCGCCGACGGCTGGACCCTGGTCGACGTCCGTACCCCGGGCGAGTTCCAGCGCGGCCAGATCCCGGGAGCCGTCAACGTCTCGGTTGACGACCTCCGGAACAATGCAGATACATTCAGGGACAAGAAGGTCCTCGTGCACTGCCAGGTCGGCCTGCGCGGACACGTGGCCTGCAGTCTCCTGGGCAACCTGGGCATCGAGGCGGCAAACCTCGATGGCGGATATGTGACATGGACCCATGGCCAGCTGTCACGGAATTAGGATCGGTAACATGAAGCTCACTCCGGAAGAGGTCAAGCCCTCCGTCACCCGCCTCAAGCGCGCGAAGGGACAGCTCGAGGCTGTCATCCGCATGCTCGAGGAGGGCCAGGAGTGCGAGGACGCAGTCATGCAGCTCTCGGCCGTGGCCAAGGCCATCGACCGGGCCGGCTACCTCATCGTCTCGACAGGAATGAAGAAGTGCTTCACCTCGGAGGGCTCCGAGCTCGACGAGAAGAAGCTCGAGCGGATGTTCCTCTCCCTGGCGTAGAAGAGCCCTGCCAGGCGCCCGACCCCATGACGGGGTCTGGCGCCTGCTGCTTTTCTAACGGTTGATCAGGGCCATGGCGGATAAGCGCCGTATCGGGTGGATGTTCCGCCGGGGCGGACCACCATCCGGTGGGTGATGGACCACCCCACCCGGGGCCCGTTCCATCCGCCCGTGTTTCGGGGGTTTGTCCGGGTCATCGTCGTTGCGGGCGTTGTGCACCCCGCACAACATGGTCAGGTTGCTGATGTTGGTGTTGCCGCCCTGGGCCCAGGCGGTGAGGTGGT
>NZ_DUOE01000049.1 GCF_012838985.1 Corynebacterium sp. | reverse complement strand
TGGCGGCGCTCAAGGACCGCTTCTTCCGCGGGGTGTGGGAGGCCAACGGCATCCCGGAGGAGACCGCGGAGAAGCTGTGGAACAAGATCGTCGCCTTCGCCGCCTACGGTTTCCCGGAGTCCCACTCACAGTCCTTCGCGTCACTGGTGTACTTCTCCGCCTGGTTCAAACACCACCACCCGGCGGAGTTCTGCGTCGGCCTGCTGCGTGCCCAGCCGATGGGCTTCTACTCGCCACAGTCCCTCATCCAGGACGCCCGCCGCCACGGCGTGGAGATCCTGCCCGTCGACGTGCAGGCCTCCGGGGCGCAGGCCCGGGTGGTCGACGGCCGTATCCGCCTCGGCCTCACCCTGATCAAGGGGCTCGGCGCAGAGGCCGCCGCCCGCATCGCGGCTGCCGCCCCCTTCAGCGGGATCCCCGATCTGGCGCGCCGGGCCGACCTCACCGTGGCGCACGTCGAGGCCCTGGCCCGGGCGGGGGCACTGGAGAGTTTCGGGGTGGACCGTCGGCAGGCGCTGTGGGAGGCGGGCGTCGCCGCCACCGAAAGGGACGGCATGCTCCCGGGGCTCTCCGCGGTCAGCGCGCCCCCGCTGCCCGGGATGAACGCCTTCGAGCTCATGGTCGCCGACATCGCCACCACCGGCGTCACCCACGACCGGCAGCCCCTGGAGATGCTGCGGTCCTCGCTCGCCGACGCCGGAGTGACCCCCGCCGCCGCACTCCCCGCGGTGCCCGACGGCACCCGCGTGCGGGTGGCGGGCGTGGTCACCCACAGGCAGCGCCCGCAGACCGCCTCGGGCCTGACCTTCCTCGGCATGGAGGACGAGACCGGCCTGCTCAACGTCATGGTGTCCGTCGGTCTGTGGAACCGGCAGCGGACGGTGGCGCGCACCGCGAGGGCCCTGGTGGTCCGCGGTATCGTGCAGAACTCATCCGGGGCGGTGACGGTGGTCGCCGACCGGCTGGAATCGCTGGCGCCGGGGGAGTGGCTCAGCCGCGGTTCACGTGACTTCCGTTGACCCATGTTCAACGTGTGAAGTCTGATGTGTGCGACCTATAATTGAAGCATGGAGACCTCATCCGCTTCCCGGGAAACACTCGACCAGATCGCCGACGACATCGCCGCCACCACCACCGTCACCGACATCATTTCTGCGCTGATCCGCGAGTGCGGACTCTCCACCGCGGAAGCCACCCGACTGGTGGGCATTCAGGCTGATCAGCTGTCGAGCGCCCTCTTCCCGGCCGGCTTCTTCCCCGTCGGTGAGGTCTACGACGAGGACCGCTACCAGGAGTGGCTCGTCCAGGAGCTGATCAACACGTTCAGCGGGGGTGTCGACAAGCTGGGGGATGATGTGGCGGGCTTCCTCCGCGTCGTGTTCGGACGTGGCGACGAACCGACCGCCGAGTTCAACGCCGCGATCTTCCTGGGGGCGAAGAAGCGGGTGGCGCAGGACATCTCCTCCCTGCCGGTGGGGTTCTTCTGCCGCGACGGGATCGCGCACCTCAAGGAGCACGGTGCCCGGTGGCGGAACCATCCCTTCACCTCACCAGGCTGGCCGGACGCACCGACCTATGAGGTGCGCCGCGACGACGAGGAGTTGTAGGGGCGGACGCTCCGCGCAACCCCGGAAGCACAGGTTCGAGAGCACACTGGTTCCGAACCTGCGGGAGCCGTGGGGTGGCTTTCCCGGGGATGTGAATCCGAACGTGTGAGATCGGGGGAGGGCGGGGCGGGCTGCTACATCCAGCGGTCGCGGGCGAACTCCAGGAAGGCGAGGATCGCCGCGGCGGCGATGGTGCCGGCCAGCCACACACCCAGGAAGAAGAGGATGTCCAGGAAGTCGAGGGGCATCTCGCGGGTCATCAACGTCGAGGCGAAGGCGATGAGCACGGCGACGGTGGCGCCGGTGGGTATCTTGGCGATGAGGTATTCGAGGGCGGTCACGTCAGTCAGCGTAGCTGGCGGGGTGTGCTGCCTGCCGGGCACCGTCGTTAGTGTGGAGGGCGTGAACCCCGTCTCCCCGAAACTGACCACCGCCCGTTACCTCGGCAGACTGCCGTGGCTGATCCTGCCCCTCCTCATCTTCGTGGGCCTGGCCTGGTGGGTGAGCCCGTGGTTCTGGA
>NZ_DUOE01000048.1 GCF_012838985.1 Corynebacterium sp. | reverse complement strand
GGCGGAGGCCCCGGTGGGGGCCTCCGCGGCGTCGAGAAGCGGGGCCTCACGTGGGAGGCCGAGGACCGCGACCAACGGGATGGCGATCAGCACCGTGGTGACCACGGCGATCACCGCCCGGGAGAAATTTGTTGACACGTCTGAACATGATAGCGCCGCCATCACGTGGGTACGTGATGGCGGCGCTGGGATGCTGCCCGGTCTGGCGGGAGGTCAGGCGACTAGTGGTCGACCGGAGCCTCGACGCCGACACCGGTGAGGGAGCGGACCTCCATCTCGGCGGCCAGGTGATCCAGGTTGTCCGGCTTGGTGGCCAGGGTGGCGATGATACCGGCCAGGAAGGCCAGCGGGATCGCAACCAGACCCGGGCTGGTCAGCGGGAACCAGGACCAGTCGGCGTTCGGGAACATGGCGCTCGGAACACCGGACACGGCCGGGGAGAAGAAGATGAACACCAGGGAGGCGATGACACCGGTGTACATGGAGGCGACGGCACCGGCGGTGTTGAAGCGCTTCCAGTACAGGGAGAACAGGATCGTCGGGACGTTCGCGGAGGCTGCCACGGCGAAGGCCAGGGAGACCAGGAACGCGACGTTCTGGGACATGGCCAGGATGCCCAGGATGATGGAGACGATGCCCAGGACGATCACGGTGATGCGGGAGACACGGACGGTCTCCTCCTCAGAGGCCTTGCCGTCACGGAGGACGTTGTTGTAGACGTCGTGGGCGACGGAGGCGGAGGCGGTGATGGCCAGGCCGGCGACGACGGCGAGAACCGTGGCGAAGGCGACAGCGGAGATCAGTGCCATGAAGATGGAGCCACCGAGTTCCAGTGCCAGCAGCGGGGCTGCGGCGTTGGCGCCACCAGGGGCGTTGAGGATGCGCTCCGGGCCGACCAGTGCAGCGGCACCGTAGCCGAGGACCATGGCCATGAGGTAGAAGGTACCGATGAGGACGATGGCCCAGGTGACGGACTTACGTGCTTCCTTGGCGGTCGGGACCGTGTAGAAGCGCATGAGGACGTGCGGCAGACCAGCGGTACCCAGAACCAGGGACAGGCCCAGGGAGATGAAGTCGAGCTGGGTGGTGAAGCTCGCGCCGTACTTCAGGCCCGGCTTCATGATGTCCTCGGCCGCGTAGGCGACGTCCGGGCTGGCGTCGATGTAGACCTGGTGTGCCGAGATGGCGTCGTTGAACAGGGTGGAGAAGCCACCCTTGACTGCGATGAAGGTCCAGATCGTCATGATACCGACGCCACCGATGAGGAGGACGGCCTTGATCATCTGGACGTAGGTGGTGCCCTTCATGCCGCCGATGAGGACGTAGGCGGTCATGATGACACCGACGACGGCGACGACGATGGCCTGCTCGGTGGTGCCGTGCAGGTCCAGGAGGACGGAGACCAGGGAGCCGGCACCGGCCATCTGGGCGATCAGGTAGAAGAGGGAGACCGCGAGGGTCGCGACAGCGGCGGCCACACGGACCGGCTTCTGGCGCAGACGGAAGGAGAGCACGTCAGCCATGGTGAAGCGGCCGACGTTACGCAGCGGCTCGGCGACGAGCAGCAGGGCGACCAGCCAGGCGACGAAGAAGCCGATGGAGTAGAGGAATCCGTCGTAACCGCTCAGTGCGATGGAGCCGACGATACCGAGGAACGAGGCTGCCGACAGGTAGTCACCTGCGATGGCGAGGCCGTTCTGGGTACCGGTGAAGGATGCTCCACCGGTGTAGAAGTCAGAGGCTTCCGAGGTGGTCTTGCCGACACGCATGACGACGGTCATGGTGACGACGATGAACACGACGAAGACCGCGATGTTCAGGATCGGGTTACCCGTGTTTTCCTGTGCAAGGTAGGTGAGGTCCATTGTCCTAACCCTCCATTTCCTGGCGAATCGCGGCGGTGCGCGGCTCGATGTTCTTGTTGGCGAACTTCACGTAGATCCAGGTGATCAGGAACGTGGTGAAGAACTGAAGCAGGCCGAAGATGATGCCGTAGTTGAAGCCACCACCAACCGGGGTAGCCATCCAGTCAGCCGCAAAAGTCGCCGTCAGCAGGTACACGAGGAACCAGATGAAGAACGCTGCGGACATGGGGAAGGTGAACTTACGGAAGACGGAGCGCAGTTCCTGGAACTGCGGACTCGCCTGCATCGAGATAAATTCCTCGGACGTCGGCTCGCGCCGGCCATCCGGTCGGACAACTGGAGTCGCGCTCACTGTGTTCTCTCTTTCATGTCTGTCCCGGAACCTCCGGGGGTCAAGCTTTCGGTGACGTTCACCTCAGGACGGGCGTCCTGTGCGAGTAGTCACACCCTGTGCTGCAAATGTAAGTTACCTGGCTCACATTGCAACATTGAAGTGAACGGACAACATTGCCCCACAATGTGCCCCGCGTCACCCCCGCCCACCCTCATGACCTGCACCGCTATTGGTAGTACATCTACCCCCGCTCGGGAACTCATGTCCTCCCGCTAAGTTTGCGAAGCGAAACTTCGCAAGCCCCGCGATCTTCACAAAAGTGGCGAACATCCGCAACAGATGTTCACAAGATTTACTTTTCAGAGCATTACCGCAGGTCAGAGGCTTTTCGGCGGAGGGCTCCCCCGTTCCTCAGAAAATCCGCGGATCCTCGAAGATCCTACCGAAGCCCTGCTGCGTGTCCAGCGATGTGACCGCCTCCAGCTGTTCCCGGGTCAATGTGAACTCCGTCGCAGCCAGATTCTCCGCCAGACGGGTGGGCCGCGCCGACTTGGGTATCACCACGCACCCCAGCTGCATCGCCCACCGCAGGGCGACCTGTGCCGGGGTCCGGCCCACGCTCCGGGCCACCGCCCCGAGCACCGGGTTGGCCAGCAGGATGCCCCGCCCCAGAGGCGACCACGCGACCGTCGTCACGCCGAGCTCCTCGTGCACCGCCCGCAGGGGCGCCTGCGAGAAACCGGGGTGCAGCTCCACCTGGTTGGTGGCCGGCACGATACCGACCTTCTCGACGACCTCCCGCAGCACCTCCTCATAGAAGTTGGCCACACCCACCGACTGCACGAGCCCCAGCCCCTGGAGGCGGGCGATGGCCTCGAAGGTCTCGACGTAGAGGTTCTGCGCGGCGTGCGGCCAGTGGACGAGGTAGAGGTCGACGTAATCGAGGCCGAGGCGGTCGAGGCAGCGTCGGAAAGCACCGGGGATGTTCGCCGCACCCTGCTCGTCCTGCCACGCCTTCGTGGTGATGAACATCTCCTCACGGGTGACGTCGCCCGCCCTGATGGCATCGGCGACGGCCTGCCCCACGATCTCCTCGTTGCCGTAGGCCGAGGCGGTGTCGATGTGCCGGTAGCCGAGGGAGATCGCCTCGCGGATGACCTTCTTCCCCTCCTCCCCCGTCAGGTTCCAGGTGCCCAGGCCGAGCTGGGGAATCTCTGTGCCGTCGTTGAGGGTGAGGGTCGGGGGGATGTGCATGGCCCTATTGTGCCCCTAAATGCCGGGGCCCGGCGTGGAACACCCCGAAGTCGCCCCGTTCTGCCAATAGGATTGGACCTATGACTGATGTCCGAAACCCCCACGTCCACCACATCGCGGATCTGTCCGACGACGAGATCTTCGCCGCGCACGAGAGCGGCAAACTCTCCATCCGCACCGCCCGCCCGCTGAAGACCCAGCGCGACCTCTCCATCTGCTACACCCCGGGCGTCGCCCGCGTGTGCACCGCGATCGCGGAGAAGCCGTCCCTCGCGAGCCGTTTCACCGGCGTGGGCAACACCGTGGCGATCATCTCGGACGGCACCGCCGTCCTCGGGCTGGGGGACATCGGACCGCGCGCCGCCCTGCCGGTCATGGAGGGCAAGGCCCAGCTCTTCGACCGCTTCGCCGGGCTCAACGCCATCCCCATCGTCCTCGACGAGACGGACACGGACCGCCTGGTGGAGGTCATCAAGGCCATCGCCCCGTCCTTCGGCGCCATCAACCTGGAGGACATCTCCGCGCCGCGCTGCTTCGAGGTGGAGCGTCGCCTCATCGAGGAGCTGGACATGCCGGTCATGCACGATGACCAGCACGGCACCGCCGTGGTCATCCTCGCCGCCCTGACGAACGCCTGCCGCCTCCTCGACCGTGACATGGCCGATCTGCGGGTCGTCATCTCCGGTGCGGGTGCCGCCGGCGTGGCCTGCCAGAAGATCCTCGCCGACGCCGGTGTCACCGACATCGTCATGCTCGACTCCCGCGGCGTCATCCACGAGGACCGCGACAACCTCAACCCCGTCAAGCAGGAACTGGCGGAGGCCACCAACCCGCGCAGCGTCAACGGCAGCCTCGTGGAGGCCTTCCGGGGCGCCGACACCTTCATCGGCCTGTCCGCCGGCTCCATCCCCGAGGAGGCTCTGCAGGTCATGGCGGAGCGTCCCATCCTCTTCTCCCTGGCCAACCCGGACCCGGAGATCGACCCGGACCTCGCCTACCGCTACGGCGGCGTCGTCGCGACGGGCCGTTCCGATCTGCCGAACCAGATCAACAACGTCCTCGCCTTCCCCGGCATCTTCCACGGCGCCCTCGCCGCCGGTGCCACGGAGATCACCCCCGCCATGAAGGTCGCCGCGTCCCGCGCCATCGCGAAGGTCGCCGAGGAGCACCTCGACATCGAGCACATCGTCCCCTCCCCCCTCGATCCCGCCGTGGCCCCCGCCGTGAGCAAGGCCGTCGCCGCCGCGTGGACGGCCGCCCGGTCCTAGCACAAAGAGCAGGGACGCCCCGGAGCTGTCTCCGGGGCGTCCCTGTGTGCTTTCCGACGTCCGCCTATCCGACACTCAGCAGGTCGATGACGAAGACCAGCGTGCGGCCGGACAGCGGGTGTCCGCCACCGGCCGGGCCGTAGGCCAGCTCCGGCGGGATGGTCAGCTGACGGCGACCGCCGACCTTCATGCCGGGGATGCCCTCCTGCCAGCCGGCGATGAGGCCGTTGAGCGGGAACTCGATGGACTGGCCGCGGTCCCAGGAGGAGTCGAACTCCTGGCCCGACTCGAAATCGACGCCGACGTAGTGCACCTCGACGAGGCCGCCGGCCTTCGCCTCCTCGCCGTCACCGACGACGAGGTCAACCGAGACGAGCTCCTCCGGTGCGGGGCCGGTCTGGGCTTCGATCTGGGGCTTGGTCATGATGTGTCTCCTTCAGAATTCTTGCATGGAAAAACCGGGCACAACGCCACCATTATATGGAGGTGGCGTCGGACCCGGTTTCATGACATCCGTACGGGACGGAGGTCCTAGCGCTCCTCACGCGGGGAGACGGTGCGCAGGGTGTTGCCGGTGTAGATCTGACGCGGGCGGTTGATCTTGGTGGTGGTCGCCAGCTGCTCGCGGTAGTGCGCGATCCAGCCCGGCAGACGGCCGATGGCGAACAGGACGGTGAAGAAGTCCGTCGGGAAGCCCATGGCGCGGTAGATCAGGCCGGTGTAGAAGTCGACGTTCGGGTACAGCTTGCGGGAGATGAAGTACTCGTCGTTGAGTGCGATCTCCTCGAGCTTCATCGCGAGGTCGAGCAGGTGGTCGCCACCGAGGTGCTCGAGGATCTCGTGGGCGGTCTCCTTGACGATCGCGGCACGCGGGTCGTAGTTGCGGTAGACGCGGTGTCCGAAGCCCATGAGGCGGACACCCTTCTCCTTGTTCTTCACGCGGTTCATGAAGTCGGTCGCGTCGCCACCCTGGCCGTTGATCTCCTCGAGCATCTCGAGGACAGCCTGGTTCGCGCCACCGTGCAGCGGGCCGGAGAGGGCGTTGATGCCACCGGCGATGGAGACGAACATGTTGGCCTGTGCGGAGCCGATCATGCGGACGGTCGAGGTGGAGCAGTTCTGCTCGTGGTCGGCGTGCAGGATGAGGAGCTTGTCCAGGGCCTTGACCATGACCGGGTCGATCTCGTACTGCTCGGTCGGGTAACCGAACATCATGCGCAGGAAGTTCTCGCGCGCGTTGAGGGAGTTGTCCGGGTACATGTACGGGGCACCCTTGGATGCGCGGTACGCGTAGGCGGCCAGCATCGGGACCTTGGCCATGAGGCGGACGGTCGCCTTGTGCTGGTGTGCCTCGTTCAGCGGGTCCAGCTCGTCCTGGTAGTAGGTCGAGAGGATGTTGACGGAGGAGGCGAGGACGGACATCGGGTGAGCGTCACGCGGGAACACGTTGAACTGGGACTTGAAGTCCTCGTCCAGCAGGGTGTGGTGACGGATCTCGTCGGAGAACTCGTGGAGCTCCTCGACGGTCGGCAGCTCACCGTTGATCAGGAGGTAGGAGACCTCGTTGAAGGTGGCGTTCTCAGCCAGGTCGGCGATGTCGTAGCCGCGGTGGCGCAGGATGCCGTTGTCGCCGTCGATGTAGGTGATGGCGGACTCGCAGGAGCCGGTGGAGACGTAGCCCGGGTCGAAGGTGACCAGGCCGGTCTCAGCGAGCATCTTGCCGAGGACGACACCATCGTTGCCCTCGGTGGCCTTGATGATGTCCATCTCGAACTCGCCGCCGGGGTAGTTGAGTACGGCCTTATCCGTGTTGTCAGTAGCCACTGTGTACCTTTCAGACTTCGTTGTCGACCTCGCCCCGGTAGGGGTCAGCCGTCGTGAGGAACTTCGATGAGTGTGACGCCCACCGTAACTCCGACATGGCGGTGAGCCATGTATCAGCTTAGGGGACGCTATCACTATGGTGTGGACGGTTTCCCAGTCTACTTCCCCCCACTCCTCGAAGTGGGGCTCTCCAGACCGGGCCGTGCCTGTGCAGTTGTGCTGCCACCGCACGGTGTTTGCGCTGCTCCCTGCGGGAGCCGGCCGCCGTCCATGAGGTGGAACAGAGCACAGTTTAGCAAATGATGTGATGGAGGCAACAGAATTGAGAAAAGCAGGTCACCCCCATCGAATTTGCGAGGATATGCCCCTTTGCCTACCCCAACAACTACCCCCGTTGTCGGTGTCCACACTAACACCAGGGTTCCGGTCAACGGGTGGGAGGGGAGATACTAAGGTTGTTCTCGTTTGGACAGCACTTCACCGACCACGAAAGGGACGTCATCGCCATGACCGAGTTCCCCACCCTGCCCGCAGATCTCATCCCGGCTGACGGTCGTTTCGGCTGCGGCCCCTCCAAGGTCCGCCCGGAGCAGATCCAGGCCATCGTCGACGGCGGCCGCGACATCATCGGCACCTCCCACCGCCAGCCGGCCGTGAAGAACGTCGTCGGTTCGGTCCGTGAGGGCCTCTCCGACCTGTTCTCCCTGCCGGAGGGCTACGAGATCATCCTGTCCCTCGGCGGCGCGACCGCTTTCTGGGATGCCGCGACCTTCGGTCTCATCGAGAAGAAGTCCGGTCACCTGTCTTACGGTGAGTTCTCCTCCAAGTTCGCCAAGGCCTCCCAGCAGGCACCGTGGCTGGACGAGCCGACCATCATCGAGGCCCCGGCCGGCGACGCCCCGGAGCCGCAGGCCATCGAGGGTGCCGACGTCATCGGCTGGGCCCACAACGAGACCTCCACCGGCGCCATGGTGCCGATCGTCCGTCCGGAGGGCTCCGACGGCTCCCTCATCGTCATCGACGCCACCTCCGGCGCCGGTGGCCTCCCGGTGGACATCGCCGACACCGACGTCTACTACTTCTCCCCGCAGAAGTGCTTCGCCTCCGACGGTGGCCTGTGGCTGGCAGCCATGTCCCCGGCCGCCATGGAGCGCATCGCGAAGATCAAGGACTCCGGCCGCCACATCCCGGCCTTCCTCGACCTGCAGACCGCCGTCGAGAACTCCCTGAAGAACCAGACCTACAACACCCCGGCCGTGGGCACCCTGCTCATGCTGGACAACCAGGTCAAGTGGATGAACGAGAACGGTGGCCTGGACGGCATGGTCGCCCGCACCACCGCCTCCTCCGACGCCCTGTACAACTGGGCCGAGGCCCGCGAGGAGACCACCCCGTACGTCACCGACAAGGCCAAGCGTTCCCTCGTCGTCGGCACCATCGACTTCGATGACTCCGTCGACGCGGCGGTCGTCGCCAAGGTGCTGCGCGCCAACGGCATCCTCGACGTCGAGCCCTACCGCAAGCTGGGCCGCAACCAGCTGCGCATCGGCATGTTCCCGGCGATCGACTCCCAGGACATCGTGACCCTCACCAAGGCGATCGACCACGTCCTCGACTCGGGCGTCGCCGCGAAGTAGTCGCACACACCCCCACCACATGCGTCGGACCTCACACGGTCCGGCGCATGTCTGCGTTAGGGTGGTATTCATCACGAGAGAAGGAGAACGCATGCGCGAGTTGTTCCTCGTCCCAGAAGAATCGTCCGCCACTTCCCTGGTGTTCCGGACCGAGGACGGTGGGCAGTTCTTCCTCGACGTCACCTCACTGGACGTGGCGTCCACCCGTGCGCTCCTGCTCGCCGACGTCCCGGACACCACCCTCCCCGAGGAATCCGACGCCCCTGCCGCCGAGGACACCCCCGCGGAGGCCGACGGGCAGACGACGGATTCCGCGGCGACGCAGGAGGCCGCCCGCGAACGCATCCTGCCCGCCCCCGATCCCCTGCTCACTGCCCCGCTGACCATGCGGCCGCGGGAGATCCAGGGCCGCATCCGGGCGGGTGCCTCCGTCGATGAACTCGCCGAGGAGATGGGTGTCGCCCCCTCCCGGGTCGAGCCCTTCGCCCACCCGGTGCTGCTGGAACGCGCCCGGATGACCGAGCTGGCCAAGCAGGCCCACCCGGTCCGCGAGAACGGCCCCGCCAAGCTCACCCTGTGGGAGGTGCTCGCCGCGGCCTTCGCCGCCCGCGGGCACTCCGTCTCGGACACCACCTGGGACGCCTTCCGTGAGGAGGACGGCACCTGGGTGGCGCGCGTGAGCTGGACCGCCGGCCTGTCGGAGAACGAGGCCGAGTGGTCGATCCACGGCTACACCTCCCCGCAGTCGACGGCGGAGGCCCGCAACCCGGTCGCCGCGGACCTCACCGACCCCGACTTCGTCCAGCCGGTGCGCACCCTCACCTCGGTCGGCCGGGGTTCCCGCTACGAGGAGACCGTCGAGGACAGCTTCGACGACGAGGACACCCGCCCGACCTCCGGGGGCACCGGGATCGAGGCCGTGCCCGACGAGATCGAGGGCGAGGACACCGACCGCGCGCCGGAGGAGAGGCCGACGAGGCGACGTCGTAAAGCGGTGACCCCGCACTGGGAGGACGTGCTGCTGGGCGTGCGGACCAACACGAAGCGCCCGCGGAGCTAAGGGGTCCGCGTGGAGACCGTTGTCACGCTGTGGTTCGTCACCGCAGCCGAACCCGCACGCATCATCGCCGCGGAGCCGAAGGCCGACCGGGGGTTCGGGCGCAAGTACCTCGCGCAGCTCAACCCGGCGTGGCCCATCACCCCGATCGGGGAGTTCCCCCTCAACCGCTCCGCGCAGGCCTCCGCGGGCGAGTACTACGTGGCGGGTTTCCCCGGGATCACGATCGTGCAGACCATCCTCACCGACACCCCGGCGCTCTCCGAGGTCAGCCCCCGGCTGCTCGACTCCGTCCCCGCGGCCGAGGTCTACGCCTTCGCGGTGAACGAGGAGACCGGCTACGGCGGCATCGCCCACTGGCGGGGCGGGGTGCTCAAGCGCTCGCTGTGCGCCGAACGTTCCCGCACCTACGAGGACGTCGGCCTGCCGGTCCCCTTCGAGTCCCCCTTCTGGGCCGGTGAGAAGGCCGAGCCGATCGGCGGCATCTCCCTGCCCTTCGAACCCGTGGACCTGGTCGCCGCGGCGCAGCAGGCCTGGCTCGGGGTGGACGTCTCCCCCGAGGGCCCGGACATCCACGTCGTCGCCTACGCCGTCGACGGACGCCCGGAGGCCCGGGCGGTGGACGGCCCCCGACGCCAGCGCGAACGTGACGCCCGGCGCGAACCGGTGTCGCTGGCCAGCGGCTACGACGACTACGAGACCCCGGTCGAGGAACCGGAGGTCACTCACTGGGCCGACCGCTCCCTGGCGGCCGCCCGCCGCGCCGGCAGATCAGCGGGACGGCGGCTGAACTCCGCCCGCCGGTGGGTGCAGGAGAAGATCCGCCACTCCGACCGCGACTGACCTACAGCTGGCCGGGCGTGCGGGTCGAGCGGTCGCGCTCGTAGAACGCGATCGCGGCGCAGGTGGCCAGGTTGAGTGAGTCCGTGCCCGGGGCCATGGGGATCCGGGCGCGGACGTCGGTCGCCCTCATGGCGTGCTCGGTCAGTCCCGGTCCCTCCGCACCGACCAGCAGCGCGACCTTCTCCTTCCCCTCCAGGGCGTCCGCGAGGTGCTCGGCGGCGGGGTCGGGGGTGAGGGAGACGAGGTGGAAGCCGGCGTCGGAAAGCTGCTGCAGCGAGCGCTGCCACGTGGTGTACGTGCCCTCCAGGTGGGCGTAGGGCAGGCGCAGCACGTGCCCCATGGACACGCGCACCACACGCCGGTAGAGCGGGTCCCCGCAGCCGTTGCCGAAGAGCACGGCGTCGACGCCCATGCCCGCGGCGTTGCGGAACATGGCGCCGATGTTCTCGTGGTCGCCGACCCCCTCGAGGACGACAACCGTTGTCGCGGTGTCCAGGATCTCCTCCAACGGGATCTCCGGGGCCCGGTCCGCGACAGCCAGCAGACCGCGGTGCATGTCGAAGCCCGCGACCTCGGCGAGGGTCTCACGGGTCACCTCATAGCGGGGGATGTCCTCCGGCACGCCCTCGGCCTCGAGGGCGTCGAGCTTCGGGCCGAAGCCCACGATGCAGCGCACCGGGAACCGGGATTCCAGCAGACGCCCCACCACGAGCGGCCCCTCGGCGATGACGAGGCGGCGGTCGGCGGCGTCGGAACGGTTGAGGTCCCGGACGTCGTCGAGACGGGGGTCGGAGGGGTCGTCGATACGCAGTCGCATCAGCTCAGGCTATCCCAGGGCCGCGAGGATCGGGTCCATGCCGAAGTAGACGACGAACAGCGCGGAGACGAGCCACATGATCCAGTGGACCTCCTTCGCCTTGCCCGCGGCGACGGCCATGAGGGAGAAGGCGATGAAGCCGACGCCGATGCCGTTGGCGATGGAGTAGGTGAACGGCATGACCACGATGGTGAGGAACGCCGGCAGGGCGATGTGGAACTGCGTCCACTCGATGTCGACGACCTGGGCGATCATCAGGGCACCGACGATGACCAGGACCGGGGCGGCGGCCTCGATGGGCACGACCTCGTAGAGCGGGGTGAGGAACATCGCCAGGAGGAACAGGACGCCGGTGACGATGTTCGCCAGGCCGGTACGCGCACCGTCGGCCACGCCCGCGGAGGAGTCCGCGTAGACGGTGGCCGAGGACGAGGAGGTCGCACCGCCGACGATGGCGCCGAAGCCCTCGACGACCAGGGCCTTCTTCATGTCGGGCAGGACGCCGGTCTCATCGACCAGGTTGCCCTGCTTGCCCAGCGCGGTCATGGTGCCCATGGCGTCGAAGAAGTTGGCCAGGACCAGGGTGAACACCAGCAGCGAGGCCGCCAGGACACCCACGCGGGAGAAGGCGCCGACCATGTCGACGGCGCCCACCAGGGACAGGTCCGGCAGCCCGCCGAAGCCCTCCGGCACGGCCGGGACGGCCAGGGACCAGCCGGCCGGGTTGGGCTCGCCGTCGACGAAGGAGGGACCGGACCGGAACACCGACTCCACGACCATGGCGATGAGGGTGGTCGCCAGGATGCCGAGGAACAGGCCGCCGCGGATCCGGCGGATCACCAGGAAACCGCAGATGATCAGGCCGAGGACGAAGGTGACCGTCGGCCAGGAGGAGATGGAGCCGTCGATGCCCAGGCCGACCGGCACGGTGGTGCCCGCGGCGTCGGGGACACGGCGGACGAAACCGGCGTCGACGAGGCCGATCATGGCGATGAACATGCCGATGCCCACGCCCATCGCGGCCTTCATGGACGCCGGGATGGCCCGGAACACGGCGGACCGGAAGCCGGAGACCGCGAGGAGGACGATGATGATGCCGTCGATGACGACCAGGCCCATGGCCTCCGGCCAGGTCAGGCCCTCACCGGCGACCATGGTCACGGCGACGAGGGTGTTGAGTCCCAGGCCGGCCGCGATGCCGAAGGGGTAGCGGGCGATGAGTCCGAAGGCGATGGTCATCACGCCGGCGGTCAGGGCGGTGACGGCCGCGACCTGCGGGACGCCGAGCACGGTGCCCTCGGAGTCGGCGGTGGTGCCGATGATCAGGGGGTTGAGGATGATGATGTAGGCCATCGCGAAGAACGTGACCACGCCGGCGCGGATCTCCGCGCCGATCGAGGAGCCCCGCTCCGAGATGCGGAAGTAGCGGTCGAGGGCGCTCCCCGACTGCGGTGGTACGGAAGATGGCGAGTCAGACGACACGGACTGCGGCACGGATGTGCTCATGCGCGGTTCCCCTGTTCAGGATCAGGTTGTGGTTACGTCGCTAATTTCTCACCCCGGCCTCATTTGCACAAAACTTAGGTAGATTCAGGTGCGCACCTGAGCCAAGGAGATGCCCTGTTGTTGTACACCTCGATCTTCACGATGCGCGACGGCCGTGTCGCCAATCTTGACGCTCACCTCGACCGACTCCGTGAGGAGGCCGCCCACAACCCGAACGCCGTCGAGCAGGTGCGCACCCGTCTGCGGGAGGCCGGCCCCGGTGTCTACCGTCCCCTCATCCAGGTCGGCCGCACCACCCTCGACGTGGAGCTGTACCCCTCCCTGCTGGTCAACGACGAGGCCGTCGTCGACGCCCAGGGCATCCTTGACCAGCGCCGACGCCCCACCCGCAAGGGTCCGGACTTCGGCTGGCAGGCCCGTCAGCTCAACATGCTGCGCCACTCCGGCTCCGACGCCGGGCTGCTCATCGACGAGCAGGGCATGGTCATCCAGGGCATCTTCTCGGCCGTGCTGTTCCTCAAGGAGGGCACCGCCAACGTCTCCGCGCACCCGCGGGCGGCGGCGTCCATCACCCTCGACGCCGCCCTCGAGATGCTCACAGAGGCCGGCGTCCGTGTCGTTGAACACCCTGAGGGGTTCACCATGTCACAGCTGAGAACCAATGAGACCTGGCTGCTCAGCTCCGTCGACGGGATCCGCAAGGTCACCGGCTGGCTCGAGTACGGCTCCGTGCTGCCCCCGCGTAACCCGCACCCACCCCGTATGGGGGCACCCACGCACCGGGAGCTCAACGAGCGGATGTGGGAGCTGGCCCAGGAGGTCTAGCACCGCCTAGAAGATCGGGGACTCATCGTCGAAGGCGTCGGGGGCCTCCTCGATGAGGGTGTCCGGCGGGGTGGCCGAGTGCGCGCCGCAGCCGTAGGTGGCGTGCACGACGTGGCCGTCGGCGGAGTACTCGTTGACGCACGCGCCGAAGTTCTCGCCGAGGGGCTCCCCCACCGGCACGAAGAAGGCACAGGTCCGGCAGTTCAGCGTCGCCTTCTCCGCGAATTCGCTCGTCGGCCCGTAGTCGCCGGTGCGCCACCGCTGCTTCGCGTCCTCCAGGCCCTGGCGGGAGAGGACGGTGCGGCCCTCCCCGTCCTCGGTGAGGCGTTCATCGCCCGGCTCCGGGGGCATGAGGTCGCCCGGGCCGAGATCACCGGGTCGGATACGGTCCACCCACGGCACCCACTCGGGGGCCTGCAGGGCCTCGCCCGTGGGGGCCGGCACGAGTGCCAGCTCGTTGACGGTGACGTGGCGGGAACCCGAGGCGCACGCCAGGACCGCGTTCCACTCCCAGCCGCTGTAGCCGGGGACGTCGGCGGCGAAGCGGTGCGTCGCGACGTTGCGGCTCAGTCCCTGTACGCCGATGTGCTCACCGACGGGCCCGTCCCCGAGTTCCTCGAGGGCGGTGCGGGCCAGGTCGACGGCGTGGGCGTCGAGAAGTGGGCTTTTGCGACGGTGCTGAGAAGAAGTGGACACGCTCCTCATTATGGGCCATGTGCGGCATGATGAGTGGCATGGCTCTCCTCCTCCCCCTCCGCGTCGCCACCGGGACGCTCCTCGCGCTGTCTGCGCTGGGCACCAGTTCCTGCTCCCCTGACACCCCGGGAACCCCCGACGGGGCCCCGGTGGCGGTGGAACGCCTGGTGCCGCGGATCGTGGACACCCACCCCTTCGACTCCACCAGCTTCACGCAGGGCCTCGAGGTGGAGGAGGACGGGACGCTGCTGGTCAGCACCGGCAGATACGGCGAGTCCCGCGTCTACCGCACCACCCTGGAGGGCGAGGAGCTGGCGTCCGCCGACATCGACCCCACGTGGTTCGGCGAGGGGATCACCCGCCACGGTGACCACGTGTGGCAGCTGACGTGGAAGGCCGGGGTGGCGCTCAAGCGGGACGCCGCCACCCTGGAGGAGATCGACCGGGTGACCTACCCCGGCGAGGGCTGGGGTCTGTGCTCCACCGGCGAGGAGCTCATCATGTCGGACGGCACCCCGCAGCTGCGTCGCCTCGACCCCGACACCTTCGCCGAGCTGGGACGCATCGACGTCACCCTCGACGGCACCGGGCAGCGGGGGCTCAACGAGCTCGAGTGCGTGGGCGGTGACGGTGGTGACATCTACGCCAACGTCTTCCTCAGCACCGACATCCTGCGTATCGACGCCACCGGCACCGTCACCGCCGTCATCGACGGCGCTGCCCTGCCCAACAACGCGGTGCCGGACCCGGATCACGTGCTCAACGGCATCGCCCATCTGCCGGGCACGGACCGTTTCCTGCTCACCGGCAAGCGTTGGCCTGACCTCTACGAGGTCGAGTTCGTCGCCGCTGAGTAGGATGTGGAGCCATGGCCACCCCGAAGAAGGCGCGTCAGAAGTCGCTGCTGCAGTTCCTCACCCTCCTCATCGCCGTGGTGATCATTGTCGTCGCGGCAGTGCTCGCCCAGAACTGGTGGAATAACCGTCCGGGGCCGGAGCCGCGGGAGGTGACCGTCACAGCGACGGTCGGTGGGCAGCAGATCGAGGTCGCGCCCTACCTCGTGTGCGAGCCGGGGCTGGAGTGCCCGGAGGGTGAGGTGCCGAACCTGCCCGTGGGTCCGGATGACACCCTGACCCTGGCCATCCCCGAGCCGATCCACGACCACGACTGGCAGCTGCTCATGATCTACGACGATCCGGCGGTCAACGACCAGCAGTTCCACGGTGCCTATGACACCGAGACGGTGGAGATCCCCGGTTCCGTCGACCCCGTCAACGAGGGCGACCCCCGCCCCCGTCTGATGGTGGTGGAGATCTCCGCTGCGATGATCGGCCATGACGCCGAGGGCGAGGAGACCCCCTACGCCACCGTGTGGTCCCTGAGCACCATGGACGGTGAGCAGGAACTCCAGGTCCCCGAGGCCCCCGAGACCCCGTGATTTCCCCCTGGTTCCCCCGCCCCGCAGCCCCTGTGGCTGCGGGGTTGTTCTCTTATGCGTCCAGTTCCTTGGCGACGGCGCGGAGGATCTCCGCGACCTGACGGCCCACCTGGCGGTCCGGGTAGCGGCCGGCGGCCAGTCCCGGCTGGACCTGCGACTCGAGGACGGTCGTGAGGTCCTGGATCATGCTGCCCAGCTCCTCCGGCTTGCGGCGGTTGACCGGACGGCGGCGCGGGGTGTCGAGTACCTTGACGCGCAGCGCCTGCGGTCCGCGACGGCCGGCGGCGAAATCGAACTCGATGCGCTGGCCGGGATGGAGCTCGTCGACGCCCTCGGGAAGCACCTGCTTACCCACGTAGACGTCCTCGCTCCCCGGGTTGGAGACGAAACCGAAGCCCTTATCGGCGTCGTACCACTTCACCTTGCCGATCGGCACAGTGTTCACCTTTCCTTCCTGTTGATCGTGTGTTTTCCACGGTCGATCGTGAAGGAATGAGTATACCCCCGCCCGATCGTGTGACGATATTTCGTTCACGACGCCGGGATCGTTACACAGGGTGCCCCCGCCTCCGGGATCGTTGACACGACCACCCAGTGTGATATGAATCACGTTAGGCGAACCAAACCTTGTGACCAGCACTTTTGGCGCCCATCACGGCGATCCGCGCACTCTCCGCCACCATTCCGAGAGATGCACGTGACTAAACCGTTATAAACCGTTATCGTATCCGGCAGGCACAGCGCAGAACCGTCACCGCCACCCACGCCGAACCCTGTCCAGGAGGCGGACGACTGCGCGGCATGTGCATCCGAAACGTGAATACCCATGTGGACAGGGGCGGGGAAACCACCGCGGACCGACCCCGGTCCGCACCGGGCGGCAGTTCCACCGGAACAGCCTTCCTCGGGGTGAAGCCTCACAGAGGCCGGGCACAGTGATCCTCCGCCCGAACCCGACAGCTCACCTCGCAGGCGATGACATGAGAGGAACACAGAAAACACCATGGCCCGTCATTTCCGTAAGTCCGCCACCGCCGCCAAGTTCACCGCCACCGCAGCCGCCTTCGGCACCGCCGCCGCCCTCCTGGCACCGGCCGCCGCCGCTGCCCCGGACTCCGACTGGGACCGTCTCGCACAGTGCGAGGCCGGCGGCAACTGGAGCATCAACACCGGCAACGGCTACCACGGTGGCCTGCAGTTCTCCCCGTCCACCTGGGCCGCCTACGGTGGCACCCAGTACGCTCCGTACGCCTACCAGGCCACCCGCGAGCAGCAGATCGCCATCGCCGAGAAGACCCTCGCCGGCCAGGGCTGGGGCGCATGGCCCGCCTGCTCCCGCAAGCTGGGCCTGAACTCCGCCCCGACCCCGCGCAACCTGTCCGCCCCGGCGCCGGCCCCGTCCGCCGCTCCGGCCGCTGCCCCGGCTGCCGCGCAGTATGTCGCCCCGGTCGCCCAGGCCGAGAACACCCCGGCAGTGCCGGCTGAGATCGCCGCTCTCCTGCCGGCCGGCTCCTCCGTCACCCCGGACCTCTACGAGACCGTCCGCGAGCAGGCCCTCCAGTTCGGCATCACCCTGCCGGCCGGCCGCTAAGCTTTCCGACGTTCCCGCGTCACCACAGCCCCTGTCACGGACAGGGGCTGTCTGCTTTCCGGGGACAAGCAACGACAGCAACGACAGTAACGACAGAGCCCCCACGCGCCACACCGGAAAACCGGCACGGCACGCGGGGGCTCCGCGGCGTCTTGGAAAGGGTCCGTACTACCTACTTGTTGATGCGGGTGTACGGGTGGACGTAAGCGATGTCTTCCGCAGGCAGCGGAAGAACCAGGTCGTCACCGTAGGGGCTGGACGCACCAGCCAGGGTGGAGGTAATTTCGGTCACCACGTGGCCGTCGGTACGCGGGATGTGCTTCGGCCAGCCCGGATCGACGTAGCCCTTCTTCTCAACGTTAGCCATGCCCCATATTGTTGCAAACCTGGACCGGAAAAGTAACTTGAACTGCAACTAAAATCGACGGCACCATGTCTGCCACCCCCGAAACACCCGATTTCCGCACCTGGTTGTCGTCTCTGGACGACCACGAGCTGGCGAATCTGCTGCGTTCCCGCCCGGATGTCGTCCTGCCTCTACCCCCGGGAATCACCCCCCTGGCCGCCCGTCTGCAGTTGCGGGCGTCGGTGGGGAGGGCGGCGCGTGGCCTCACGGCCCTCGAACTGGCCACCCTGGAGGCCGCCGCCAACCTGGGCGGTGAGCTCCGGGCGGTGACCGCCACGGACGTCGTCAATGAGGTTCCGGTGGAGCCGGCGCTCGTGGAGGCGGCGATCGTCCGGCTGCGGGAGCTGGCGCTGCTCTACGGGGATGACTCCGCCCTGCGGGTGGCCGGTGAGGTGATGGCCTCCCTGCCCGCCGACTGGCAGCTTCTCGACGACACCCCGACCCCCGTCACCCCCGACAGCATCGAGGGGCTCTCGGAGAAGCAGCGCGCCATCATGGACACGCTGCTCCACTCCGGCGGCATCGGCCGCACGAAGCACGCCGCCCCGGACGCTGACCCCACGCACCCGGTCCCGCAGCTGATCAACGCCGGGCTGCTCGTCCGCGTCGATGCGGCCACGGTGCGTCTCCCCCGGCGCGTCCGTGCGGCTCTGCGCGGGCGGGACACGGTCCGCCGCCCGTTGAGTCCCTCCCCGCGGGTCCTGGGGGAGCTGCTCGCCGATGACCGCGCCCGCGACCGCGCCGACCACACCGGTGCCGGCGCCGGCCTGGAGGTCGCGCGGCACCTGCGCCAGCTCATCGAGCTGCTCGGTGCCGAGCCTGCCCCGCTGCTCAAGGAGGGCGGGGTCGGCGTGCGGGCAGTCACCGCCCTGGCCCGCACCCTCACCGTCGAGGAGGAGGAGATTCACCGCCTGGTGTGCCTGGGCATGGCCGCCGGTCTCCTCGGGCGGGGTGACGTCCGCGACGAGGACGCCCTCGCCCCGACCCTCGCGGCCGACGAGTGGCTCGACGCCGACCTGGCCACCCGCTGGATGACCATGGCGGCCGGGTGGCTGTCCTCGCCGTGGGCGCCGTGGCTCATCGGCACGCACGACGAGAAGAAGGCCCCCATCCGGCTGCTGGCGGATGCGATGAAGCGTCCCCCGCTGGCGGAGCACCGCCGCACCGTGATGAGCACCTACGTGCTCCCGCCGCCGGGCACCGGGGTCACCGACGAGCAGATGCGCGACGACTTCTTCTTCACCCACCCCATCGCCGCCACCCTGCTGCCGGACGTCACGGTCGAGGCGATCCTCGCGGAGGCCCACTGGATCGGGCTGCTCGCCCCCGACTCCTCCGGAGCCGGCACGGCCACCTCCCTGCTGCGCGCCCTGCTCGACCCGGAGGCCGACCCGTTGGCCGTCGCGGAGGAGGTCACGCCGGGGACGGTGGAGCGGCTCATCCCGCAGGGTGACATGACGATCCTGGCACCCGGTCCCCTGCCGCGTGACCTGCAGACGGAGCTGGATCTGCTCGGGGAGCTCGAGTCCGCCGGGCTGGCCAGCGTCTACCGCGTCACCGACGCCTCCCTGCGCCGCGCCCTGGACGCCGGCCGTACCGCGGAGGAGCTGCGGACCTGGCTGGCGGACCACACGCTGGGCGAGGTGCCGCAGGCGATCATCTACCTCATCGACGACGTCGCGCGTCGTCACGGGACGCTGCGCGGCGGCCCGGCCTTGAGCTACCTGCGCTGCGATGACCCCTCGCTGCTCGCCGAGGCCGCCCGCACTGCGGCCGCCGAGAAGGTGGCGCTGCACATCATCGCCCCCACCGTCGCCGTCGCCCAGGCCCCGCTGGTGCAGGTCATCGAGGAGCTGCGGGCCGCCGGTTTCCAGCCCGTCGCCGAGGACGCCACGGGCGCGGCCCTGGACATCCGTCCGCAGCCGGCGCGTCTGCCCGCCCCGGACATCCCGGTCCGTTCCGCGCGCACGCCGGACGAGGCGCGGATCGCGGCCGCCGTCGCCGCCATCCGTCGCCATGACTCGGGTGAGGCCGTCTCCCCGAAGGACACGCAGACGACGCTGGCGATCCTGCAGGCCGCGGCGCGGGGAGGCAGGTCGGTGACGGTGGGGTTCGTCGACAAGCACGGGCGGGCCGTGCACCGGTCGGTGACGCCGCTGACGGTGACGGGTGGGCAGGTCGACGCCCTCGACGAGGCCACCGGGGAGGTGCAGCGCTTCATGCTGCACCGGATCACGGAGGTCCTGCTGGGTTGACCTGCCTGTAATAATGACGGGCATGGCTTTTGGTGACGGACCCCTGATCGTGCAGTCCGACAAGACGGTGCTGCTGGAGATCGACCATGCGCAGGCTGATGAGGCCCGCGCGGCGCTCGCCCCCTTCGCGGAGCTGGAGCGCGCCCCGGAGCATGTGCACACCTACCGCATCACTCCCCTGGCGCTGTGGAATGCCCGCGCCGCGGGGCACGACGCGGAGCAGGTCGTCGACGTCCTCGAACGCTACTCACGGTTCCCGGTCCCGCAACCGCTGCTTGTCGACGTCGCCGAGACCATGTCCCGCTACGGCCGCGTCCGCCTGCACAAGCACCCGGCCCACGGGCTCATCCTCGAGTCGGAGGAGCCGGCGATCCTCGCGGAGCTGCAGCGGCACCGGAAGATCCGCCCCATGCTCGGCGTGCCCATCGACGAGCAGAACATCCCCGTCCACCCCTCCGAACGGGGCCGCCTCAAGCAGGAGCTGCTCAAGGTGGGCTGGCCGGCGGAGGACCTGGCCGGCTACGTCGACGGCGAGTCCCACCCCATCGCCCTGTCCACGGAGAACGAGGACTGGGAGCTGCGCGACTACCAGCGCTACGCCGCGGACTCCTTCTGGGAGGGTGGTTCCGGTGTCGTCGTCCTGCCGTGTGGCGCCGGCAAGACGATGGTCGGCGCGGCATCGATGGCGCGGGCCCAGGCGACCACGCTCATCCTGGTGACCAACACGGTCGCCGGCCGGCAGTGGCGCAACGAGCTGCTGCGCCGCACCACGCTGACCGAGGAGGAGATCGGCGAGTACTCCGGCGAGCGCAAGGAGATCCGCCCGGTGACCATCGCCACCTACCAGGTGGTCACCCGCCGCACGCAGGGCGAGTACCGGGCCCTCGAGCTCTTCGACTCCCGCGACTGGGGGCTCATCATCTACGACGAGGTCCATCTCCTGCCCGCCCCCGTCTTCCGCATGACCTCCGACCTGCAGTCCCGCCGCCGCCTCGGACTGACCGCCACACTGGTGCGCGAGGACGGCCGCGAGGGCGACGTCTTCTCCCTCATCGGCCCCAAGCGTTACGACGCCCCCTGGAAGGACATCGAGGCCATGGGCTTCATCGCCTCCGCCGACTGCGTCGAGGTCCGCACCACCATGACCGAGGCCGAACGCATGACCTACGCCACCGCGGAGACCGCCGACCGCTACCGCCTGGCGGCGAGTGCGGCGGGGAAGATGCGGGTCGTCGAGAAGCTCCTGGAGCGGCACAAGGGGCAGCCGACGCTCATCATCGGCGCCTACCTCGACCAGCTCGAGGAGCTCTCCGCGCGTTTCGACGCCCCCGTCATCGAGGGCCGCACCTCCAACAAGCGGCGCGAGGAGCTCTTCGACCAGTTCCGCTCCGGCGAGATCTCCGTGCTCGTGGTGAGCAAGGTGGCGAACTTCTCCATCGACCTGCCCGAGGCCGCCGTGGCGATCCAGGTGTCCGGCACCTTCGGATCCCGCCAGGAGGAGGCCCAGCGCCTCGGCCGTCTGCTGCGCCCCAAAGCCGACGGCGGTGAGGCCCACTTCTACTCCATCGTCTCCCGCGACACCCTCGACGCCGAGTACGCGGCGCACCGCCAGCGCTTCCTCGCGGAACAGGGCTACGCCTACCGCATCGTCGATGCGGACGACCTCGACCAGCTCAATTAGGCTGGTGCCCATGAAGGTATTCAGGTTCCAGGTCGACGAGGCATTCGCGAAGAAGAACAACGAGATGCTCAAGGACTCGAAGAGACTGCAGATCTCCGCGGTCGTGTTCGGGGTGCTCCTCCTCCTCGCCGCCGCCGGACTGTTCGCCTGGTGGGGGCAGGGCTCCGCCGTCGGGCTCATCGGCGGCATCATGGCCCTGACCTTCGGTCTGCTCAGCTTCTTCCTGGCGGTCTACGTGCCGCGCAAGGTCGGCGGCGCGCAGCACCTCTACGACACCTACCCCCTCGCCCCCGCCATGATCGCCGAGGTCAACGAGCGTGACTACGTCATCATGGCGCTGGTCAACACCAACGTGAACGCGGACGCCCCGCCGCGCTGGGGTGCCGCGCTGCGCACCGTGACCCGCATCGAGGGCATCACCGAACCGAAGCTGGGCACCCGTATCCCCGTCGCCGCCGTGCAGGGCCGCCGCAGCATCGGTGACCAGGAGCACTGGGACGAGATCTCCCCGATGCCGATCGCGTGGGGCACCCCGGACCAGGGGATCGTCGACACCGCGCGCCGCGCCATCCCCGAGGACCAGTGGTCCCGCCTGGACAAGGCCCGTAAGCGCCTCGACGAGGTCAAGGAGACCAAGTTCAACCTGCTGGTCCTCTGACTGCTTTCCGACGTCCCTCAGTCCACCGCCGCCAGCGGTGAGGTGCGCGCCGCCCGGCGGGCCGGCCACAGCGCCGCCACGACACCGACGAGGATCGCCGCGAAGAGCACCACGGCCAGCTGCTCCCCGGGGACGGCCCAGCGGTCGATGCCCTGCGAGGCCAGCGTGCGCACCAGGCACCAGCCGAGCCACACGCCCGTGACGATGCCCGCGAAGGCCCCCAGCAGCGCGATGTGGACCGACTCGAGCGTGATCATCCGGCGGATCTGCCGCTGCTGCATGCCGACGGCCCGCAGCATGCCGAACTCGCGGGTGCGTTCCATGATCGACAGCGCCAGGGTGTTGATGATGCCGAGCACCGCGATGACCACGCTCAACGCGAGGAGGGCGTAGATCAGGGTGAGGAGCTGGTCGATCTGTTCGGCCGCGGCGATCCGGAACTCCTCCGGGGTCATGATCTGGAGGATGCCGTAGCTCTTCACCTCATCGGAGACCCGCCCGAAGACCGCGTCGCGGTCCGCGTCCGCGGTGAAGCGGACGTAGGCGTTCTGGGTGAACCAGGCGCGGGTGTCGGGCAGCAGTTCCGCGGCGGTCGCCGCGGAGACGGCGAGAGGGGTGTAGGAGGAGGTGTCCTCCCAGATCACCCGGACCGGCACCCGGGCGGTCGCGGTGGTCAGCGGGGAGGTGACCTCCACCGGGTCGCCCACCCCGACGCCGAGGTCGCGGGCGGTGTCCGCGCTGAGTCCGACGCCGGGGAGGTCCCCGATG
Organism: Corynebacterium sp.; assembly: GCF_012838985.1. GTDB lineage: Bacteria > Actinomycetota > Actinomycetes > Mycobacteriales > Mycobacteriaceae > Corynebacterium. Next base: position 4,623 of record NZ_DUOE01000048.1, on the reverse strand, counting down.
CCGTGGAAGTCGCCGTCGATGACCTGCAGGTTGAGGGCGAGGGTGGGGTCGGTGCCGAGGACGGTGGTGACGCCCCCGGTGCCGTCGGTGGAGCCCGCGCGGCCCTCGACGCTCACCGGCACCCAGGCGACGGTGACCAGGCCCTCGACCCCGTCCATCCCCGCGATGGTGTCCAGTGCCTGAGCCGGGATGGACTGGCTGCTCACCACCCCGGCGCTGACGACGGCGTCCGCGCTGAGCTCCTCCTCGATGGCACCGAACACCGACTCCTCGGTGGAGGCGCCGAGGATGCCGACCGCGCACACCAGAGCCACGCCGAGGGTGAGGGCGAAGGCGGTCGCCGCGGTGCGGCGTGGGTTGCGGGAGAGGTTGGTTCCGGCCAGCAGCGGGACGACCGCGGAGCCGGGCGGGCGGAGCGCGAACAGGTGGCGGGCCACCGCCGCGAGCAGCAGCAGGACCCCGAGGACGAGCAGGACCGCGCCGACACCGAGGAGCACCGTGCGGGTGGTGGTCGACCACCCGGTCCAGAAGGCGGCGAAAAGGGTCGCCGTCAGTCCGGCGGTGAGCAGGACGGCACCGACGATGCTGCGGCCGGTCACCGGCTGCGTGCTGGACTGGTCCCCGGAGCGCATAGCCTGGACCGGGTGGACGCGGCCAGCGCGGCGGGCGGGCACCCACGCGCTGACGAGGGTGACGGTCACCCCGACCACCAGCGGCACCGCGACACTCGACGCGTCGAGTCCGACACCGGCGTTGGGGAAGCCGAGGCCGAAGTACTCCATGACCGCGACGATGAGCTCCACCAGGCCGACACCGGCGACGATGCCGAGTGCGGAACCGATGAGACCGATGACGGTCGCCTCCACCAGGACGGACCCGGTGAGCTGCGCCCGGGACATGCCGAGCGCACGGAGCAGCGCGAACTCGCGGGTGCGCTGCGCGACGGTCATGGAGAACGTGTTGGAGATGATGAACGTACCCACCAGCAGGGCGATGAGCCCGAAGGCGAGCATGATGTAGGTGAAGAACGCCAGCGCCTCGCTGATCTCCTGCGACTCCTCCTCGGCGACCCGTTCGGCGGTGTCCAGGTCGAAGCCGGGGTACTCCGCGCGGAGGGTCTCCAGGGAGACGTCGCCACGCAGGAGGATACGGCCGGTGTGCACCCCGTCGGAGTAGTCGGTGCGGAAGACGTCCTCGGCGACCTGCAGCCCGGCCCAGCCGCCGCTGGCCAGGTCGGATTCGGTGATGCCGACGATCTCCAGCCCGGCCCGCCCCTGCGCGTCGATCACCGTCACCCTGTCCCCCACCCGGATCTCTCCGCGTTCAGCGGCCCCGCTGTTGATCACCGCTTCAGCGGCGGTGACGGGGGCCCGCCCCTCGGAGACACGGAAGTTCGTGGTGATCATCTCCTCGGCGGGGACGTACGGGAGCAGCCACGTGCCGGCGCCGCCGGACTGGTAGGCGTCGCCGGTGGCGTCGAGAAGCACGATCGGCAGGAGATCAGTGGTCTCGATCTGCGCCACGTCCGGGCGGGCGGCGATCTCCCGGGCCATGTCGAGGGTGAGCGGGTGGTCGGTGGTGGAACGGAACACCAGGTCAGCGCCCTCGTACTGACCGCGTGTGATGTCGTCGAAGGCCTTCGACAGGGAGGCGGTGAGGATGAAACCGCCGGCGACGAAGGTGGTCCCCAGGACCACCGCGAGCAGGGTCAGGAGGAAACGGAGGCGGTGCGCCGCGAGGCTGCGCAGCGAGATCTTCTGCAGGACACTCAGCGTGGTCACTGGTCGAATCCCGTCATCACGGCGAGGATGTCCTCGGCTGTCGGCTCACGGAGTTCGTTGACCAGCTGCCCGTCCGCGAGGAAGAGCACGCGGTCCGCCCACGCGGCCGCCGTCGGGTCATGGGTGACGATGACCACCGTCTGCCCCATCTCATCCACCGCCGCCCGCAGGATCGCGAGCACCTCGTGTGAGGAGTGGGAGTCGAGGTTGCCGGTGGGCTCGTCACCGAAGATGATCTCCGGCTTCCCGACGATCGCCCGCGCGCACGCCATCCGCTGCTGCTGCCCGCCGGACAGTTCCGCGGGACGGTGGGCGAGGCGGTCGGTGATGCCGAAGCGGGAGGTCACCTCGTCGAACCACTGCTTGTCGACGTCCCCTCCCGCGATCCTCGTCGGCAGCGTGATGTTCTCCTCGGCGGTGAGCGTGGGCACGAGGTTGAAGGCCTGGAAGATGAAGCCCAGCCGGTCGCGGCGCAGGGCGGTGATCTCGCGGTCGTTGAGCTCCGCAAGGTTGGTGTCGCCGATGTAGGCGGCGCCGCCGGTGGGTGCGTCGAGGCCCGCCATGCAGTGCATGAGGGTGGATTTTCCGGAGCCGGAGGTCCCCATGATGGCGGTGAACTGTCCCCTCCCGAGGTCGACGGTCACTCCGTCGAGGGCGTGGACGGCGGTCTCGCCCTGCCCGTAGGTCTTGCGGAGGTCAACGGCGCGGGCGGCGGGGGTGTTCTGGTCGGGGCGGTCCATGTCTGCTCGTCTCTGTCAGCGGGGCCGGCGTCACTGCGGATCTACGTCGCCGTGCCCCCATTGTCGCCCTGCTGGCGCTGCTCCACCATCGGTGGTCCCCCCTGATTTCGTCCCTGAAACTAGACTCGTGTCATGAACGCACCTGACATCAAACCCCGCTCCCGCGACGTCACGGACGGCCTGGAGAGCACCGCCTCCCGCGGCATGCTCCGCGCCGTCGGCATGGGCGACGACGACTGGGACAAGCCCCAGATCGGCGTCGCCTCCTCCTGGAACGAGATCACCCCCTGCAACCTCACGCTGCGTAAACTCGCCGAGCACGCCAAACAGGGTGTCCACGGCGCCGGCGGCTACCCGCTCGAGTTCGGCACCATCTCCGTCTCCGACGGCATCTCCATGGGCCACGAGGGGATGCACTACTCACTGGTCTCCCGCGAGGTGATCACGGACTCCGTCGAGACCGTCATGTCCGCCGAACGTCTCGACGGCTCCGTGCTGCTCGCCGGCTGCGACAAGTCCATCCCCGGCATGCTCATGGCCGCCGCCCGCCTCGACCTGGCCAGCGTCTTCCTCTACAACGGTTCAACGATGCCCGGCACCGCCCGCTTCGCCGACGGCTCCGAGCAGGAGGTCACGCTCATCGACGCCTTCGAGGCCGTCGGGGCCTGCCGCGCCGGCACCCTCAGCCGGGAGGACGTCGACGTCATCGAACGCGCCATCTGCCCCGGCGAAGGTGCCTGCGGCGGCATGTACACCGCCAACACCATGGCGTCGGCTGCTGAGGCGATGGGCATGTCCCTGCCCGGCTCCGCCGCTCCCCCGGCCGTCCACCGTGACCGCATCGACTACGCACACCGCTCCGGCGAGGCGGTGGTGCGTCTCCTGGAGCAGGGCATCACCGCACGTGACATCATCACCCGCGAGTCCCTGCTCAACGCCGTCGCCGTCGTCATGGCGCTCGGCGGATCCACCAACGCCGTCCTCCACCTGCTGGCCATCGCCCGCGAAGCCGGGGTGCAGCTCACTCTCGCCGACTTCAACGACGTCTCCGACAAGGTCCCCCACCTGGCGAACCTCAAGCCCTTCGGCCGCTACGTCATGGCCGATGTCTTCCGCATCGGCGGCATTCCGGTGGTCATGCGTGCACTTCTCGACGCCGGCCTCCTCCACGGCGACTGCCTCACCGTCACCGGACGCACCGTCGCCGAGAACCTCTCCACGGTCAATCCCCCGGACCCCGACGGCCACATCCTCCGGGCACTGGACAACCCGCTCCACACCAGCGGTGGCCTGAGCATCCTCCACGGCTCGCTCGCCCCCGAGGGCGCGGTGGTGAAGACCGCTGGCTTCGACGCCGAGATCTTCGAGGGCACCGCCCGCGTCTTCGACCAGGAGCAGCCCGCCATGGACGCGGTCCTCAACGGTGAGCTCCGGAAGGGTGACGTCGTGGTCATCCGCTACGAGGGACCCAAGGGCGGGCCCGGCATGCGCGAGATGCTCGCCATCACTGGTGCCATCAAGGGAGCCGGCATCGGCAAGGATGTCCTGCTCATCACCGACGGCCGCTTCTCCGGCGGCTCCACCGGGCTGTGCATCGGCCATGTCGCCCCCGAGGCTGTCGACGGCGGCCCCATCGCCTTCGTGAAGGACGGGGATCCCATCCGGGTGGACATCCCCAACCGGACCATCGACGTCGACATCTCCGACGAAGAACTCAAGCGACGTCGCTCGGAATGGACGGTGCCGGAGAACCCGCGCCTCCACGGCGTGCTGGGCAAGTACGCGAAACTCGTCCACTCAGCCTCCGAGGGGGCGGTCTGCTACTGACCGGCTGATTCCGTGGTGGATCTATGTCCGGTGCACTGGACAACTCGAGTGCGCAGCTGCGCACTCTGCGCCCCGCCTGGAGTCACTCTCATCGGATCTGGTGGCACTACCGCCGGCAGACGCCTCTTGGGCACTGCCCACCCGGTGTCGGAATAGTGCGCAGCTGCGCACTGACCCTGGCTGATCATCCGTCCCTGCTGCGGTGCGGCCATGCCAGACGGTGTGGCCGTGTTATCCCAGCCCACCGGGGAGTTCGAGTGCGCAGCTGCGCACTC
>NZ_DUOE01000047.1 GCF_012838985.1 Corynebacterium sp. | reverse complement strand
TCGGGCATCCAGCTGCCGATCTGCCGGAGCAACTGGCGGTTCTTGCGCTGGGAGCGGCCGAGCTTGGTCGACAGGGTGTGGAGAATGCGGATCGCGTCGGTGATGTGGGGACCCTTGTTGAGCATGACGGCCTCGGAACGCAGGGCGTAGGCGGCGTCGGTGATCTCCGCGCGGGTCGGCAGACCCGACTTGGCCAGGCTCTCGAGCACCTGGGTGGCCATGATGACGGGCACGTGCGCGGCCTCCGCCATCTGGGCGATCAGGCGGGGGACCTCGGCCATCCGGTCGAAGCCGAGCTCGACGGCCAGGTCACCGCGGGCGATCATGATGCCCAGGTTGGGGTGGCGCATGCCGGCGAGCAGGACGCGGCACAGGCCCTCGTAGGCGGGGATCGTCTCGATCTTGAGCACGATGCCGAGCCTGCGGACGCGCTCCGGGTCGGCGGACTCCTGCGCGATCTGCTCCAGGGTGTCGAGCACGAAACCGACGTCGTCGGCGTCACGGATGAAGGAGATGTTCGCGATGTCCCCGTGCTCGGCCACGAAGCGGAACGCCGCGAGGTCCTCCTCGGTGAGGCTCGGCAGCGGCAGGACGGTGTCCGGCAGGTTGATGCCCTTGTAGGCGGCGAGCTTCGTGCCCTCCGGCCCGGCGTAGGTCACCGTGAGGTGCACCTCGTTGTGGCCCTGCTCCGTGACCTGCTTGTCGACGGCGCGGGCGGCGATCGAACCGTCGTCGAAAAGCACCTTCTGCCCGACCTCGACGGCGGCGACCGCCTCCGGCAGCGTGCAGCTGATGCGCGGGGTGACGTCCGGCGCGACGACGGCCGGGGTCTGGTCGTCGGTGAGGATGAGCGTGTCGCCGGTGTGCAGGCGCAGACGCTGCTCCGTCGGCGGGACACCGGAGACGCGGGACTTGGTCCAGTCCGTCTCCAGCAGCGTGGAGTTGGAGACGTACGCGTTGCGACGTCCCTCAGCCAGCACCCCCTGCCCCTCGATGCGGGTGACGGTGAAGCGGCGCTTCGCGTCGCGGTTGTCGTGGAAGGTGATCTCGGAGCCGATCTCCAGGGTCTCCAGCCACTCACGCTCGACGCGCAGCGGCAGCGTCGGGCGGCCCGGCAGCCCGGCGGGGACCGGCGGGACCTCGTCCTCCGGCAGGTCAGCAGGGGTGAACCAGATCTTCGCGGGGGTGACCACGGCACCGGTGTCGTCGCGGGTGACGCGGGCGCGTCCGACCTCGGGGCCCGGCTCGATCGCCCCGGTGCGGACCTTCGGGCCCGCCAGGTCCATGGCGACCCTGATCTCCCGGCCGGCCTCCCGGGCGGCGGTGTGGACGTTGTCGATCATGCGCTTCCACACCTCTGCGCCGTCGTGGGCGCAGTTGATGCGGGCCAGCTCCATGCCCGCCTCGACGAAACCGCGGACCAGGTCGAGATCATCGCCCGCCTCCGTCGGCAGGGTCACCATGATGCGCGAATGGGTCTCCTCGGAGGAGTCACCGAGGAGTTCGAGGGCGTGGTCCTCGAGGATGTCGTCGGCGGTGGCGAAGGCGTCCCGGACCTCGGTTCCGGTGTACTTGAGCGGCTCGCCGTTGTAGGCGGAGAGCACGTTGCGCGCCGCGTGGAGGCGGGCCAGGACGGCCGGTTCCGCGGTCGACAGGCGGGTGGCGCCGATGGAGGCCAGGCCACCCTGGACCGCACGGACGTCGTGCTGCCGCAGCTCGGCGTAGTGGACGAGGTTCACCGCACCGTGGCGGTGGTTCTCGGCGACCTTCTCAATCGCGGAGGCTGCCTGGTTCTCGACCTCCTTGAGGCAGTCGATGAGACCGTCGACCTCGGTGATCAGTTCCTGCAGCCTGGCTTCCACGGCTGTCCTCCCGTACGCGCGCGACACAAATGAGTGATACCCCTCATATTGTGCCCGTGTTCGGGAGGTTCGGCATCTCGGAGTGGCGTTTATTCAGGGTTTATTCAGCCGGGAAGAACTCCTCCTTGATCGCACGCAGCGTGTCGGCCGAGTGGAGGAAACGCTCCATCTCGTGCTCGTTGAGCTGCAGCTCCACGGCGCGGGCGATGCCGGCGCGGTTGATGATCGCCGGGGTGCCGATGTACAGGTCCTTCTGGCCGTACTCACCGTCGAGGTAGGCGGACACCGGCAGCGCGACGTCCTGGTTCTGGATGATCGCCTTCGTGATGCGCGCCAGGCCCATGCCGATGCCGTAGGAGGTGGAGCCCTTGGCGTCGATGATCTCGTAGGCGGCGTCGCGGGTCTCCTCGAAGATCTTCTCGATCCGCTCCGAGAAACCCTCCTCCTTCTCCGCACTGGCGGACAGCGGCACACCCGCGATGGTGGCGGTGGAGACGACCGGCAGCTCGGTGTCGCCGTGCTCGCCGACGATGTAGGCGTGGATGGAGGTCGGCGAGGTGTGGAACAGCTCGCCCAGCATGAAGCGGTAGCGGGCCGAGTCGAGGACCGTGCCCGAGCCGATGACCTGGTGGTGGTCGAGGCCGGAGTAGCGCCACACGCCGTAGGTGAGGATGTCGACCGGGTTGGTGGCGACCAGGAAGATGCCCTCGAAGCCGTTGCCCATGACCTCGTCGACGATGGACTTCATGATCTTCATGTTCTTGTCGACGAGCTGCAGCCGCGTCTCCCCCGGCTTCTGCGCGGCACCGGCGCAGATCACGACGATCGCCGCGTCCCGGCAGTCCTCGTAGCTGCCCTCGGTGACGCGGGTGCGGGAGCTGGACCACACCACGCCGTGGTTGAGGTCCATGACGTTGCCGCGGAGTTTCTTCTCGTCGATGTCGATGATGGCCAGGTGGTCGACGGTGCCCTGGTTGACCAGTGCGTAGGCGTACGCGACGCCGACGTCGCCGGCGCCGATGAGGACGACTTTGTTTCCGACTGCAGTGCGCATGGGATCTCCGTGCTTCCGATTGTGTCCGAATGGCTATCGATGTAAAAGCCACTTCTCATTATGCCCCTTTCCGATCGGACATGCAGTGTGTAATGCGCTACACCGGGCACCGCACCGGAATCTCTGCCAGACTCGGGGCCATGAGGGGCCCCCGCCTGCGCCGCGCACTCACCGTCCTCGCTCCCGCCGCCGTCGCCACGCTGCGTGCCGTGGCCTTCGGGCTCGAGGTGGTCAACGACCTCACCCCCGGCATCCGCATGACCCGCCGCCGACGTCTCCCCCAGCACCTCGGTGCCGGGATCCTCGGCGCGGAGGTCGCCACCTGGTGGGCCGTCTCCCCCTCCCTGCTGCCCCGCCCGTGGTGGGTCACCGCCGCCAACGTCGCCATCGTGCAGGGCGTCGGCCACGTCAGCGCCACCGCCCTCGCCTACGTCCTGCGCCGCTGGCTCCCGCCGACCGGCTGGTTCTGGACCGGCGCCGGACACACCGTCGTCGCCGCCGTCACCGCCAACGCCCTCGCCCTCAGCCTGCGCCGTCAGGCGGAGCAGGCACGGATGGTGGGTGTCGGCAGGCGGCGCGGACGCTCCCACGCCCTCATCGGCGGACTCGTCGGCACCGCCGGGTACGGCGTCCTGCTGCTCCTCGGCGACGCCGCCCAGGTCTCCGTCGACCGCCTCGGGGCCCGCCTGGCCCGGCACATGCCCCTGTGGATCGCGTGGCCCCTGGCCGCCGGCAGCCTCACCTGGCTCGCCCTCCTGCTCAGCGACAAGGTGCTCGTGCGGCGGATCCTCGCCGACATGTCGCGGCAGGCCAGCGTGGTCAACCAGTCCGTGTTCCCCGGCACGATGATGCCCTGGGAACCCGAACGCTCCGGCTCCCCCTGGTCCCTGGAACCCTGGTCGGCGGTCGGTTCCCAGGGCCGCGCGGTGCTCTCCCTCGGGCCACGGGCCCGCGACATCCACGAGGTCACCGGCCTCGACGTCACCCACGAACCCATCCGCCTCTTCGTCGGACTCGTCCCCGGCCGCTCCCTCGAGGCCGCGGCCCGGCTCATCCTCGCGGAGATGGACCGGACCGGTGCCTTCCGGCGCGACACCCTGGTCATCCAGACCTCCGCCGGCACCGGCTGGATCACCGACTGGTCCGTCGGCGCCGTCGAGTTTCTCACCGGCGGCAACTGCGCCACCATGGCCATGCAGTACTCCTACCTGCCCTCCCCGGTGTCCTACGTCGTCGACCGCGAGACCCCCGTCCGCGCCTCCCGCATCCTCATCTCCGCCGTACTTTCCCGCCTCGGGCAGATGGACCCCGCGGACCGCCCCCGGCTCTACGTCGCCGGGGAGTCCCTCGGCGCCTACGGCATCGCCGACTCCTTCGCCGACATCGACGACCTCCTCACCCGCACCGACGGCGCCCTGTTCACCGGCGCGCCCCGCTTCACCCGCCTCATGCGCGACCTCACCCGCTCCCGCGACCCCGGCTCCCCCGAACGCGTCCCCGTCATCGACGGCGGCCGCCACGTCCGCTTCGTCGCCCGCCCCCTGCACCTGCACCAGGACGTCCACGGCATGCCCCTCCCCCGGGCCTGGGAACACCCGCGCGTGGTCATCGGGCAGCACGCCTCCGACCCGATCGTCTGGTGGGACCGCCGCCTCTACTGGCGACGCCCCGACTGGCTCACCGAACCCGGCTCCCGCGGCATCCGCGCACCCCGCCCGCAGCACCTCGACGTGGTCCCCGGCATGCGCTGGGTGCCGTTCGTCTCCGGCTGGCAGGTCGGGCTCGACCAGCTCACCTCCGTCGCGGTGCCCGGCGGGCACGGGCACAACTACCACGCCGAGATGCTCTGGTACTGGGACGCCGTCCTCGGGGACCACGCCACCGTGCGGCTCACCCGGCCGCTGGCGCGGAGGATGGCGGCGTTCATCCGGGCGGACTCGGTCAGGAGGTGACCAGGGCGCCGTCGTAACGCATGCGCAGCGCCTCGGTGACGGGGGACCCGGCGACGGTGACGTCCGCGACGCGGTGCCAGGACATCTCCACGTGCGTGGGACGGACGGTGAGGGTGGCGTATCCGTGGGCGTCGAGGTCCACGTGGCTGATGTGCCGGTTGTGCGCGAGGACGTGACGTTCCGCGGTCTGCGAGAGCGGGTTGTCCTCCGCCGCGCCGAGGAACTCGTCGACGTTGGCCGCCGTGACCGAGGAACAGACCAGCTCGGCGGCCACCACGCGGCCCCCGTAGCGGATGTGGTTCGCCCACTCCGAGTGGATGTCCCCGGCGAGGAACACCGTCCGGCCGTGGGCGTGCTGCTCCGCGAGCTGCGCCAGCAGGCGCTCCCGGTCCGCGACGTACCCGTCCCACTGGTCGACGTTGACCGGGGTGCCCGCGACGTCCAGGCCGACCATCCCCGCCAGCTGGGCGCGCAGCTGATGGTCGATGTGGATGAGGTTGAGCGGGGCCAGCATGACGGACGTGCCGATGAGGTTCCAGCGGGTGCTCGTGGTGGCCAGGCGCCCGGAGAGCCACGCGAACTGCTCGGTGCCCATGATCGTGCGGTCGACGGAGATACGGGCCGCGGGCTCGAGCATGCCCGGCGCGCTGCGGTGGGAACGCAGGTCGAGCATGTGCAGCTCCGCGAGGCGGCCGAAGCGCAGCGTCCGGTAGATGCGGCCCCCGCGTGAGGGGGAGGTGCCGCGGACGGGCAGCCACTCGAGGTAGGCCTGCATGGCGGCGTCGCGGCGCGTCGCCCAGTCCCCGTGGAAGTCGCTGTGCCCCTCGGCGCCGCCGGCCCAGGAGTCGTTGGCGATCTCATGGTCGTCCCAGGTGACCACCCACGGGGCGGCGGCGTGGGCGTCCTGCAGCTCCACGTCGCGGCGGTAGTGCCCGTAGCGCGAACGGTAGTCCGCGAGCGTGCGGATCTCCCACGTCGGCACATGCGGGCGGACCACGCCGTACTTCCCGGCGTAGTCGCCGGAGGCGTACTCGTAGATGTAGTCGCCCAGGTGGACCACCACGTCGACCTCCCCGGCGTGCGCCCGCCGCGCGATGTCCGAGTACGCAGCGAAGTAGCCCGCCTCGAGGTTCGCGCAGGAGCACACCGCCAGGGAGAGCTTCTCGACGTCCTCCTCATCCCCCGGAGCCGTCCGCGTCCGCCCCACCCGTGACACCCGCCCGGCGTGCTCGCCGTCGAGGGCCGTGAAGCGGTACCAGTACACGGTGTCCGGCTGCAGGCCGAAGGGGTCGACGTGGACGGTGTGGTCGTGGGCCGCGGAGGCGGTGACCGCCCCGGCGCGCACCAGGCGGCGGAACTCCGGGTCCGCGGCGACCTCCCAGCGCACGGTCACATCGGGGCCGAGGCCCGAGCCGGGCACGCACTCCGGGGTGGGGGTCACGCGGGTCCACAGGATCACGGAGTTGGGCACCGGATCCCCCGAGGCGACGCCGTGCATGAACACGTGGTGTTCCGCCTCCCCGTAGGGCAGCGGGGCGTGGAGGGCGTCGAGGTCGGCGTCGGCCCAGGCCTGCACATCGGAGGCCCGCACGCGCGCCAGGGAGCTCGGGGTGGCTGCGGCGGCACCGGCGATGAGGGTGCCCTGCAGCAGGCCCCGTCGTGTGATGCGGTGCTCGCCTGTTGTCCTCACGCCGGTCATTATGGGCCATGGGCAGCAGTTTCGCAGCGCAAGGGGGAAGAATTCACGTCGGCTTCACATTGGTGGTCGGCCCGTCATTTAGGGTGTGACCCATGCTTCTCCCCGCAGACACCCGCGCCGTCCTCTACGACCTGGACGGCACCCTCGTCGATCACGAGCATGCCGCCCGCGCCGGCGTCGAGGCCTGGAGCCGCACCCTCGGGCTCCCCGCCGGGCAGTGGCGGCGCTGGCTCACCATCGAACGGAAGTGGTTCACCGCCTTCGAGAACGGCGAGGTCAGTCACCTCGGGCAGCGCGTCGAACGGTGCCGGGAGTTCATCGGCCGACCGGAACTCAGCGACGACGAGGCGCTCACCATGTACGGGGACTACCTCGCCGTGTACCGCAGCAACTGGGTGGCCTTCCCCGACGCGCTGCCCTCGCTGGAGGCGACGCTGGGCCGGGGCCTGACGGTGGGCATCCTCACCAACGGCGCCGAGGAGATGCAACGCGCCAAACTCGAGCGCACCGGCCTGTGGCTCGACGGGATGATCATGTGCGCCACGGTGGAGCTCGGCGCCCCGAAGCCGCAGCCGGAGTCCTACCGGGCGGCGCTGGAGAAGATCGGCACGCCCGCGGAGCACACCGTCATGATCGGTGACTCCTGGGAGAACGACGTCGCCGGTGCCCGCCGCGCGGGCCTCCACGCCGTCCATCTGGACCGGACGGGGGACACGGGGGCGTCGATAAGCAGCCTCGACGAGCTCGTCTGGCCCTAGTCCGGCAGGCGGCAGGCCACGCCCGTGGAGTGGTGCGGGCAGTAGCCGTTGGGCACCTTGTGCAGGTACTGCTGGTGCTCGTCCTCCGCGAGGTAGTAGGCGCCCGAGGGGGTGTCCGCCAGGGGCATGACCTCGGTGGTCACTGCGCCGAAGCCCTTGTCCTTCAGGTCGTCGGCGTACTTGTCGACGATCGCCTGCACCCTCTCCGCCTCCTGCTGGGCCTCCGGGCCGGTGGTGTAGATGGCGGAACGGTACTGCGTGCCCACGTCATTGCCCTGGCGCATCCCCTGGGTGGGGTCGTGGTTCTCCAGGGCCAGGGCGACGAGCTGGTCCAGGGAGATCTTCTCCGGGTCGTAGACCACCTCCACCACCTCGGTGTGGTTGGTGCGCCCGGAGCAGACCTCGCGGTAGGTGGGGTGCGGGCTGACGCCACCGGCGTAACCGACGGACGTGCCCTCCACACCGTCGAGCTCCCAGTACATCTTCTCCACGCCCCAGAAGCAGCCGATGCCGACGATGAGGGAACGCTGCCCCTCGCGCCACGGGCCCGTGATCGGGGTGCCCAGCACGGCGTGGGGGCGCGGGTGCGCCAGGATCGGGGTGTCGCGGCCGGGCAGAGCCTGCTCGGCGGGCACCAGTTCGGGGGTTCTGACAAACATCCAGGACATGTCGCCCAGGGTACCGGCTCCGTCACGCGGGCCGAGTGCCTCCGCGATGGCGAGCACCTGCGCCACGGCGTCCTCCCGGGCGGCGGTGACCTCCAGCGACTCCTCCGCACCCGGCACCACCACGCGCGGCACCCCGGCCAGCGAGAAGCTGTCCAGGCTCTCCCCCTCCGTGACCAGGGCGTCGACCCCGGCCTCCCGCAGGGCGGTGTCGATCTCCGCGGCCAGCTGCCGGATCTTCTCCAGCTGACGGTCACCGTCGGCGCGGTCCCCGGCATCCACCTTCTGCGCCTGCTCGAGCACGCCGTACCCGAAGGGCGCGGTGTCCGGGTGCTCCCGGAAGTGGGCGATGATGTCGTCCAGGGTGCGTGCCTTCCCCGCGGAATCCGCCAGGTGCCGTTCCATCGAGGGGCCGGCGCCGCCGAGGAGCACCGCCTCGGAGTCCTCCCCGCGCAGGCGCATGTGCAGGTCCCGGATGTGCTCCGGGGCCACCACCAGCTCGACCCCGGCCGCACGGGCGCGTTCCTGCAGCCCGGAGCCGGGCTCGCCCATGACCATCACCTTCGCCGGACGGTCCGCCTGCCCGGCGGGTGTGCAGGCGGCGTCGTGGCCGAGCTGCACGTCACGCAGGCTGCGGCCGAAGAAGCCCACGGAGTCGATGCGGTCGTCGATGGGCACGATCCCTCCGACCGGGCAGCCGCTGTGGGAGGCCTTGAGTCCGACGACCCGGGCCGACTGCGCCGGGGAGATGACCGACCCGGCGGTCTCGGTGCCCACGGTCAGGTCGGCGTAGTCGAGGGCGATCGCGGTTGCCGAGCCCGTCGACGACCCCGCCGGGTCGACCGTGAGCGGTCCGCGCGGGCTCAGCGCCTACCCACCCCGTCCGGAGAAGCCGTTCGGGGCCGTGAGGGAGAGGAAGTTGGCGAACTCGGACAGGTTGGTCCGCCCCGCGATGACCGCACCACGGGCACGCAGCTGCTCCACCACCTCCGCGTCCCCGCCCGCCACCGCATCCGCCAGCGCCCAGGAGCCGGCGTCATTGGCCAGGCCCTCCACCGCCGTGTTGCCCTTCACCAGGACCACGGCCCCGTGGAGCGGGTTGTCCGGATCGGGGGCCCCGGCACTCTCGGCGGCGGCGATGGCGCGGGGATCCAGTTCCAGCACCGCACGGTAGTAGGAGTTCGGACGATCCCCGTCCTGCATCCGCCACACGTGGTAGGCCAGCATGTCACTGGCGGTGTAACCGCGCTCGAGGCGGACCCCGTGCCGGTCCACCAGGTCCCGGTCACCGAGATTCACCTTCATCTCCTGCAGCCGCTCCCTGCCCACATCGGCCAGGAGCTGCTCGAAGGGACCGAAGTCCACGTCCACCTGCCGGTCGAAACGGTTCTCCGTCTCCGTGAGGGTGAACGCCGGGCCCGTGCCCCGCTGTAGGCCACCGGCCTCCTGCACGACGCGGGCACCACCGGCGACCACGCCCGCCCCCAGAGCGAGGACGATGAGGAAGGCGGTGAGGAACTTCCCCCGGGGTCGCCCCCGACGCCGCTGGACGGCGGTCGCGATCCCCAGCAGGAGCGCGGCCACCACCACCGCCACCACGACGGCGGTGAGGAGGAAGGGGGACCCGTAGGCGTCGAGAAGCGCACTCATACCCCCATTATGACGCGCAGAAGCGCCGCCCCCGGGGAGGGGACGGCGCCGGTGAGCGGAATTAGCTGCGCTTGCGGGTCGGGATGAACATGGTGGCGACGGCACCGATGACGGTGGCGACGGCGAACACCAGGAAAGCGTCCGAGGCACCGAGGCCGAGGGCGATGATGAAGCCACCCATGGCCGGGCCGGCGATGCCTCCGAGGCGGCCGAAGCCTGCCGCCCAGGACATTCCGGCCTGACGGGCGCGGGTCGGGTAGAAGTTGGAGGTCAGACCGTAGATGAGGATCTGGGTACCGGTGACACCCAGGCCGGTCAGCGCGATCGCGGTGTACATGAGCGGGGCGGCGGTCAGGTACGGCATGGCGAACATGCAGACGGCCGCGATGGAGAAGGTGACGATGATGACCGGCTTCGCGCCGATGACGTCCGCGATCTTCGCGGCGGCCAGGGCACCGAGGGCGGCACCGGCGTTGAGGGCGACCAGGGAGTAGAGCGAGCCGTCGGAGGACATGCCGTTGATCTGCATGATCTGCGGGAGCCAGGTGTTGAGTCCGTAGGTGGCCATGATGGCCATGAAGCTCATGCCGCCGATGAGGATGGTGGCCAGCAGGTAGGTGCGGGAGAAGATGGCGGCGAGACCGATCTTCTGCTTCTTCACGACGGCGCCGTCGTGGTCCAGCTTGACGATCTCCTCACGGGTGAACTGCTCCTCCGGGAAGTCGTACCTGCGGCAGATCTCACGGGCACGCTCGGTGCGGCCCATGGCGGTGAGCCAGCGCGGGGACTCCGGCAGCAGGAACCACGCCAGCGGCAGGATGACGAGGATCGGGGAGGCGCCGATGAGGAACAGGCCACGCCAGGAGATGATGTCCTCGAACCACAGGGCAGAGAAGGAGGCGATGACGCCACCGAAGGGGATGCCGGCGTAACCGATCGCGTTGAACATGTTCTTGCGGTGGGCGGGGGCGAACTCCGCGATGACCGCGCCACCACCTGCGGTGATGACACCGAGTGCCAGGCCGGTGAAGAAGCGGGTGGCGCCGAAGACGGCGATGCTCGTGGAGAAGGCGGACATCGCCATACCGACGGAGAACCACGCCAGTGCCGCGAGCATCATCTTGCGACGTCCGATGCGGTCACCGATCGCGCCGGCGCCGAGGGCGCCGAAGAGGATGCCGATCATCGTGTAGGAGCCGAGCGTGCCGGCGACGGCCGGGGCGAGGTGTCCGATGTGGTGCGGCTCCGCGAGGAGCGTCGGCAGGATGGCGCCGTAGATGACGATGTCGTAACCGTCGAAGACCATCGTGAGGAACATGACGGCGACGACGCCGAGAACGGACATCTTGTGCTTGTCGGACTTCCAGCCGGGGGCGGCGGTCGTCATGTGCGGTAGGGCGGCGGGGGCTTTCACGGACATGCTTTCACTCCTTGGGAGAGATCTGGGGTGTGGCGTGACCCTCACCACAGAGGGTTATGGCCTGGCTCACATTGATGGAGGATTTATAACAAGGATTCACCCCACCCGGAACACCTGTCGCGCCGCACTACCCACGTCGGTAATGTTACTACCTTTCCCAAAAAGTGCCCACCACCTGCAGTGTCGTGTTTTATTTCAGTTAATCTGGACTAACTGTAAAGTTTGCAACAGGGGGTGATCACAAGTCACACCAAAGGCTTTTGCCGCGCCACCGAGCCTCGTCCCCGGAGCCCCGAAACACCCCTCCCGACCGCGATTTATTGAATTCCACAACACTAACGTTGCCGAAATCAAAGATTCGCCTATCATGGTGGCAACGCGCATTCCGGCGGTACAGTCGGAAGGCGCACCCCGTTAAACGACAGGAAAGAGAACAACATGGCTGTGTACACCCTTCCGGAGCTCGACTACGCATACGACGCGCTCGAGCCGCACATCTCCGCCGAGATCATGGAGCTGCACCACTCCAAGCACCACGCCACCTACGTGGCAGGCGCCAACGCCGCTCTCGAGGCACTCGAGGCCGAGCGTGACGGTGAGGCCAACGCCGACAAGATCCGTGCACTCTCCAAGAACCTGGCCTTCAACCTCGGTGGCCACACCAACCACACCATCTTCTGGAAGAACCTCTCCCCGAACGGTGGCGGCGAGCCGACCGGCGAGCTGGCTGAGGCCATCAACCGCGACTTCGGTTCCTTCGAGAAGTTCAAGGCACACTTCTCCGGTGCGGCCATGGGCCTGCAGGGCTCCGGCTGGGCCGTCCTGGGCTTCGACCACATCGCTGAGCGTCTGATCATCCAGCAGCTCACCGACCAGCAGGGCAACATCTCCGTGAACTTCACCCCGCTGCTCATGCTGGACATGTGGGAGCACGCCTTCTACCTCCAGTACAAGAACGTCAAGGCCGACTACGTCAAGGCCGTCTGGAACGTCTTCAACTGGGACGACGTCGCCGAGCGCTACGCCTCCGCGAAGTAACCCCGCACGTCTGACGTACGCCGTCCGCCCCTTCCGGGGCGGGCGGCGTCGCTCATTCCCGGCCCATGACGAAGAGCCGGAACTGATCCACCGGCGGCGCCTCCTGCGCCCCGGCCCGCCACACCATCCCGAGTTCCCGGTGCGCGGGCGGGTCGAGCGGCCGCAGCACGATGCCGCGGGGCGCGAGATAGGGATCGTCGAGGGGCAGCAGCGCCACGCCCAGACCCGCGGAAACCAGGCCGGCGACGGTGGTCAGCTCCATCGACTCGAACACCAGGTGCGGGCTGAACCCGAGCTCCCCCGAGATGCGGTCGAGCAGCATGCGGGTGCCGTAGCCCGGGAGCATCCCGATGAAGGGCTCATCCTCCGCCTCACGCATGTTCACCGGCCCCTCCCCCGCCAGGCGGTGCCCCTCCGGGACCGCCAGCGCCAGACGCTGCAGCTCAAGTTCATGCCACCCCAGCACGGCGTCCCCGCCCACGGACTCAGCCGGGCGGGGACCGACGAGGGCGATGTCCGCGGCGTCGGCCAGCACGCGGTCGATGAGCACCCGCGCCGCCCCCTGATGGAGCTGGACGTCGACGTGCGGGTGCAGGGCGCGGTAGTTGCGGAGCAGGTCGGGGACCATCCACGTGCCCAGCGAGTGCATGAAGTCGAGGCGCACCGTGCCGCGCTCCGGGTCCATGAGGCGGGCAACCTTCGTGCGGCCCTCCGCGAGTTCCTGCAGCCCGGCGCGGGCATGGGGGAGGTAGGCGCGGCCCCGGCCGTTGAGCACGAGGCGGCGGCCGACACGGTCGAAGAGGTCGGCCCCGACGGCCGCCTCGACCCGGCGGACGCGGCGGGTGAGCGTGGGCTGCGGGATCCCCAGCGCGGCGGCCGACTCCGTGAGGTGCCCGGACTCGGCGACGGCGATAAATCCCCGCAGGTCAGACGTGGAGAGATCCCTCATGCGTCCACCGTATCAATATGCGTCAATCCGCACATTTTACACATGAGCCCCGGTGGGCCACCATGAGCGTATGAGCCCAGGCCTGACCCGCACCGACCGCGACTACCGACGCGCCGTCCTCGCCATGCTCGCCGCCGGCCTGGCCACCTTCAACGCCCTCTACGCCACGCAGGCACTGCTGCCCACCCTCGTCGACGATCTCGGCATCACCCCCACCGAGGCCGCCCTGACCGTCTCCGCGACGACCGGCATGCTGGCGGTGTTCATCGTGCCGATGTCGATCCTCTCCGAACGCTTCGGACGCGGACGCCTGCTCATCATCTCCGCCCTGGCCGCCACCGCGCTGGGCCTCCTCCTGCCGCTCGCACCCGACGCCACCACCCTCATCGCGCTGCGCGCCCTGCAGGGCATCGCCGTCGCCGGAGTGCCGGCCGTCGCCATGACATGGCTCTCCGAGGAACTCGACCCCGCCGACCTCGGCCGCGCCATGGGCATCTACGTCGCCGGCACCACCGTCGGCGGGCTGACCGGCCGTCTCATCCCCGCCGGCCTGCTGGAGATCGTCGACTGGCGCGTGGCCCTCGTCGCCAGTTCGCTCGTGGCGTTGACCATGGCGGTCGTCATGACCGCCCTCCTGCCCCGCCAGCGCCGCTTCACCCCGAAACGGATCGGCCTGCGCACCGAACTCGCCGCCATGCTCGACCACCTGCGCAACCCCCGACTGGTCGGCCTGTTCATCATCGCGTTCGTCGGCATGGGCGTGTTCGTGTCGCTGTACAACTTCTTCGGTTTCCGCATGATCGACCACTTCGGTCTCTCCCCCGCGCTGGTCGGCGTGGTGTTCTTCATGTACCTCTCGGGCACGTGGAGCTCCGCCCGGGCCGGCGCGCTGACGGAGAAGTACGGTCGCGGCCGGGTCCTCATCGCGGGTGCCGCGCTCATGGTCGTGGGCCTGCTGGCCACGATGTCCGGCTGGCTGCCCGGCGCGCTCACCGGCCTGTTCCTGTTCACCGCGTCCTTCTTCGCCATGCACTCCACCGCCTCGAGCTGGATCGGCCTGGCCGCCACCAGCCACCGCGCGGAGGCGTCGAGCATGTACCTCTTCTCCTACTACGCGGGCTCCTCGCTGGTGGGCGCCGCGACGGGTGTGGTCTTCGCGTGGACCTCGTGGTCCGGGTTCATCCTCATCCTCGCGGCGCTCCTGCTGCTGGTCGTGGTCACGGCGCTGGTGCTGGGGCGGGCGTCGGTGCACACGACGTAGCTGTCTCAACCTGTCGATTCTGTGCAGGGCACCCCCGCGTCTCCCCAGGTCAGTAACCGGTCGGAAAAACAGATTCGACAGGTTGAGACAGCTAGAGCCGCTCCACGCCCGGCGCGCCCGCCCGCAGCCAGTGCCGCACCGCGGCGGTGGCGCGGCAGTCGTCCTCGTTGTAGCGCAGCAGGCGACGACGGGCCTCCAGCGCCTCCGTGTCCGCGCCCCGGGAGATCCGACGCGCGTTGACGGACTCCTCGCCGTCGAAGTCGCCGTCCTCCCACGTGTAACCGGCCTCCGGGGCGACCACCTTGAGGCCCAGCCCACCCGGGCCGACCAGCTGTGCGCGGACCAGCCGGAACACATCCACCCACTCCGGGGAGGAGATGAAGGCCTTCACCTCGGCCTCGGTGGGCACTTTCACCCTGCCGAAGCTGCGCCCGGCGAAGCGTCGGGCGCTCATGGTCAGCCAGTGGTTCTCGCCGTGGTTGGACCAGCAGTAGGCCGCGAAGCTCTGTCCGGCGGCGTGCGCGCGGTCCCGTCGCTCCATGAGCCAGTGCCAGAAACGGGCGAAGTTCTCGGCCTCCCCGTCCCCGCCGAGCGGCACCCACGTGGCGAAGGGCTGGTAGTTCTCCCCGTCGTAGGCGCCCCACAGGTAGGCCCCCTGGTCGAGGTATGCCTCCATGTCGACGTCGATCTCCACGTCCGTGGCAGGCGCGGTCACCTCGTCGACCTTCCGCAGCAGCACGACGCCGTCCCTCCAGGCCTGCGCCACGCGGCTGGCGTCGCCCAGGTCGGCCTCGATGAGCCCGCCCACCGTGGTGATGCCCTCATCGCGGAACTTCTTCGCCCGGTCGCCGGCGAGGTAGAGGGAGATGTCGTCGACCTCGACCAGCTGCTCCTCGCACAGCGGCCAGAAACGGCAGGTGGCGCACTCCTTCACGCGGCGCGGGAAGGTCGGGAGCTCCGCGGTCAGGGCGGCGTCGAGCGCCGGCTGCAGCGGGGCGGTCGGCGCGAGGAAGGCGCGTGTGCGGTCCTGGCCGATGGCGGCGCCGATCCCGGAGTCGACGCCGATGTCCTCCAGCGCGCGGGCCGCCAGGCCGAGGCGGTAGCCGTCGGTGACGTGGTGCCGCAGCCGGAAACGGGCCTCCACCGGCTGCCCGAGCCCGAGGCGGGCGGTGGAGATGACCGGGGTGGAGCTGCCGTCATCGGCACGCGCCACGCGGTGGTTGCTGATGACCACCGGCATGTACGTGTCATCCGGGCGGCGGACCAGCAGATCGACGTCGACGCGCCAGTCCACCCCCGAGGAGGTGCCCGTGAACACGGCACCGGCGATGAGGTCCGCCTGCGCCGCCAGGGCCTCGAGGGTGTCCATCTCGGCGTGGAAGGAATCTTCCTCGAGGGGGACCGAGGGAACGTCGATCCGCAGGAAACGCTGACGGTCACCGCGGGCGGGGCGCACCGGAAGCAGGGCGTGGACGGCGGCGCGGGCAGCCTCGACGCGTTCCTGCCGCATCCGGGCCGCGCGGGTCCGCGGAACCTCCGGATGCCTGAGCTTCTGGACCTGCCGGTAGCGGCAACCCACCAGATCAGCGGCGCTCACAGGCTGGGCAATCACAATGGCGTGAGCATAACGCACCATCACAGGTAATGTTGAACCCGACCACGAACTTCCGGAAAGACTGAGGCTAATCCACATGGGCATTTTCGAGGCCATCCGCAAGAGCCGCGCCAAGACCAGGGCAGAGATCCAGGCTGCGAAAGTCCGTGCCAGGAGCGAAGCCAAGGAAGAGGCGAAGCTGCAGCTGAAGCGCGAACAGCTGCTGCAGAAATTCGAGAAGGACCTCCTCAAGGAGGAGAAGAAGGGCCTCAAGGCGAAGCGTAAGCATGAGCGCCGGATGGCCGAGAACACTCTCGAGCAGCTGCGTGCCGGCCGCCTCAACGCGGGTACCTTCAAGCGTTACGCCGGCCTCGCCCGCGTGGCGCTGCCGGTCATGCTGCCCCTCATCTACCGGGCCATCACCGCCGGCCGCGAGCAGGTCGTGGACGCCCGGGCCCGCCGGGTCGGTGTCAGCGCCGATGAACTGGCCCGTTTCTCCGGGCACGGCGCCGACCTGAAGGCCCGTATCGACGGCATCAACCGCACTCTCAACAGGGATCAGCTGCCCAGCGGTTTCATCCGTGACGTGGAGGACCGCCTCGCCGAGCTCCACACAGCGACCGACAACGCCGAGTTCATGACCCCGGAGCAGCGTCGCCGCGCGCACGCCACCATCTCCCGTGACATCGACGCCGTCACCCAGGAGATCCAGGAGCGTCTGCGTCGCCCCTGATGCTCTTCTCCGGGTGATACCGCGGTGATACGCGGTAATGCACGCCATGAAAACAGCCGCCGTCATCACGCCCTGAAAGCGTGGTGACGGCATTGTGCATTTCCATGTGAATTACTTATGCACCATGCATTCAGGCCACCCATTGAGAGTGATGAAACGTTAGTATGTGAATGACCACTTAAAACAATGGTGGGTTTATCCCCATACAAGGAGAGACGTCCTCATGGCTCGTCGCGAAATCACCCAGTACTTTGATGATCTTGACAATTCCCCCCTGGAGGACTCGGAGGTGAACATCATTAATTTCAGCGTGGACGGCAGCCACTATGTCCTCGATCTCTCGGAGAAGAATGCCGCCGCATTCCGGGCCGCACTGGAGCCCTGGATCGCCGCCGCACAGGTGGCCCCGGCCCCGCAGAAGGCCCCGGCCCGCCAGACCCGCGCCTCCTCCGCCGCGCAGCGGGAGAGGTCCCGCGCCATCCGTGAGTGGGCCCGGGAGAACGGTTTCAAGGTCTCCGACCGCGGCAAGATCTCCGCGTCCGTTCTCGATGCCTATGAGAAGGCCGGGGGCAGGTAGGTCAGAGCACGCCCTGCTCGCGGGCGGCCGCCACGGCGGAGGTCCGCGAGCGCACACCCAGCTTGTCGTAGATGTGGACGAGGTGGGACTTCACCGTCGCCTCAGAGAGCATGAGCTCATGGCCGATCTCGCGGTTCGAGGAACCGGAGGCGACGAGGGTGAGGACCTCCAGCTCACGGGGGGTGAGCGAGGTGCGCGGGGTGCGCACGCGCGTCATCAGCCGGTCCGCCACCACCGGGGACAGCGCCGAATCACCCTCCGCGGCGGAACGCACCGCGGCGAGGAGCTCCGCCGGCGGGGCGTCCTTGAGCATGTAGCCGACGGCCCCAGCCTCGATGGCGCCGAGGATGTCGGCGTCGGTGTCGTAGTTGGTCACCACGAGCACGTGCGGCGGGTTGGACATGGACGCCTTGATGCGGGCGGTCGCCTCGGCACCGGTGGTCACCCGGGTGCCCTCGACTCCGGGCCCGAAGCGCAGGTCCATGAGCAGGACGTCGATGCCTCCCGCCTGGGCGGCGGCGACGGCCGCGTCAGCGGTCGCCACCTCGCCGACGACCTCGATGTCCTCGGCCTCCTCGAGCACGGCTCGCAGTCCCATACGGACGATTTCATGATCATCGGCCAGCAGCACTCGGATCATGACGGCATCAGGCCCCTTCCTCGTTCGACGTTTCTGGTTCGAGTGTAGTCCTCCCGGCGACGTCCTCCGGTAGCGGGATCGCCACGGACACCGCGGTGCCGTATCCGGGAGTGGCCTCCACCTCGAGAACGCCGCCCTGTTCGGCGGCCCGCTGCCGCATGGCGTCGAGGCCGACGTGTCCGAGTCCGGCGGGGCGTTCCGCCACGGCCGCCGGGTCGAAGCCCTGCCCGTTGTCCACGACGTCGAGCCGCACCTCGTCCGGTTCGTAGGTGACGGTCACGCGGCACCGGCTCGCCGCCGCATGCTTCGCGACGTTGCCCACCGCCCCCTGCGCGATCCGCAGCAGGGCGGCCTCGGTCCGCATGGGCAGCTGCCGCACGGCACCCTCCACGCCGACGTCGATGGTCAGTTCGCCGGCGGCGGCGAAGCCGCTGGCCATGCGCTCGAGAGCGGCCTCCAGGGAGGTCTCCTGGAGGGAGGTGGGGGTGAGGGCGGCGATCATGGCGCGGGCCTCGCTGAGGTTGTCGCGGGCGGTGGTGCGCGCCAGGTCGATGAAGCGGGTGGGTCCGGCCAGCTGTTCCGCGGTGAGTCCGAGCTTCTCCAGGTCACGGTCGGCGGAGTGCAGGAGCATCTGGATGCTCGACAGTCCCTGGGCGACGGTGTCGTGGATCTCGTGCGCCAGTCGTTGGCGTTCCCCGGCGACGCCGGCGGCGCGTTCGGTCTCCGCCAGCTGGGTGCGGGTGCTGATGAGCTGGGTGATCAGCTCCTCACGTTCCCGGCTGATGCGCACCAGGGTGCGGAACGCGTAGTGGATGGCCAGGACCACCGCCGCGGACACCGCCGGCCCCATGACGCCGCCGACGGTCAGCCCGTTGGGCACCTGCGTGAACACGGACGCGAGCGTCGCGGCGATGACGGCGACCACGCCGCGGATGTCGTCCATCACCCGCAGATAGAGGAAGAACAGGGTGAACACGAGGTAGATGCCCACCGGCGAGATCATCATCGCCAGCACCCACAGCGTCGTCAGGCTGAACAGCCACGCCAGGGAGGTGGGTTCCCGCCACCCGGGCAGCAGGGCGGTGCCGTAGAAGTAGAGCACCGCGAAACCCGAGCCGAGGAGCAGGTTGAGCGCCGCCTCACCGAAGGGCAGGTTCACCGAGGACACGAGCGCCGCGATGAGCAGCACCGTCGTGAGGATGTGCACACCGTCGGTGAGGGCGTCCTCGTCGGGTGCCCGGGTGCGCCGGAGTGTCTCCACACCTTCAAGGGGATCTAGGCTGGTCTCCATGCGTCTGAGCCTACCGAGCGTCCTGCCCGTCGCCCTCCTCACCGCACTCACTGCGGCACTGGTGGGCTGTTCCCCGTCGGAGAGCCCCGAGCAGACTCCGCTTTCCGACGCCCCCGTGGCCTCCCCCGACTCCCCGGAACCGGTCATCACCGATTCCGGTCTGCCCCACGACGCCATGCCGGAGGTTCCCGGTGGCCGGGGCAGCTGGGAGGAGTGCCCGTACCTGGACACCGGGTGGGTCTCCGACACGAACGGGCAGCGGACCCTGGGGGTGGGCGTCGACACGCGTTTCGACACCCCCGCCTGCGTCTTCTGGTCCTACCCCGAGGAACCGCATCTGACGGTCATCGTCCGGGACATGGCGGACGTCGACGCGGCGATCGCCGTCGTGGACTGGGCGGCGCCCATCGACACGACCGAGCCGGCCGAGGATCCCGCGGGCTGGTCCGGCGGCCGGGCGGGCGCGGGCATGGTCCCGGACCGTCCCGGCTCCGTCTACGCGGTGCAGAAGGACGACCGGGCCGTGGTGGTGTTCAGCAACCAGGACCAGTCCCTCAAGGCGGAGCTGGTCGCCACGGAGGTCATCACCCGCCTGGGGCTGTGACCGGAGGTCAGACGGCCACGTCGTTGTAGGGCATGAGGGTCGACACCCACGGGAACACGACCTCCATGAGCAGGAGGAACACCCCCACGATGAGCGCGACGACCAGCAGGAGCTTCACCGGCCAGGGACCCGGCAGGGCCCGCCACAGTGGTCCGTACATCTACTTCTCCTCCAGTACTGCCGGACGCTCCCCGGCGATCTTCGGGGTCGACTCGACCTCGATGGCGTGGACGATCATGCGCTCGGCGTTCGAGAACTGCGGGTGACAGGTGGTCAGGGTGATGAGCGACTCCATCCCCTCGTCGACCTGGGTCGCCGCGAGCCCCGGCACCGGGTTGATCACCTCGACAGCACCCGGCAGGGTGATGTGCCGGCCCTGCACCCCGGCGTACTCACCGGTGGTGATCCGCTCGACCTGCTCCGGGGTGAGGCAGCCGGTGGCCGCCGCGCGGCGGGCGTCCCCGACGACGTCGATGGGCAGGACACGGTAGGTGATCCACTCTGTCTGCGTCTCGACGACCACCGCATCACACACCTGCAGGTTCCCCAGGTCATTGAACGGGGCGCCCTTGCCCACGCGGTGCCCGGCGACGGCGAAGTTGCCCTGCTCACCCGGCATCTGCGTGTCGGTGTAGCGGCCCGGGCCGGCGTTGAGGGTGGCGTCGTCGGTGCCCTCGAGGATGGCGAACTGGAAGTCCGACCCGAAGGCGGGGATGTACATACGGGCGAAGGCCTCGCCGAGTTCCGGGGTGAGCTTCTGGCGCGGGTTGACCCGCTCGCCGTCGCCGCCCCACCGGGCCTCGAGTGCGGAGGCCTTCTCGTCCTGCAGCTTCCCCGACGCGATGTTGGTCCAGTAGGACTCGTAGAAGGCGAAGAGCATGACGATCACGCCTGCGGTGAGCAGCAGTTCCCCGAGGACCTGGGTGACGCTCACACGTCGCCGGGGGCTGTCGGTGCTGGTGCTCATGCGGGATAGACTCCTGAAAAAGATACGATCGCCAAAGACTCACTGCAGTCTAGCGTTGAATGCATTCCTGCTGAATCCACTGAAGGTCAGGTGTCGCCCACCGTGCTCGAACCGTTCATCTACCCCGTCTCCGGGGTCCTGAAGCTCTGGCACATGCTGCTGCATTCGGTGTTCGGGATCGATGACTCGACCGCCTGGATCATCTCCCTCTTCGGCCTGGTGCTCACGGTCCGTCTCTTCCTCGTGCCCTTCTTCTGGGCGCAGGCGAAGACGGCCCGGATCTCGACGGCCATGCGCCCCGAGCAGGTGGCCCTCAAGGAGGAGTACGCCACCCGCACCGACAAGGAGTCGGTCGCCGAGCAGATGCGCCGTGAGAAGGAACTCAAGGAACGCTACGGGCACAAGGTGTCCGCCGGCTGTGTCCCCGCGCTGATCCAGCTCCCGGTGTTCCTCGGCCTGTACCAGGTGCTCATCCGCATCGCCCGGCCCACCGACGAACTGGCGGTGGCGGCCGACACCCGCGTCG
Organism: Corynebacterium sp.; assembly: GCF_012838985.1. Classification (GTDB taxonomy): domain Bacteria; phylum Actinomycetota; class Actinomycetes; order Mycobacteriales; family Mycobacteriaceae; genus Corynebacterium. The sequence continues at coordinate 5,031 of NZ_DUOE01000047.1, read as the reverse complement.
GCTTCCTCAACGCCGAGGAGATCAAGGCCTTCCTGCGGGCCACGGTCAACGACGTCCCCCTGCCCGCCTACATCGCCATGCCCGAGGAGACCCTCGCCCGCCTGGGCACCACCACCGGCGACGTGCGCTCCTTCGTGCTCCCCTACCTGCTCGCGGCGGTGGTGTTCACCACGGTGAACATGGCGGTGTCCGTCTGGCGCAACCAGCAGACCCTCGACTGGGATTCGGCACTCGCCCTCCGCATGCACCGCTTCATCATCATCATGGCGGTGTTCGTGCCGTTCCTGCTCATCTGGATCGCGTTCACCGGCCCCCTGCCGGTGGCGATCGTGCTCTACTGGTTCGCCAACAACCTGTGGACCCTGACGCAGACGCTCATCATGTACCCGATCCTCCACCGGCAGATCCCGCTCGACGAGTCCTTCCACGAGCTGCACCGCCAGGGCCGGGAGAAGGCCCGCGCGGCGGCGCGTGAGTCACGGCAGCTGAAGTGGGACGTGCGACGTCGAAAAGCGGTCGGCGCCGTGCAGCCGTGGCGGATCCCCGAGATCCGCCGCGAGCTCAAGGCCGAGAAGGCCGCACGCCGCGAGAAGATCGCGGCGGAGCAGGCGGAGAGGAAGGCTCTGGAGAAGGAGCGTCAGCAGGTCCGCAGCGCCCTGCAGCGGGAGCAGACCACCGCCCGGGTCGAGGGGTGGAAGGCGAAACGGGCGGCGCGGAAGAACGCTAGATCGAGTAATCCGCCGGCGGAGCCGACAGCATCTGACGGGCCAGATCGCGGGCCGTCTGCAGCGGAGTGACCTCGCGGGCGAAACGGGCGCCCGCCAGTCCACCGTCGAGGAAGATGAGCAGCTGGTTGGCCTGCGTGGCCGAGGGGTAGCCGTTCTTCGCGGTGAGCAGGTCCGTCATCGTCTGGTGCATCCAGCGGCGGTGCTCCCGGCAGGCGGCGACGATGCCGTGCTCGGACTCCGTCTCCGGGCGCGGGTACTCGTTGGCGGCGTTCTGGAAGTGCGAGCCGCGGAACTCCTTGCCCGGTTCCTCCGCGATGGCGAGGTCGAAGAAGGCGAGGATCTTGTCCTCGGCGTCCGTCATCGACGACGTCCGCTCCTCCCATGACGTGCGGTACTGCTCGTCGAGGTTCTCCAGGTAGGCGATGACCAGTGCGTCCTTCGAGCCGAAGAGGGAGTACAGGGACGCCTTCGCGACGTCCGCCTCCCGCAGGATCCGGTCGATGCCGATGACGCGGATACCCTCCGTGGTGAACAGGTTGGTCGCCGAGTCGAGCAGACGCTGACGCGGGCTCGGTCGGTTGCGACGCCGCGCGGTCGTCGTCTTCTTCCTCACTGTTCCTGCGGACACGTGGGTACCGGTTCCTTTCTGGGGTTGCTCGGGACTGCTTCTCCTACACAATATAGACAAACCGGTACGTCTTTTAATAGTCGCCCTGCATGAGGGCAGTAAAAAACCCGCCCCGGGGGGGCGGGTTGAGATGGGATCCGGAGGTCTAGCTCCTGCTGCGACCGGTCACCATGTTGACGATGGTCAGCAGAATGACCGCACCGAGCAGACAGGTGAGGAAGCTGAAGATCAGGCCTCCGCCGGCGACATCCACCCCGAAGAGGCCGAGCAGCCAGCCACCGAGCAGACCGCCGACCACACCGACCACGATGTTGAGCAGGACGCCCTGCTGGGCGTCGGTGCCCTTCATCTTGGAGGCAATCCAACCGGCCAGGCCGCCGATGATGATCCAACCGATGATTCCGAGTCCGAGCATTGTTATTCTCCTTCAGTCACTTGGTGTCTGCAGTTCCCTGCAATTCATGCGTATCCGAACATGTTCAGTCTGCCATACTATTTCGCGGTTACATCACACCAACCCTAAAAGTAACCGGATCGTTGCAGAAAAGAACACAGACGTTGACCGCCGGAAAACCACATGAAAACACGCATCCCCCGCACCGGCCATGAAAGCCGGGGCGGGGGATGCGTCGATAAGCGGAGGAACTAGATGCTCTCCGGGCGGACCACCATCATCGGACACGGCGCGGACTGCAGCAGCGCACGCGAGGTGGAACCGAGCAGCATGCCCTTGAAGCCACCACGACCGTGGGAACCCACGACGAGGAGCTGCGCACCCTCGGAGCTCTCGACCAGCGCACGGACCGGGCGGTCCCGCGTGATGACCTTGCGGACCTCCACGTTCGGGTACTTGTCCGTCATCGGCTGGAGACGCTCGGTGAGCATGTCGATCTGCTCACGCTCGACCTCCTCCCACTGCTGCTGGGCGGCGGACAGGCCGGCCAGCGAAGCCTGGACCTGCATGTCCATCCAGGTGTGGACGGCGACCAGCTCAGCACCACGGGCATCAGCCTCGGCGAAGGCGATCTCGGTGGCCTTCGCGGAGACGTCGGAGCCGTCGACACCGATGACGACCGGGCCGTACTTCGTGCTCTCGTCGACGGTGTTGTCCTCGCGCACGACCACGACCGGGCAGGACGCGTGGGAGACGACCGCGGCGGAGACCGAACCCATCACCATGCCGGACAGGCCGCCCAGGCCACGGGAGCCCATGACGATCATCGTGACGTCACGGGACATGTCGAGCAGCATGTCGATCGGGGAGCCCTCGGCGATGGTGTGGCCGATCTTCAGTTCCGGCGCGACCTCGTGCGCGACGGCGCGGGCCTCGTCGATCTTCTCCATGGTCTCGGACTGCAGGTCGTCGAAAAGCTCCTGCGGCGGGACCATGCCTTCCGCGTAGAGGAACTGCGGCATCGTGTACGACGATGCCAGCCTCAGCGGGATTCCCCGCTTGTTGGCAGTGTTGGCTGCCCAACGGACCGCGTTGTGGGAGGCCGGGGAGCCGTCTACTGCCACAACGACGATATCTTCCTGAGTCATCTCGTGCGCCCTTTCCTTCGTGAGGATCAGATTATGAGTATCACAGACGATTGTACCGGTTGATGACAGGTTTGAGTCAGATGTTACAACCAGTTGACCTGATCTCCACAGAGCAGGATAGGCTGCTCTAACCTGCGTTTACGCCGGAATTTCGATGACGTGTGCCGGATCCGAGTTGGCCGGGTACAGCAGGGTGTAGATGACCTGTGCGATATCGAGCATGACCGCTCCGATACCCTCAGAGGAAAAAGCGATGGCCGGGTTAAGGATTGCGTCAAAGTTCATGACTGACAGAGTAGTACAGCCTCCGCGAGGACAACGGTCGCCACTTCCGGTCCGCGACGGACTCACCGCGACCCGCGCCCGCCTCCCCGAGGACGCCGCACCGATGACCGCCGGCGAGTGGGTGGGACATCTCATCGCCACCCAACGTCACCGTCACCCGCTTGACGACGCCCACGCGCTCCACACCCGTTTCACCGACGGCCTCGTCGTCGACCGCCGCGGCACCCCCTTCGCCTTCGACGATCCCGTGACCCCGGGCCAGGACGTCTTCTTCTACCGCATGCCGGCCCCCGAGGTGGAGGTCCCCTATGAGATCGGCATCCTGCACCGCGACTCCGACCTGCTCGTCGCCGACAAACCCCCCTTCCTGGCGACCATGCCCCGTGGCAAACACATCACCGAGACCCTCACCGTCCGCCTCCGCCGCTCCCTTGACATCCCCGAGCTGACACCGGCGCACCGCCTCGACCGTCTCACCTCCGGTCTGCTCCTGTGCACGCTGCGCCGCGAGGTCCGCGGCGCCTACCAGCAACTCTTCGCCTCCCGCGCAGTGACGAAGACCTACGAGGCCATCGCCGCCTTCGACCCCACCCTGCAGCCCGGCACCGTGTGGCGTTCCCGCATGATCAAGGTGCCCGGCGAAATCCAGGGGCACATCGTCGAGGGTGAGCCCAACGCCGTGACCACGCTTATCGACGTCACCCCGCTCACCCCCACCGAGCAGTCCGAGCTCGAGGCCGTCCACGGGCCACAGCCCCCGCTGGCGCACTACGTCCTCTCCCCGGAGACCGGCCGCACCCACCAGCTGCGTCTGCACATGTGGGAGGCCGGCGTGCCGATCCTCGGTGACAACATCTATCCCCGCGTCCACACCGAAGAGGAGGAGGACCACTCCCGCCCCCTCCATCTGGTGTCGACCGGATTGTCATTCACGGACCCGCTCTCAGGGGAGGAGCGGACCTTCCAGGCACCGCGGCGCCTGCTGCCCTTCAGATAGCTGCGCATCCGTCAGGCAGTGGACCAGGTGATGACGAGGTAGAAACTGAACTTGTCTTCGGAGAAAGCCAGACCATAGGTGCCTCCATGCGCCCAGGGCAGGTCCTCGCTGAGGAAGTCGTCGACCAGATTTCTGTCCAACCGGTAAACAACGCTCTTCGTCTGCACGCCTCCCGCATCACCGAGATCGAGATAGTGGACGCCCTCCAGAGGCGGGAATGCCAACCAGAGGATCTCTCCGCGGATATTGGCATGCAGGGCCCGGTCGGCGGCAGCGTTCAGATCCTCATCGAGAACCCAGTTCCTGCTGTCCTGGAGGAACTCAAGAGTTCGTCTACGGAAACTCTCGTATTCTGTCTCCTCCTGCCTGCTGGACCCGAATGACGACAGAGCTGAACCACTGAATGACGGGGCTGCGACAGCGGAAGGGATGGTCAGTGTCGTGACGGCCATGGCTCCGGTCAGGAGGGTGGCGGTCAGATTACGTGTGATCGTGTTCATGACCTTGACGCTATTCCTGATTCTGCGTCCATCGCAGCCCTCATTTTTACCGTCCCAGACGTCTACGTCACCGGAGGGCAGGGAGAAGGAAGCCCTGTTAATGCCCTTCCGAAACCCTCCCAGAGTGCGCAGCTGCGCACTCTGAGCCCCGCCTGGAGTCACTCTCATCGGATCGGGTGGCACTACCGCCGGCAGACGCCTCTTGGGCACTGCCCACCCGGTGACGGAATAGTGCGCAGCTGCGCACTGACCCTGGCTGATCATCCGTCCCTGCTGCGGTGCGGCCATGCCAGACGGTGTGGCCGTGTTATCCCAGCCCACCGGGGAGTTCGAGTGCGCAGCTGCGCACTC
>NZ_DUOE01000046.1 GCF_012838985.1 Corynebacterium sp. | reverse complement strand
GGGGACCGGGACGCCACCAAACGGCCCCTCATGGGCGCCGAGGCCGCCCGCCGCGCCGAGCTGGTCATCATCACCGACGACAACCCGCGCAGCGAGGTGCCCGCCACCATCCGGGCGGCCGTGCTGCAGGGGGCCACGGAAGCGGCCGTGGAGACGGGCGCGGAGGTCCGGGAGATCGGGGACCGTGCCGCCGCCATCGACGCCCTCATAGAGTGGGCCCGCCCGGGTGACGGCGTCGTCGTCGCCGGCAAGGGCCACGAGGTCGGCCAGCTGGTCGCCGGCGTCAACCACCATTTCGACGACCGGGAAGAGGTCCGGCGCGCACTCAAGGAGAAGAAGCATTGATCCCCCTCACTCTCGCGGAGATCGCGGAGATCACCGGCGGTGAACTCTCGCACGTGACCGACCCGGACACCCGGGTGACCGGTTTCGTCGAGTTCGACTCCCGCAAGGTCACCCCGGGCGGGCTGTTCCTCGCCCTGCCGGGTGCCCGCGTGGACGGCCACGACTTCGCCGCCACCGCCGTCGAGGCCGGCGCCGTCGCCGTCCTGGCGGCGCGGCCGGTCGGGGTGCCGGCGGTCGTCGTGAAGCCGCGGGGACGCAGTGACTCCAACGCCGACATCTACGCCCACGACGAGGACGGCTCCGCCCGCGCCGTCGTCGAGGCGCTCGCCGCCCTGGCCCACGGGGTGGTCACCCGCCTGCCCGACCTGACCGTGGTCGGCATCACCGGCTCCGCCGGCAAGACCTCCACCAAGGACCTCGTCGCCTCCGTGCTGCGGGAGGCGGGGGAGACCGTCGCCCCGCCCGGCTCCTTCAACAACGAGATCGGCCACCCGTACACCGCCCTGCGCTGCGACGCCGACACCCGCTACCTCGTCGCCGAGATGTCGGCCCGCGGCATCGGCCACATCGCGCACCTGGCGGAGTCCGTGCCGCCGCACATCGGCGTCGTGCTCAACGTTGGTTCCGCGCACCTCGGGGAGTTCGGCTCCCAGGAGAACATCGCGCAGGCCAAGGGGGAGCTCGTCGAGGCGCTGCCCGCCGACGGCGTGGCCATCCTCAACGCCGACGACCCGTTCGTCGCCGCGATGGCGCCGCGTACCCGGGCCCGTGTGGTCACCTACTCCGCGCACTCCCGCGCCGACCTGTGGGCCGCCGACGTGCGCCTCGACGACGTCGCCCGCGCCAGCTTCACCCTCCACAGCCGCGACGGTTCGGTCCCCGTGACCCTGCAGGTCTTCGGCGAGCACCAGGTGTCCAACGCGCTGGCCGCCGCCGCGGTCGGCCTGGAGGCCGGGCTCACCCTCGAGCAGGTCGCGGCGGGGCTGTCGCGGCACACCAACGCCTCGGCGCACCGCATGGACGTGCAGACCCGCGCCGACGGCGTCACGGTCATCAACGACTCCTACAACGCCAACCCGGACTCCATGCGCGCCGGCATCGCGGCCCTCGCCTACACGGCGGCGGCCCGTCCGCACGCCCGGGCCGTCGCGGTCCTCGGTGAGATGGGCGAACTCGGCGACGACGCAGAGGCCTCCCACCGGGCCCTCGGTGAGCAGCTGGGACGCTACCGCGTGTCCCACCTCATCGCCGTCGGGGACGGCCCCAACAGCCGTGCCATGGCGACGGAGGCGCGTGGCCGGGGTATAACTACTGAGATCGCACACGATGTCGAGGAGGCCACCCGCCTCGTCGAAAACGTGCTGCACACCCGTCCCATCGAGTACACCGGCACCGGCAACCCCGGTGACGTGGTGCTGGTGAAGGCCTCCAATGCACTGGGGCTGTGGCGGGTGGCCGAGAAACTCATCCAGAAGGGTCATTAGGGGCGCATTCGACGTGACACAGATCATCATCGCAGGAATCGTCAGCTTCCTCGTCGCCATCTTCACCACTCCCGTCCTCATCCGGCGGTTCTCCGCCGAGGGACTGGGGCAGGAGATCCGTGAGGAGGGCCCCAAGTCGCACCTGCGCAAGCGTGGCACCCCGACGATGGGCGGCATCGCCATCATCGCGGGCATCGTCATCGCCTACCTCACCGTCGGCCTCTACGGGCTCATCACCGGCTCCGGCGGCTTCACCGTCTCCGGCCTGCTGGTCCTCGGACTGACCCTGGGGCTGGGTGCCCTGGGCTTCGCGGACGACTTCATCAAGCTGTTCAAGGCCCGCAACCTGGGCCTCAACAAGACGGCGAAGCTCGTCGGCCAGCTGGTGATCGCGGTCGCCTTCGGTCTGCTCATCCTGTGGTTCCCCGACGACCAGGGGCTGACACCGGGATCGACGCACCTGTCGTTCATCCGTGACATCGACACCTTCGACATCGCCTTCGGCGGTTCGGTGATCGGCATCATCGTGTTCCTGGTGTTCATGTACATCCTCATCGCCGCGTGGTCGAACGCCGTCAACCTCACCGACGGTCTCGATGGCCTGGCCGCCGGCACCACCGCCTTCGTCATGGGCGGCTACACGCTCATCACCTTCTGGCAGTTCCGCAACTCCTGCACCGTCTCGGTGGAGCCGGGCTGCTACTCGGTGCGTGACCCGCTGGACCTCGCCGTCCTGGCCGCCGCCGGACTCGGCGCCTGCCTCGGCTTCCTGTGGTGGAACGCCGCGCCGGCCAAGATCTTCATGGGCGACACCGGTTCCCTGGCCCTCGGCGGCCTGGTCGCCGGCCTGTCCGTCGCGTCCCGCACGGAGCTGCTCATGATCATCATCGGCGCCCTCTTCGTCATCGAGGCGGCCTCCGTGCTCATCCAGATCATCGTGTTCCGCACGACGGGCCGACGCTTCTTCCGCATGGCCCCGTTCCACCACCACTTCGAGAACGGCGGCTGGCCCGAGACCACCGTCGTCATCCGTTTCTGGCTCATCGCCGTCATGGCCGTGATCCTGGGAACGTCCATCTTCTACGCTGAGTGGCTGACCGCCACGGGAGTGAGCCTGCGATGATCACCGGAACCGCCCTCGTCGCCGGAGCCGGCGTGTCCGGCCGCGGCCTGGTCCGCCTGCTCACCGATCTCGGGGTGGACCTCATCGTCGCCGACGACAACACCCGCCTCGACGGCGTGCGCACCGTCTCCGTCGCCGAGGCCCGCGAGCTTCTCGACGACGTCGAGCTCGTCGTCACCTCCCCGGGCTGGCGCCCCGACAGCCCCCTGCTCCTCGACGCCGCCGCCCGCGGCCTCGAGGTCATCGGCGACGTCGAGCTGGCCTACCGCCTCGACCGCGCCGGGACGTTCGGCCCGCCGCGCACCTGGCTCGTGGTGACCGGCACCAACGGCAAGACCACCACCACCGCCATGCTGGCCGCCATGATGCAGCAGCTCGGCCGTGACACCGGCCTGCGTGCCGAGGCGGTCGGCAACATCGGCGTCGCGGTGGCCGACGCCCTGGTGGACCCGCAGCGCGTCGACATCCTCGTCGCCGAGCTGTCCAGCTTCCAGCTGCACTGGTCGAGCGAACTGACCCCGGACGCCGGTGTCCTGCTCAACCTCGCCGAGGATCACATCGACTGGCACGGCTCCTTCACCGCCTACGCCGACGACAAGGCCCGTGCCCTGCGGGGTGCGGTCGCCGTCGCAGGCGTCGACGACCCGGAGGTGCGTGCGGTGCTGGAGCGGGCGGGCGTCGACACGTACATCGGTTTCACCCTCGGGGATCCCGCCCCCGGACAGTTCGGGGTGCGTGACGGACACCTGGTGGACGACACCGGTGTCGTGCTCGCCCCGGTCGCGGGCATCCAGCCCGCCGGACCGGCCGGTGTCCTCGACGCCCTGGCCGCGGCGGCGATCGCGCGCAGCCAGGGGGCGACCCCGGAGCACATCGCCGCGGCGCTGGCCGACTTCCAGGTCGACGGACACCGCGGACAGACCGTCGCGGAGAGCGGGGGAGTGGTGTGGATCGACAACTCCAAGGCCACCAACCCGCACGCCACCGACGCCGCGCTGGCCGGACTCCACGATGTCATCTGGATCGCCGGCGGACAGCTCAAGGGCGCGGACGTCGCCCCGCTCATCCGGGACCACGCCCACCGGCTCCGTGCCGTCGGGCTGCTCGGCGTCGACGCCCCGCTCATCGCGGCGGCGCTGGCCGAGACCGTCCCGGACGTGCCCGTCCACACCACCCACCACACCGATCCGGCTGCCGCGATGGAGGAGCTCGTGGAGTGGGCGGCGGACGTCGCGGAGCAGGGGGACACCGTCCTCCTGGCACCGGCGGCAGCCTCCCTCGACATGTTCACCGGCATGGCCGAACGCGGCGACCTGTTCGCCGCGGCCGCACGGAGGCTGACATGAGCAACTCCACCGGCAGATTCACGAAGTGGCGAGCCGACTGGCACCGCATGCTGGAGGCCCGGCCGGGCTTCGACTACTTCATGATCCGCTCCGTGGTCTTCCTGCTCGTCGGCATCGGAGCCGTCATGGTCATGTCCTCGACGATGACCTGGTCCGTCCTCGAGGGCGCGACCGTGTGGAACCAGGCCATGCGCCAGTTCATGATGATCGCCGCCGGCCTCGCCGCCTTCTGGATCGCCCTGCGCACCCGGCCCGAGACCGTCCGGCGCTGGACACCCTGGCTGGTCGGCCTGTCGCTGGTGCTGCTCGTCGCGGTGCTCATCCCGGGCATCGGCACCGGCCGCGTCGAGGTGGGCTCCCAGTCGTGGATCGTCCTCGGCCCCCTGCGTTTCCAGCCCTCGGAACTGGCCAAGGTGGCCATCGCCGTGTGGGGCGCGTCCTATCTCGCCGACCGCAGACACACCGCCGGCACCGGAGTCCGCAGCCCCTTCATCATGTACACGGGTGTGGCGGCCCTCATGGCCCTCCTCATCGGCGCCCAGGGAGACCTGGGCATGGCGGTGAACTTCGCCGTGGTCGTGGGCTTCACGCTGCTGTTCGCGGGCGTGGACATGCGCCTCATCCTCACGGCGGTGGCCATATCCGTGGTCGGGCTGCTGTGGGTGTTCTTCTCCGGCGGCTTCCGCTCCAACCGCTTCCACGTCTACTTCGACGCCCTCTTCGGCCGCTTCGAGGACACCCAGGGCGTGGCGTTCCAGTCCTACCAGGGCTTCCTCTCCCTGGCGGACGGCTCCGTCACCGGTGTCGGCGTGGGTCAGTCCCGCGCCAAGTGGTTCTACCTCCCCGAGGCCAAGAACGACTTCATCTTCGCCATCATCGGCGAGGAGCTCGGACTGTGGGGTGGTGCGCTGGTCATCATCCTCTTCGCCCTGCTCGGGTACTTCGGCATCCGTGCGGCCTTCCGCGCCCAGAACCAGTTCCAGTCGCTCATGGCCGGTGCGCTCACCGCGGGTGTCGTGTCGCAGGCCTTCATCAACATCGGCTACGTCATCGGTCTGCTGCCGGTCACCGGCATCCAGCTGCCGATGATCTCCGCGGGCGGCACCTCGACGATCATCACCCTCGGTTCGATGGGTCTGCTGGCGTCGGTGGCCCGCCACGAACCGGAGGCGGTCTCCGCGATACAGTCCTACGGTCGCCCCCTCTTCGACAGGCTGGCACTCCTGCCGGAACCGGCGACCCGCCCCACCTCGGTGCGGCGTGCCCCCGCCCCCACGTCACGTGACAGGTTCGGGGAGCCGGTCACTGGTAGCGTCAAGAGGAGAAATCGGCCCCCCAACGACAGGAGACGGTGACCCATGCCCGCAGCGAAGAAGCCTCTGAGCGTAGTTGTCGCAGGAGGTGGAACCGCCGGCCACATCGAGCCCGCTCTCGCGGTGGCTGAGGCGCTCGTCGAGAAGCACGGTGCCACCGTCACCGCCCTGGGCACCCCCCGGGGCCTGGAGCGTGACCTCGTCCCCGCCCGTGGCTTCGACCTGCGGCTCATCGATCCCGTGCCCGTGCCGCGCCGCCCCAACCTGGACCTGCTGAAGCTGCCGTTCCGGGTGCTGGGGGCGGTCCGTCAGACGCGGGAGATCCTGCGGGACACGGGGGCTGACGTCCTCATCGGTTTCGGCGGCTACGTCTCCGCCCCCGCCTACCTGGCGGCGAAATCGCTGGGCATCCCCTTCCTCGTGCACGAGGCCAACGCCCGCGCCGGCATGGCCAACAAGCTGGGGCAGCGTCTCGGCGGCCGCAGCTACAACGCCGTCGCGGACTCGGGCATGCCCGGCGAGGTCGTCGGCATCCCGGTGCGGGCCGGTCTGCGCGGGGGAGACACCCACGCCGCCGTCGCGCGGGCCCGCGAACAGTGGGGCCTGTCGCCGGAGCTCAGGACGCTCCTGGTGACCGGTGGCTCCCAGGGCGCGGTGCGCATCAACAAGGCGGTGGCCGGGGCCGTCGACACGCTCACCGCGGCCGGCGGGATCCAGGTCCTCCACGCCTACGGCAAGCGCAACACCGCCCCCGAGGAGCACGACCACTACGTGGCGCTGCCCTACATCGACGACATGGCGGCCGCCTACGCCGTCGCCGATCTCATCGTCTGCCGCTCCGGCGCGATGACCGTCGCCGAGGTCACCTCCGCGGGACTGCCCGCCCTGTACGTGCCGCTGCCGCACGGTAATGGTGAGCAGGCGCTCAACGCGACCGGCGTCGTGGAGGCCGGGGCCGCCCGCTTCATCGACGATGCGGAGCTCACCCCCGACCGTCTCGTCTCCGAGGTCACCGAGATCCTCGGTGACGACGAGAAGCTCGCCGCCATGCGCGCCGCCGCCCGTGAGCACTCCGCCGGTGACGCCGCCGGACTGCTCGCCGACGCGGTCGTCGCCGCAGTAAAGTAAGACCCCATCACCCCACACCATCCAGGAGCACACACCGTGACCGTTGATCTCTCCCGCGTCCACCTCATCGGCATCGGTGGCTCCGGCATGTCCGGCGTCGCCCGGATCCTGCTCGACCGCGGTTCGGTGGTCACCGGATCCGACGTCAAGGACTCCCGTCCGGTGCGTGCGCTGCGCTCCACCGGGGCGCACGTCGCCGTCGGCCATGACGCCGCCAACCTGACCCTCGCCGGGGATCCGCCGACGGTGGTCGTCGTCTCCTTCGCGGCGATCCCGCAGGACAACCCGGAGCTCGTCGCCGCCCACGAGCAGGGCATCCCGGTCATCCGGCGTTCCGATCTCCTCGGTGAGCTCATGTCCGGTTACCGCCAGGTCCTCTTCGCCGGCACGCACGGCAAGACCTCGACCACCTCGATGGCCGTCGCGGCGGCGCAGGCGGCCGGCATGGACCCGAGCTTCTCCATCGGCGGCCAGCTCAGCCGTTCCGGCACCAACGCCCACCACGGCACCGGTGACACCTTCATCGCCGAGGCCGACGAGTCCGACGCCTCGCTGCTGCGCTACTCCCCGGACGTGGCCGTGGTGACCAACATCGAGCCCGACCACCTCGACTTCTTCGGCACGGCCCAGGCCTACCACCAGGTCTTCGACGACTTCTCCGAGCGGGTCACCGAGGACGGCTACCTGGTGGTGTGCCTCGACGACATCCACGCCGCGGCCCTCGGCGAGCGGGCGATGAAGAACGGCATCAAGGTGCGGGGCTACGGCACGACCGATGCGGCGGCCCTCCACCCGGCGATCCCGCTGGGGGCGGAGATCCTCAGCACCGAGGTCACCGACGGCGGCACCACCGCGCTCATCCGTATCGACGGCCGCGACATCCCCGTCCTCCTCCAGACCCCGGGCAGCCACATGGTCCTCAACGGGGCCGCCGCCCTGCTGGCCGGGCACCTGGCCGGCGGTGACCTGGAGAAGCTGGCCGAGGGGCTGAGTGACTTCAGCGGCGTGCGCCGTCGTTTCGAGTACCGCGGCACCGCCGGCGGGGTGCGGGTCTACGACGACTACGCACACCACCCGACCGAGGTCACCGCGGTGCTGCAGGCGGCGCAGCAGAAGGTCGAGGCCGAGGGGGAGGGCGGCCGGGTGGTCGTCGTCTTCCAGCCCCACCTGTACTCCCGCACCATCGAGTTCGCGGAAGAGTTCGCCGCGGCGCTCTCGCTGGCTGATGCCGCGGTGGTCCTCGACATCTTCGGGGCCCGTGAGAAGCCGGTGGAGGGTGTCAGCTCCCGCATCATCACCGACTCGATGACCTGCGACGTCACCTATGAGCCGGACTTCTCCCACGCCCCGGAGACCGTCCGCGGTCTGGTGCGCGAGGGTGACCTCGTCCTCACCATGGGCGCGGGTGACGTCACCCTGCTGGCGGGCGAGATCCTGGCGACGCTGGGCGGGTAGATGTCGCGCAGAAGCATCCTCCGCATCGGCGGGGCCCTGCTCGCGGTGCTGCTGCTCCTGGTGGCCGTGGTGTGGGTGTTCCCCGTCCTGCGGGTGAACAACTACGCCGTGACGGGCAACGTCCACTCCCCGGAGGAGTACGTCATCGAGGCGACGGGTGTGTCGCAGGGCGACAACCTCGTGCGTGTCGACGCCGGGCAGGCCGCCCGGGGCGTCGTCGACCTGCCGTGGGTCCGCAGTGCGACGGTCTCGCGGCAGTGGCCGTCGACGCTGGTCGTGGACGTCACGGAGCGGCAGGCGCTGCTGTACAGCAGTGAGGCCGACGGTGACCACCTCATCGACGAGGAGGGGCGTCCCTTCATCATCGACGTCCCGCCGGAGAGCTCCGTGGAGGTCACCGGCGACCTGCGGGAGGACCTCGAGGTGCTGGCCGACGTGGCGGCCGTCATCTCCTCGCTCCCCGAGCACGTGCGGGCGATGGTCTCCACCATCGATGCCCCCGGGCGGTACGAATTGGCCCTTCGCCTGCATGATGGGCGTACGGTCTACTGGGGTGCGTCGGAAAGCAACCACGACAAGTCCCTGGCGATGCAGACCGCCATCCAGCGGCCGGGAGAACACTGGAATGTGTCCAATCCCACGCTGCTGACCGTACGTTAAACCTGAGGTTGAGGGTATCGACACGCCCTGAAATGTCCCTGACTTTTCAGGCGCGGTCACCCATGATGGATACAACCTCGTTCCAGATCACATAAACTTCCCCGAAAGGCGCGGCCAGAACCCATGACCTCACCGAACAACTACCTCGCCGTCATCAAGGTCGTCGGCGTCGGCGGCGGCGGAGTCAACGCCGTCAACCGCATGATCGAAGAGGGCCTCAAGGGTGTCGAGTTCGTCGCCATCAACACGGACTCCCAGGCCCTGCTCTTCTCCGATGCGGACACCAAGCTCGACATCGGCCGTGAGGCCACCCGTGGCCTCGGTGCCGGTGCGAACCCGGAGGTCGGTCGCACCTCCGCGGAGGACCACAAGTCGGAGATCGAGGAGACCCTCAAGGGCGCCGACATGGTCTTCGTCACCGCCGGTGAGGGTGGCGGCACCGGTACCGGTGCGGCTCCGGTCGTCGCGGGGATCGCGAAGAAGCTCGGTGCGCTGACCGTCGGTGTCGTGACCAAGCCCTTCAAGTTCGAGGGCCCGCGCCGTACCCGCCAGGCCGAGGCCGGCATCGAGGAGCTGCGTCAGGTCTGTGACACGCTCATCGTCATCCCGAACGACCGCCTGCTGCAGCTCGGTGACGCCTCGCTGTCCATGATGGAGGCCTTCCGCGCCGCCGACGAGGTCCTGCACAACGGTGTCCAGGGCATCACCAACCTCATCGTCACCCCGGGCGTGATCAACGTCGACTTCGCCGACGTCCGCTCCGTCATGTCCGACGCCGGTTCCGCGCTCATGGGTGTGGGTTCCTCACGTGGCGACGACCGCGTGATGACCGCCACCCTGCAGGCCATCAACTCCCCGCTGCTGGAGTCCACCATGGAGGGCGCGAAGGGTCTGCTGCTCTCCGTCGCCGGTGCCTCCGACCTCGGCCTCATGGAGGTCAACGAGGCGGCCACCATCGTCCAGGAGAAGGCCGACGAGGACGCCAACATCATCTTCGGAACGATCATCGACGACAACCTGGGTGACGAGGTCCGCGTGACCATCATCGCCACCGGTTTCGACGCCGCGAAGAACAACCCGCCGACCGCCCGCCCCGCCGAGCCCACCGCGGTCCCGTCCCCGATGGAGGAGCCGGCCCGTGGCGGCCTGTTCGAGGAGCGTCAGCAGCAGGAGGAGCAGAAGCCCACCCCGCCGCCGACCCCGTCCCCGTCGACCGACACCGGCCGTCACCGCAGCTCCGGCAACGGTGGTCTGTTCACCAGCTCCCGCAGCTCCCGCGATGACGATCTCGATGTGCCCGACTTCCTGCGCTAACCTTTAGGGCATGTCCCTCAGCAGCGCGAACGAGGCTCCTCGCCCCGTCCGCATGGTCTTCACCAGCCGTGCGGGCGGGGCGTCGTCGTCTCCGTATGATTCCTTCAACCTCGGTGACCATGTCGGGGATGACCCCGACGCGGTCGCCGCCAACCGTGAGCGGCTGGCCCGCATCCTCGGCCTGGACGACATCGTGTGGATGGAGCAGATCCATTCCCGCACCGTCACCGTCGTCGAGGGCCCCCAGGACGGTCCCGTCGAGGCCACCGACGCCCTCGTGACCACCGAGCGTGGTCTGGCGTTGGGTGTGCTCGTCGCCGACTGTGTCCCCGTCCTGCTGGCCGACCACGTCCACGGTGTCGTCGCCGCGGTCCACGCGGGCCGCATGGGGGCGCGCAACGGGATCGTGCCCCGGACCGTCGAGAAGATGGTGGCCCTCGGGGCGGAGCCGGGTGCGGTCCAGGCGGTCCTGGGTCCCGCGGCCTCCGGGCGCCACTATGAGGTGCCGGCGGAGATGGCGGCGGACGTCGAGAAGCATCTCCCGGGGTCCCGGACCCGCACGGAGCAGGGGACCGTCGGTCTCGACATCCGCGCGGGGCTGGTGCGCCAACTCATGGGCCTGGGTGTGACCAACATCGAGGCGGACCCGCGGTGCACGATCGAGGACGAGGACTTCTTCTCGTACCGCCGGGAAGGCACCACCGGGCGTCAGGCGGGGCTGGTGTGGCTGCCGTGACCAGACTCGAAGAACTGCGCACCAACCTGGCCGCCGTGCGGGAGCGCATCGACGCCGCCGCCCGCGCCGCCGACCGTGACCCCGCCGACATCCGCCTCCTGCCGGTGACCAAGTTCCACCCGGCCTCCGACCTGGAGCTGCTCCTGGAGCTCGGCGTCACCGACGTCGCCGAGAACCGCGAGCAGGAGGCCCGCGCCAAGGCCGCCGACGTGCCCGCCGCGCGCATCCACATGATCGGCCAGGTCCAGACGAAGAAGGCCAACTCCGTCGCCCGCTGGGCCGCCAGCGTCCACTCGGTGGACTCGGTGCGCCTGGCGGAGGGCCTCAACCGCGGCATCGGCCTCGCCATCGAACGCGGCGACCGACCGGCCGGCGTCCTGCCCGTCTACCTGCAGCTCTCCGCCGACGGTGACCCCTCCCGCGGAGGCGTCCTCGAGGAGGACCTGCAGGAGCTTGTCGACGTCGTCGGGGCCGCCCCCCACCTCGAACTGCGGGGTCTCATGGTGGTGCCTCCCCTGGGGGCGGACCCGGATCCCGTCTTCGCGCGGGCGCGTACGCTGTGTGATGACCTGGGGCCCGGTATGGAGCTGTCCGCGGGCATGTCGGCCGACCTGGAGAGCGCCGTCGCCAAGGGCTCGAACATCGTGCGTGTCGGAACCGGCGTGCTGGGCAGCCGACAACTACCGTAGGGTTCAGTAAACGACCAAAACCCCCGCGCCAGCTGCACCAACGGGAGAGGAAAACAAATGTCCTTCATCAGGAACGCCAAGGAGTTCTTCGGACTGTCTCCGATCGACATGGAGAACGAGGACGCCTACTACGACTACGACCGCGAGGACCAGCGCTACCGCACCAGCGGTTCCGCCGCCTACGCACCGTCCCGCGACTACGAGTACGGCGGCTACAGCCGCCCGGAGCTCGAGGAGCGCCCGCAGTACCAGGCCCCGGAGCCGAAGCTGGTCGCCGTGGAGGTCACCTCCTACAGCCAGGCCGCCCAGATCGGTGAGCCCTTCCGCGACGGCGACGCCGTCGTCTTCGACCTCACCCGCATGGAGCCGGGCGACAACAAGCGCATCGTCGACTTCGCCGCCGGCCTCTGCTACGCCCTGCGCGGCAAGATGGTCAACGTGACCCGCAACATCGACACGGACCGCACCGTCTTCGCCATCACCCCGGAGGGCGCGGAGTTCTCCCAGATCGAGCTCGAACGGGCAGCCAAGCTGCGCTGACCCGACCGGTCACGCAGCTGTTGGTCGTGAGGTAGGTGTCCCACTCCCGGTGGGGCACCTACCTTTTTCGTTGCGGGAACCACTAGGCTCGGTCACTGTGAGTCTCCTCGGTTCTGCCATTTACCTCGTCCTCCGGATCTTCGTCCTCATCCTGATCGCGCGCATCGTGATCGAGATGATCCAGTCCTTCTCGCGCAACTTCCAGCCTCCGCGGTGGTTCATCTACATCGCGGAGCCGCTGTTCGTCATCACGGATCCCCCGGTCAAGGCGCTGCGCCGCGTCATTCCGCCCCTGAAGTTGGGTGGTGTCGCCCTGGACATGTCGGTGATCGTGCTGTTCATCATCCTCAGTGTTCTGCAGGTGATTGTGCTGTCCGTCTTCGGTGCCTGAGTGGCCCCCGAGCTCAACCTCCGGTAAAGATTTGGAGTGTCCGTGGTCCGGACGATCCCTCCGGGGGTTACACTTGACCAAGCACTCAACGTACGATTATTGGAAACGCATAGTGTGGGCCAGCCCGCACCGGCCTACCGGGCCACCACAAACTCGAAGGGAACGCCAATGCCGCTGACACCAGCTGATGTGCACAACGTCGCTTTCAGTAAGCCGCCGATCGGCAAGCGGGGTTACAACGAGGATGAGGTTGACCAG
>NZ_DUOE01000045.1 GCF_012838985.1 Corynebacterium sp. | reverse complement strand
GGAGGCCGCGGTCCAGGCCGCCGCCGCCGTGTCGGCGCAGCCGGAGCCGCTCCGCCAGCCGCAGCAGGCGTCCGAGATCGACGACGCCGACATCCCGCTCCCCGAGCGTTCCCCGCAGGAGGCGCGCACCCCGGTGCAGCCGCCCGCACCCCGCCCGACCCCGACCACGCCCACCGGCCCCACCGCCCCCACGGAGAAGGCTGAGAAGGAGAAGGAGGGGGACGTCGATAAGCAGGTCGACAAGAAGGCGGAGGAGGCACCCAAGCCGGCGCCCCGCCCGGGCGCCCCGAAGCCCTCCATGATGGCGCCGCGCAGGAAGCTGCGCTCGCGTTATGTGCCGCTGCCGGAGGAGGTGTGGTCCTCGGCCGGTTTCCAGACGCCTTTCGACGTCGGCCAGCAGTACGCGACCTGGTGGTATGAGAATGCCGCCACGTCGGAGCAGCGTGACCAGGCACATCTGCTCTCCGGTGGCGGGCTGCCCCCGGAGATCGACCGTCCGCTGCTGCAGTTCGCGTGCGAGACGCTCCACGAGTACACGCTCAGTGAGTCGCAGCGCGTCAACCTCCGGGACGGCTTCCACTCGGGGATCCGCGGCGTGCTGATCAACTTCCGCCGCGAGTAGCGCCTCCTACTGCTTGTCGACGCCGTCGGGCCCCGGGTTCTCCCCGGTCCCGGCGGCGTCGTCGTCTGCCTCGGCAGGTTCGGCGGGCTCGACCGGCTCCGCCTCGACGAGCTCGGGCTTCTCAGCGGCGCCCTCGGTGAGTTCCTTCCCGCCGGCCATGGAGGCGCGGATCTCGGCGAGACGGGCGGCGGCCTTCATGTCGGTGCCGGCGCTGGCGATCTCCGCGATGCGGTCACCCACGGAGGTCTGGGTGAGCTCCTGCGCACCGAGGGCCTCCGCGTAACGACGTTCGATCTTCTCCCGCACCGAGTCCAGGGTGGGCACGTTGCCGTCCGGGCGCAGCTCCTGCATGGAGTCCATCGCCTTCGTGGCGGTCTCCTGCATGGCGGCCTGATCCGCCTGGGCACGCAGCTGGTCGATCTGCGCGAGCTGCTCGCGGAGGCGGGCCTCGGACTCGAGCTGCTGGCGGGTGGCCTGCTCGGCATTCTGCGTGGCCTGGGCGTGGAGCTGCTTCGTCTCCTCGAGCTGCTGCTCGACGGCGACCAGCTGGGAGGCGAAGATCTCGGCGGTGTTGGTGTACTCCTGGGCCTTCGCGTTGTCACCCTCTGCGGCGGCGCGGTCGGCGGCCTGGAGGGCGGTGCGCGTCTGGTCCTGGTGCTCCTGCTGCGCCTTGAGCAGTCGGTCCAGCTTCATCTCGAGCTGCTTCTGGTTGCCGATGACGGCCGCCGCCTGCTGGGTGATCTGCTGGTGCTGCTTCTTGGCCGCGTCGGTGGCCTGTTGGATCTGCACCTTGGGGTCAGCATTCTCGTCGATCTTCGCATCGAAGGACGCCATCAGGTACTTCCAGCCCTTGGAGAGGGGATTAGACATATCGTGGGTCTCGCTTTCTGACGAAAATGGGTTGTACGTCAGAGTTTAGAGCGAAAGGCGCGGACATGTCGGCAGGAAAAAGCCCGGTCCACACTCCCTGTACGGAATGTGGACCGGGCTGTCGGTGAGGGTTACTGGCCCTCGGCGTCGCGGGCTGCGTTGGCCTCGGCAACCTGGCGGCGGACATCCTCCATGTCCAGGCCCTTGACCTGGCCGATGAGGTCCTCCAGTGCGGCCGGGGGCAGGGCGCCGGCGTCACGGTAGACCATGATGCCGTCGCGGAAGATCATCAGGGTCGGGATGGACTGGATCTGCAGGGCGGCGGCGAGACCCTGGTGGGCCTCGGTGTCCAGCTTCGCGAAGGTGGCATCCGGGTGCTTCTCGGAGGCTGCCTCGAAGGTCGGGGCAAAGGCGCGGCAGGGACCGCACCATGCTGCCCAGGCGTCGACGAGGACGATGCCCTCGCCGGTCACGGTCTGCTCGAAAGTGGCCTCAGTGACGTCAATGGTTGCCAAGGGATTCTCCTGTTTAGTCGTTTTGTATGGTTCTAGTTGCGACCGCCTGTATGCGGTGTCTTCCTAGCTCAACCCTACCCGGATGAACTTTATTCCCACTCGGACGGGACATCCGGAGGAAAGGACCCCATGATCAAGAACTACGTCGTCGAAGGCATGACCTGTGACGCCTGCCGTGCCTCGGTGGAGGAGGAGATCAACGAGATCCCCGGTACCCAGGGAGTCGAGGCGGACCTGGAGACCGGACGCGTGGCCGTGACCGGCGAGGAGATCTCCGATGAGCTCGTCGCCCGCGCGGTGGAGGCGGCCGGTTACCGGCTGAAGGAGCAGGACTGATCCTTGTCGCATACCCCCTGCGGGTATAGACTCACCCCTATCACCCACCGAGGAGAGGAATCGCCATGGCAGTCAAGAACTACCAGGTTGAGGGCATGACCTGCGGACACTGCGAGATGTCCGTGCAGGAGGAGGTCGGCGAGGTCGCCGGCGTCTCCGATGTGCAGGCCTCGCACGAGACCGGCACCGTCACCGTCACCGGCGAGGGCTTCACCGACGAACTGGTCACCGCCGCCGTCGAGGAGGCCGGCTACCGGGTCGTCGAGTAACCCGCCGCCCGGACCCTGCCCAGGGTCCGGGCTTTTTCTTCATTGCCAGATACCCTAGGGGGGTATAGGGTGAGGGTATGACACAGACAGAACCTGCCGTGGACCTGGTCCGGCTCGACCTCGGTGTCACCGGCATGACCTGCACCGCCTGTTCGGGCCGCGTGGAGCGCAAGCTCAACAAGGTCGACGGCGTGGACGCCACCGTCAACTTCGCCACCGAGTCGGCCTCCATATCCTACGACCCGACCAGGATCGACCCGGAGGCACTCATCGAGGTCGTCCGTGGCGCCGGCTACGACGCCTTCGAACTCGCCGACGAGACCACCGTGGGCCCGGGGACCTCCGCGGAGGGGGACGAGGGGGCGTCGGCAGGCGAGAGCCCCCACGAGGCCGCACGCCGCCGGGAGTCCGCCGACCTCAGGCAACGCCTCCTCATGTCGGCCGCGCTCACCGTGCCGATCGTGCTGCTGAGCATGGTCCCGGCGCTGCAGTTCACCAACTGGCAGTGGGCCGTGCTGACGATGACCACGCCGGTGTTCTTCTTCGGCGGCGCGCCGTTCCACCGGGCGACGTGGGCGAACCTCAGGCAGCGTTCCTTCACGATGGACACCCTCATCACGCTGGGCACCTCCGCCGCGTACCTGTGGAGTCTGTGGGCGCTGTTCCTCGGCAACGCCGGCCATCCCGGCATGAAGATGCAGATGCACCTCTTCCCCTCCGACACGACGATGGACGAGATCTACCTCGAGACCACCGCCGTCGTGATCACGTTCCTGCTGCTCGGCCGCTGGTTCGAGGTCCGCGCCAAGGGACGTTCCTCGGAGGCGCTGCGCGCACTGCTCGACATGGGCGCCCGGGACGCCGCCGTGCTTCGCGACGACCGCGAGGTCCGCATCCCCGTCCGGGATCTGCAGGTCGGCGACGTCATCATCGTGCGCCCCGGCGAGAAGATCGCCACCGACGGCCGCGTCGTCGAGGGCGCTTCCGCGGTCGACGAGTCGATGCTCACCGGTGAATCCGTGCCCGTCGAGGTGGGGGTGGGCTCTCGCGTCACGGGCGCGACGATCAACGCCTCAGGCCGCCTCCTGGTGGAGGTCACGCGCGTGGGCGAGGACACGACCCTCGCCCAGATGGCCCGCCTGGTCTCCGACGCGCAGGCCCGGAAAGCCCCCGTCCAGCGTCTGGTCGACCGGATCTCGCAGGTCTTCGTGCCGGTGGTCATCGTCGTCTCCCTGCTCACGCTGGGCGCGCACCTGGCGCTCGGATCCGGGCTCGCCCCGGCGTTCACCGCCGCCGTCGCCGTCCTCATCATCGCCTGCCCCTGCGCCCTCGGCCTGGCCACCCCGACCGCGCTGCTCGTGGGCACCGGCCGGGGCGCGCAGCTGGGTCTGCTCATCAAGGGCCCGGAGGTCCTCGAGTCGACCCGCCGCGTGGACACCATCGTCATGGACAAGACCGGCACCGTCACCACCGGCGTCATGTCAGTCACGGACGTGCTCGCCAGTGAGGGGCACTCCGCCGAGGACGTGCTGCGCTGGGGCGCCGCCGTCGAGGCGGGTTCCGAGCACCCCATCGCCGCCGCCGTCGTCCGCCACGCGGGTGAGGGCCTGCCGGAGGTCACCGGATTCCGGAACCTCGCCGGTCAGGGCGTGACCGGCACCGTCGAGGGCCGCACCATCACCGTCGGCCGCCCCGCCGGGGAGCTGCCCGGCGCGCTGCAGACCGCCTTCACCGCCGCCCAGGACCAGGGCGGCACCCCGGTCGTCGTGTCCGTCGACGGGCAGCCGGCCGGTGTCATCACCGTCCGGGACACCGTCAAGGAGACCTCCGCCGCCGCCGTGTCCGCCCTGCGGGAGCTGGGCATGACCCCGATGCTGCTCACCGGCGACAACGCCGGGGCCGCCCGGGCCGTGGCCGCGGAGGTGGGCATCGACCCGGGCAACGTCATCGCGGAGGTCATGCCGGAGGACAAGGTGGCGGTCGTCGAGAAGCTCCAGCAGGAGGGACGCAACGTCGCCATGGTCGGTGACGGCGTCAACGACGCCGCGGCCCTGGCGCAGTCCGACCTGGGCCTGGCGATGGGCGCCGGCACCGACGTGGCCATCGAGGCCTCCGACATCACCCTGATGAACAACGACCTGCGCTCCGCCGTCGACGCCATCCGGCTGTCGCGCCGCACGCTCGGCACCATCAAGGGCAACCTGTTCTGGGCCTTCGCCTACAACGTGGTGCTCATCCCGGTCGCGGCACTCGGTTTCCTCAACCCGATGCTCGCCGGCGTGGCCATGGCGTTCTCCTCCGTGTTCGTGGTCACCAACTCCCTGCGCCTGCGCGGGTTTAAGATCGGAACATGAACCAACAACTGACCAGGAACCAGCGCCTCGACAGGCTGCCGGTCACAGGTAAACACCGGAGGCTGCTGTTCGGCTCCGGCATCGGATGGGCGCTCGACGCGATGGACGTCGGCCTCATCTCCTTCATCATGGCCGCCCTGGCCGTCCACTGGGGGCTCACCCCCACCCAGACGTCCTGGCTCGGTTCCGTCGGCTTCGTCGGCATGGCGCTGGGCGCCACCTTCGGCGGGCTGCTGGCCGACCGTATCGGCCGTCGCCAGGTCTTCGCCCTCACCCTGCTGGTCTACGGACTGGCCACCGGCGCCTCCGCACTGGCGGGCAGCCTCGCGGTGCTCATCGCCCTGCGTTTCGTGGTCGGCCTCGGCCTGGGTGCGGAGCTGCCCGTCGCGTCGACGCTGGTCTCGGAGTTCTCGCCGCGTAAATACCGCGGCCGCATGGTGGTCATCCTCGAGGCCTTCTGGGCCGTCGGCTGGATCGCCGCGGCCCTCATCGGCTACTTCGTGGTCACCACCGGCGACAACGGCTGGCGGTGGGCCCTGGCCATCGGCATGGTCCCGACCCTCTACGCCGTCTACGTGCGCCGCAGCCTGCCGGAGTCCGTCCGCTTCCTGGAGGACCAGGGCCGCCACGAGGAGGCGGAGCAGGTCGTCGCCTCCTTCGAGGGGGACGTCGACAGGCAGCAGCTGGAGCTTATCGACGCCGCCGAGCAGCAACGCCTCCGCGACCTCCCCCGCGAGGACTTCGCGGAGGCCACGTCCATCTGGGCGCGGGGTCTGAGGCGTCGCACCGCCGCGTTGTGGATCGTGTGGTTCTGCGTGAACCTCTCCTACTACGGGGCGTTCATCTGGATCCCGTCACTGCTGGTGGCGGACGGCTTCACGCTGGTGAAGTCCTTCCAGTTCACGCTCATCATCACGCTGGCACAGCTGCCGGGCTACGCCGTGGCGGCCTGGCTCATCGAGGCCTGGGGCAGGCGCCACACCCTGGCGACGTTCCTGGTGGGCTCGGCGGCGTCGGCGCTGTTCTTCGGCACCGCCTCCACGGAGACGACGATCATCGTGGCCGGCTGCCTGCTGTCCTTCTTCAACCTGGGTGCCTGGGGCGCGCTGTACGCGATCGGTCCGGAGCTCTACCCCTCGCACGTGCGTGGTGCGGGCACGGGTGCGGCGGCCGGTTTCGGCCGCCTCGCGTCGATCATGGCTCCGCTGATCGTTCCCCCGATCCTGCTGTGGGGCGATTCGATCGCCCTCTTCAGCCTGTTCTCCGCGGCGTTCCTGCTGGCCGCGGTGGCCACGCTGACACTCCCCGAGCAGCGCGGCAAGGTGCTGGACGTCTAGCCGAAGTAGAACATCCACGCGAGGCGGTCGAGCAGGCTCGGCTTACGCTCGCGGGTGAAGTCGCTGAGCTGGCGCGGGACCTCGAGGATGGTGGCCCTCTCGGTGCGCTCGACGCGGATGGCCGGGTTGAAGGCTGCGCCTGACAGGGTCCGCGGGTTGAACTCTCGAGTGGTCATGATGTCCCTCCTTGGTACTGCGTTGTTCCTGTTATGTGATGACGCTCAGCTTACGGCGTTTTCGCAGGTCAGGCACCATTGGTAAGCCATACCTTAGTAATGTCGACCTTAAATAGGTGACCCTAAGAAGCAGCAAAAGCGCAGGAAATCAACCCTTTTAGGCGTGACATTCCTCACTTATAGCCCGGGCCGCGACGGGGCCATCAGCCCGCCCCACCCCATTCCGGGGGTGACGCCACCCCGGGGGCCGCGGCCCCGCCGCCGGGACATAGACTGTGCGGACCGTCACAAGCCGACACAAGCACCGTCCCCCTGGAGGCCCGCATGAGCACTGATTCCCGCACCTGGGTCCGCGTCGGACTGGGCATGTTCGTCCTCGCCTTCGGCGCCAACATCTTCGCCCCGCTCCTGCCCTCCTACCGGCAGGTCGCGGGGCTCTCCCAGTCGCAGGTGACCTTCCTCCTGGCGATCTACGTCCTCGGCCTGGTGCCCTCGCTGCTCATCGGCGGACCCCTGTCGGACGTGAAGGGGCGCCGCGCGATGATCCGCCCGGCGCTCCTCCTGGGCGGGGTCGGGTCCGCGATCCTCGCCTTCGGGTCGGGCGGTTCCTTCCTCGCGCTCTCACTGGGACGCTTCGTCGCCGGCACCGCCATCGGCCTCATCATGGCCGCCGGCGCCGCCTGGCTGCAGGAGCTGTCGACCGGCCCCGCCCACCTGGGCGCCCGCCGGGCCACGGTCTCGCTCTCCCTCGGCTTCGGTGGCGGCCCGCTGCTGGCGGGCCTCATCGCCGAGTTCCTCCCCCACCCCAACCTGCTGCCCTATCTGGTGCACATCGTCCTGCTGATCCTCATCGCGCCGCTGGTGTGGCAGACCCCGGGTGGTGCGCCCCAGCCGGGGGCGGTGCGACGGGACTTCTTCTCCCGCAGCGTGCTCTCGCGCCACTTCCTCTTCGCCGTGGCCGCCTGGGCGCCCTGGGGATTCGGCGCGGTGGCGACGTCCTTCGCCGTCCTCCCCGCCCTGGTCAACGACTCATTGACGTGGCCCGTGGCCTTCACCGGCGTCGTCGTGGCGGTGACGATGGGTACCGGCGTGCTCATCCAGCCGCTGGCCTCCAGCTTCGGCTCGGACCTGGTGCCGCCGGCGATCCTCGGCCTCGGCTTCGTCATCCTGGGCATGCTGGGGGCCACCGCCGTCGCGGTGACGGGGTGGCCCTGGCTGGTCTTTCCCGCGGCGGTGCTGCTGGGCGCCGCCTACGGCGTGATGATGGTCTCCGGTCTGCGCGAGGTCCAGCTCATCGCGCCGCCGAAGGAACTGGGTGCGGCCACCGCGGTCTTCTACTCACTGACCTACGTCGGCTTCTTCGTCCCGCTGGTCCTGTCGTACCTCGGCCCGCTGCTCGGCTACCCGCCGCTCTTCCTCGGCGGCGCGGTGGTCGCGGCCGCCTCGATCGTGCCGGTCGTGCACATCGCTAGAGGGCGCGGACCCGCTTCGCAGCCTCAGCGATGATCTCGGCGACCTCCTCCTGCTTCTCGACGCCCGCCCCACGCACCGCCTCCTTCAACTCCCGGAAGGCCATGCCGTAGCGGCCCCGCGGATCCTCGTCGGAACGCTCGCGGTAGTCGTCGAGGATCCCGGCCCACGCAGGGTTGGCCTCGACCTGGGCGCGTCCCTCGGCGGTGAGGGTGGCGAGCTTGCGGCCCTCCTCCACCGACATGGTGATCAGACCCTCGTCCTCGAGGAGGCTGAGGTTGGGGTAGATGCCGCCCGGCGACGGGGTCCACGCACCCTCGGTGCGCTCCCCGATCTCGGAGATGAGCTGGTAGCCGTGCATGGGGGCGTCGGCAAGCAGCACGAGGATGACCTGACGGAGGTCGCCGCGGCCGGCGCGGCCGCCCCGTCCCCTGCCCCGGCGGCCGCCGTGGTGATGTCCGTGACGTCCGTGCATGCGACGACGCTTGCGGCCGCCGCCTCCGCCGCCGTGATGCCCGTGGCTTCCGCAGCAGTCGTTGGCGGGGCCCTGGTTGATGGTGATGTCGTACATTCTCTTTTCCTTTCGATATATCGGAATGTCTGACGCCACCATAACTTGCGATGTATCGCTATGTCAATAGTGATGTGTCGCTACAGGGTTGGCGGGCAGGCACCCACCCGCCCCGCCGTCAGCCGCGCGCCATGTCCACGAAACGGGAGAAGTGCAGCTGGTGCGCGACGGTGACGGTGTCGATGGGGCCACCACGGTGCTTGGCCAGGATGATGTCGGCCTCGCCGGCGCGGACGTCCTCGCGGTCCTGGGAGTCCGGGCGGTAGAGCAGCATGACCATGTCGGCGTCCTGCTCGAGGGAGCCGGACTCACGGAGGTCGGCGAGCTGCGGGCGCTTGTCGGTACGCGCCTCCGGACCACGGTTGAGCTGCGAGATCGCCACCAGCGGCACGTCGAGCTCCTTGGCCAGCAGCTTGAGCTGACGGGAGAACTCCGAGACCTCCTGCTGACGGGACTCGACCTTCTTGCCGGAGCTCATCAGCTGCAGGTAGTCGATGACGATGAGCTGCAGGTCGTGCTTCTGCTTGAGGCGGCGGGCCTTGGAGCGGATCTCCATCATGGTGAGGTTCGGGGAGTCGTCGATGAACAGCGGCGCCTCGGAGATCTGACCGACGCGGTTGGCCAGGGTGGTCCACGACTCGTCGGTCATGCGGCCGGAACGCATGTCGGACAGCTTGATCGACGTCTCCGCCGACATCAGGCGCATGACGATCTCCGACTTGCTCATCTCCAGGGAGAAGATGACGGACGCCTTGTTGTGCTTGATCGAGCACGAGCGCATGAAGTCCAGCGCGATCGTCGACTTACCCACACCGGGGCGGGCGGCGACGATGATCATCTGCCCGCCGTGCAGACCGTTGGTGAGGTTGTCCAGGTCGACGAACCCGGTGGGCACGCCCTGCGCCAGGCCACCCAGGTTGGCGATCTGGTCGAGCTCCTCCATCGTCGGCTCGATGATGTCGGCCAGGACGGCGTAGTCCTCGGTCTCGGTCTTCTGCGCGATGGCGAAGACCTCCTGCTGCGCCAGGTCGAGGACGGTCTCGACCTCCGCGCCCTCGTTGCCCTCGTAGCCGAGCTGGACGACGCGCGTGCCGGCGTCGACGAGCCGGCGCAGGATCGCCTTCTCCGCGACGATCTCCGCGTAGTAGCGGGCGTTCGCCGCGGTCGGCACCGAGGAGATGAGGGTGTGCAGGTAGGGGGCACCGCCGACCCGCTCGAGGTCGTTGTGCCGGTCGAGCCGGCCGGCGACGATGACCGGGTCGATGTCCTTGCTCTCACCGAACAGGTCGATCATCGCCGAGTAGATCAGCTGGTGCGCCGGGTGGTAGAAGTCCTCCGGCGAGAGCTCGCCGATGATCTCCACGACGGTGTTCGGGCTCAGCAGCATCGCGCCGAGCACGCCCTGCTCCGCCTCGCGGTCGTGGGGCGGCTGGCGGTACTCACCGAAGGCGGCACCCGTGTTACCCCGGTTGCGACGCCGCTCCGGCCGGCCGCCCTGGCGTTCCGGCGCCTGGAAGGCGGGGACCAGCGCGCCCGGGTCCTCCGGGAGATCCGGCTCCGACGGCGGCACGTAGTCGTCGTCGAAGCTGGCGTCACTGATTCCTGAAGTCATGAGTCGCAGTCTAGTCACCGTCCCGGCGGACACGAATCCGCACAGGAGCCTGTGGACAACTCACTTCCCCCGGCACGTGACCGGGGTCCATCCACAGGTTCAGAGGGCCTCTCACGGGGTAGTTATCCACAGGTTCTGTGGATAACTCATGGTTAACGGCAGTCAAAGCGCTTTTCGACGCCACCGGGCCTGTGGACAAACTGTGGACAATCCCCTCCCCGACCGGTGGACAGACCATCATCGCCGCTGGTCAAGCAGTATTTCCACCCCTGTGGACAACTTTCCCCGAACGGTGCATAACCACCCTCACCAGCACCTTTGACAGGCCCTCGGGGAGCACCTGCAGGCGACGGGAGGGCGTCACCGGGGCCACCGGAGGGTTACGGGGAGGTTACCGTCCCCAGTTTGTCCACAATTATCCACAGCCCGTCCACAACCCGGTGCACAGACCTCCCCACACAGACGACAACGACGCCCCGCGGTTCACGTTCCGCGGGGCGTCGAAAAGCTGTTGTCGTTGGGCCGGGGCAACCCCGACCGTCGTCATGGCGCGAGTTACGCGGCGACGACCTCGAAGTTGATCTTGCCGGTCACGTCGTCGTGGAGCTTGACGATGACCTGGTAGTTACCGGTCTTCTTCACGAGACCCTTGGGCAGCTCAATGGTGCGCTTGTCCAGGGTCGGGCCGCCTGCCTTCTTCACTGCGTCGGCGATGTCGTCGGTCTTCACGGAACCGAAGAGCTTGCCGGAGTCAGAGGTGCGAACCTGCACGGTCACTGCGGTCAGCTGCTCGAGCTGCTCACGGACCTCACGGGCGTGGTCGAGGTCGCGGATGGCGCGAGCCTCCTGGGCACGCTGGATGCCCTCGATCTGCTTCTCAGCACCACGGGTGGCCACGATGGCCAGGCCGCGGGGAAGCAGGTAGTTGCGTCCGTAACCGTTCTTGACCTCGACGACGTCTCCTGCGTCTCCGAGGTTCTCAACGGCAGCGGTGAGGATCAGCTTCATGATCCCTGCCTTTCGTTGTTCATCCCTGTCGGGAAAAGTGAGTGGGTTGATCTGCTCGATCAGAACGGAGGCTCGTCATCGGCCGCACCGCCGAAACCACCGGCCGGCGGGGCGGAACCCCACGGGTCGTTGGCCGGCATCTGCTGCGGCTGCTGGGGTGCCTGCTGGGGCTGGGCCTGCGGGGCCTGCTGGCCCTGCTGACCGAAACCGCCCTGGTACTGAGACGGCTGCTGCTGGGGCTGGCCCTGCTGCATGCGCTGGCCCTGGGGCTGGCCGCCGCCGAAACCACCGCCGCCGTAGGAACCGCCACCTTCACGGGGGTTGCGGTTGACCTGGGCGGAGGCGAACTTCAGCGAGGGACCGACCTCGTCGACCTCGATCTCGAAGACCGTGCGGTTCTCGCCCTCCTTCGTCTGGTAGCTGCGCTGCTTGAGGCGTCCGTTGACGATGACGCGCATGCCCTTGGTGAGGGTCTCCGCGACATTCTCGGCTGCCTGGCGCCAGACGTTGCAGGTGAGGAACAGGGCCTCGCCGTCTTCCCACTGGTTCGTGTCCCTGTTGAAGGCACGCGGGGTCGAGGCGATGCGGAAATTAGCCACCGCGGCACCCGAGGGGGTGAAGCGGAGTTCAGGGTCGGCGACGATGTTGCCGACAACGGTGATGGGGGTATCTCCAATAGCCATGTTCTTCTTACCTTCCAGTGACGGGCCCGGGCGACGGGCGTGTGCTCGTCACCCAGTATCCGTTCTTAAGCGTCGGTGCGCAGAACCTTGGTGCGCAGGACGGAGTCGTTCAGGTTGAGAACGCGGTCCAGCTCGAGCACGGTCGCAGACTCGCACTCGAGGTTGATGACGGCGTAGACGCCCTCTTCCTTCTTGTTGATCGGGTAGGCAAGACGACGCTTACCCCAGACATCAACCTTCTCGACCTTGCCGTTGTCCTTACGGACATTCTCAAGGTACTTATCCAGGGACGGGGCAACGGTGCGCTCATCCTGAGTCGGATCCAGGATGATCATGATTTCGTAGTGACGCATCGACCTCATCACCTCCTATGGTCTAGTAATTGTGTTCGGCCACGCCCCATGTGGGCGTGACAGGAGGGTCTGTTGCGTCAAGCAACCCCAGCAGCGTACCGCACCCGGGGCACAAAGAGTTAATTGCTTGCCGACGCCCCGGTGGTCACGGGGGTCACCGTGTGACGTCGCCCGGCATCGTCGCGAAGAACACCGCGAGGAACACCGGGATGACGGTGACGAAGATGAAGGCGCCGATGCCGAAGGCCACCGGCCAGACGGTCGGGTACTTCTTCATGAAGGTGTGGAACGCCGCGGCGATGCAGAGGAAGCCGATGACGATGGAGGCGATGCCCAGGACGGTGACGGTGCTCATGCGTCCACCATACGGTGCTCCACCGGCTTCCCAGGCTCCAGCATCTGCCGCACCACCAGCACGACCATGACGGTGAGGAGGGCGAGGCGGGTGAGGAGGGCGGCGTCGAGAAGCTCCGAGGGGATGCCCATCTTCTCCGGGCCGAGCATGTACCACATGAGCAGCGGCCACACGAGGGCGTCGACCGTCATCCACGTGAGCAGCAGACGCCAGCGCGGCAGCGCCAGGACGGCCGGGATGACCAGCCACAGGGAGTACTGCGGGGACCACACCTTGTTGAACACCAGGAACGCCACCACGATGAGGAAGATCAGCTCGACCGCACGCGGACGACGGGGGGCCCGCAGCCCGAGGATGAGGATCGCCAGACACGCGGCGGCGAACAGGCCGAACGAGACGATGTTCAGCAACCCGACGGGGTAGGTCGGCAGCGGGGTGTTGCGCACGATGATCTGGTAGATCGTCGTCCACTCCGCTCCGCGCTCACTGTTGAGGCGGAGGAATTCCCCCCAGCCCGCCGGGTACATCACCATGACGGGGACGTTGACCACCAGCCACACGACCGCCGCCGAGAAGACCATCGTGAGGAAGGGGACGAACCGGCGGTCACGGATCGCCAGCACCAGATACGCACCGAGCAGGTACAGGGGCCACAGCTTGAAGGCCGTGCCCAGACCGATGAGCACACCCGCCACCCCGTACCGCCCGCGGGAGGCCGCCAGGACCGCCCCGACCGCGAACGTGATGGACGGGATGTCCCAGTTCGTGAACGCGTGGACGATGACCAGCGGGGAGGCCGCCACGAGCACCGTGTCCCAGATACGGTGGCCCGCCAGCTCCGCGACCATGCGGATGGTGAGCACCCACAGCGCGGACATCACCAGCGCGGTGAGCCCGAAGTACCAGGAGGCCTCCGGGATGGTGAACGGCGTGCGCTCGATGAGCGGGTACGTCAGGCGCGAGACCCACGCGACCGCCCCCTGGAACAGACCCGCCAGCACCGGGTACTCCAGGTAGCGGGTGAGATCCCCCTCCACCCAGGAGTAGGCGTAGGGGAAGCCCGGCTGGTCCAGCCCGCGGCCCCCGTAGAGCGGGGTGATGTCGTTGTAGCAGGCTGCGATGTACTGACGGTCGCCCGACCAGTTCAGCCCGATGACCCCGTCCTCCCCGCGGACCCCCTCGAGGCAGCGCGCCTTCGACAGGAAACCGAAGGAGAGGAACACCAGGGCCACGGAGATGAGCACCCGCAGCGGCGTCCACCACCGCTGGCGCCCCACCGCCGCGAAGCGGCCCACGGGACCACCCAGGAAATCGACGAACCCCCGCGCCACCGGCTCCGTGGTGGCCGGGGCGACGCGCTCAGGAAACTCTCGGGCAGCCACTTAGTTGGGCAGCTCGATCACGAGACCCGGCAGGATCTCAATCGTGTCCGGCTCCGGCTCAGGCTCCGGGACCGGCTCGAACGGGACCTCCTCGACCGGCTCCGGCTCCGGCTCGGGCTCCGGTGCGGGGGCCGGGGCCGGGGCCGGGGCCTGGTACACCGGTGCCGGCGGGGCCGGGACGTAGCTCAGGGCGTTGCCGCCGGACGGGATGCCGGTGCCGAAGTTGATCGGACCCGGGGTGGCGAAGTACTCGATCTCCTTGCCCTCGTGGGCACCGTCCATCGAGGCCTTCCAGATCGACGCCGGGGTGCCGGCACCGAACATGTTGCCGCCCCACGGGTTGAAGATCGCGGTGGTGTTGTCCGCGGTGCCCACCCACACGGCGGTGGCCAGCTGCGGGGTCGCGCCGATCATCCAGGCGTCCTTGTTCAGACCCGTGTTGCCGAGCTGCGCGGTACCGGTCTTGGAGGCCGACGGGCGGCCCCCGGCCAGGGAGTTGCCGTTGGAGTAGGCGGCGATGGGCTCCATCGCGTTGAGCAGGTTGTCGGCGACGACCTCCGCCACACGACGCTCCCCCTCCCCGGCCTCGTGCTGGAAGAGCACCTCGCCCTCGGAGGTCTCCACCCGCTCGACGAAGTAGGTCTCGTGCCACACACCGCGGTTGGCCAGGGTGGCCAGGGCCGTCGCCATGTCCAGCGGACGGGACTGGTACTGGCCGAGGATGATGCCCTCGTAGGGCTGCTCACCGAACTCGGTGAGCGTCGCCGGCACACCCGGCAGGGTCTTCGCCATGCCCAGGGCGTGTGCCATGTCGGCGGTGTCCTGGGTGGTGTTGATCAGGTCGTCCTGTAGACGGATGAAGCTGGTGTTGAAGGAACGCTTCAGCGCCTCCGACAGGGTGGTGTAGCCGGCGCTGCCGCCGTCCCAGTTGGTCACCTGGATGTTGCCCGGCAGCATGACCGCGGAGGAGTCGTACACCGCGGACAGCGGGATGCCCTGCTGGAGGGCGGCGGCCAGGCCGAAGATCTTGAAGGTGGAACCGGTCTGCAGGGCGGCGTTGCCGTAGTCCCAGCCGGCGGCGTCGTCGCCACCGAAGTAGGCGCGGACGGCACCGGTGCCCGGCTCCACGGAGACGACGCCCGCGCGGGCGTCCTCCTGCAGCTGCGCCAGGTTGGTGTGGACCGCGTCGACCGTGGCGTTCTGGGCCTGCATGTCGATGGTCGTGGTGATCCGCAGACCGCGGGTGGTCACGTCCTCCTCGGTGATGCCGATGCGCTTGAGCTCGTCCATGACATGGTTCTTGATCATGCCGTTGGTGCCGGTCGCCTCGGTGTAGGCGGAGTACTCGGCCGGGTTGCGGGTCTCCGGGTAGTGCAGACCCGTGCGCTCCTCCTCCGGGAGCACCTCCATCTCGACCATGCCGTCGAGGACGTAGTTCCAACGGGCCTCGGCGCCCTCCCGGTTGTTCCACGGGTCGAGCTGGCTCGGCAGCTGGATCGTGGCGGCGAGGACCGCGCCCTCCTCCGGGGTCAGCTCGGAGATCGACTTGTTGAAGTACGCGTGCGACGCGGCCTCCACGCCGTAGGCGTTGCGGCCGAGGTACACCGTGTTGAGGTACGCCGAGAGGATGTCCTCCTTGGCCCACTCGTTGGTCATCTTCACGGAGTAGACCAGCTCGCGTGCCTTACGCACGTAGGAGTGCTCGTCACCGACGAGGGCGTTCTTCACGTACTGCTGCGTGATCGTGGAACCACCACCCGCGGACGGGTTGCCGGTGATCTGACCGATCACGGCGCGGCCGAAACCGGTGAAGGAGAAGCCCTGGTTGGTCCAGAACTCACGGTCCTCGGCGGCCAGCACCGCGTTCTGCACGTGCACCGGCACCTCCTCGAGGGGCACCTGACGGCGGTTGCCCTCCGGCGGCACGACGCGCGCCAGCTCCGTCGAGGAGTCCGACGCATAGATGGCGGACACCTGCGCGGAGGTCAGCTCGCCGGGTTCGGGCACGTCGACGGTGGCGTAGGCCACGAGGAAGACGCCCAGCGGGATGAGGATCAGCGCGGCCAGGGCACCCAGGGCGGTCGTGAGAATCGGGTGACGACGGGCCTTCTCGCTGATGCCCTTCTTCTCCCGGTCTGCAGCCCGCGACGAGCCGGTGGAGCTGGTGTTCTTCTTGTCTGACACGTGTTGTCCCCGCTGTGATCACTGATGAGGGTTGTTACACCCGTGAACACTACTGCCCCGAGGCCCGGTTGGGGAATCTTTCCGCAGGTTCGGGCGGGTCAGCGGGCCGTGGCGGTCACCGCGGTGAGCAGATGATTCCACCGGCAGCGGGGACAGACCTCCACCGTGTGCACGGTCGCCTCCCGCCCGGAGGCCACGATCCGGGCGATCTCCTCGTCGCTGCGGGCCGTCCCCGCCATCCGTCCGAGCTGCTCCCCGTGGATCCACTGCACGATGCGCAGGTCATCGGATCCGCACACCGGGCAGACGTGGCCGGCGGGCACGCCGTGGTACTGCGCGGCGGTGACGAGCAGGAAGTCGGCGTCGCACACCTCGTCACGGGAGACCTCACCGGCCCGCCACTGACGCAGCAGCTCAGCGCGGGCGAAACGGTGCGAGATCTCATTGCGGTAGACGACGTGTTCTCCTGTCACGCCGTGCAGTCTACGCACGTCCGGACCCTGCCCGCACCAGGCTTCTTGATCGATCATGCTGGCCCCCGATCTGCTTTCCGCGCATGCGACGGCATACGATGGACCGTTGAATAACCTGACGCAAGGAGTGAACGGATATATGAGCAAGGTTCGCGTGGCAATTGTCGGTGTAGGTAACTGCGCCACTTCGCTGGTCCAGGGCGTGGAGTTCTACAAGGACACCCCCGCCGATGAGAAGGTCCCGGGCCTGATGCACGTCCAGTTCGGTGACTACCACGTCTCCGACGTGGAGTTCGTCGCAGCCTTCGACGTCGATGCCGCCAAGGTGGGCACCGACCTGGCGGACGCCATCGAGGCGTCCCCGAACTGCACCATCAAGATCGCCGACGTCCCGGCCACCGGTGTGACCGTGCAGCGTGGCCCGACCCTCGACGGTCTGGGCAAGCACTACATGGAGACCGTCGAGGAGTCCTCCGAGGCTCCGGTCGATGTCGCCCAGGCGCTTCGCGACGCCGAGGTCGACGTCGTCGTCTCCTACCTGCCGGTGGGCTCCGAGCAGGCGGACAAGTTCTACGCCCAGGCCGCCATCGACGCGGGCTGCGCCTTCGTCAACGCCCTGCCGGTGTTCATCGCCTCCGACCCGGAGTGGGCGCAGAAGTTCATCGACGCCGGTCTCCCGATCGTCGGCGACGACATCAAGTCCCAGGTCGGCGCCACCATCACCCACCGCGTGATGGCCAAGCTCTTCGAGGACCGCGGTGTCCGCCTGGAGCGCACCATGCAGCTCAACGTGGGCGGCAACATGGACTTCAAGAACATGCTCGACCGTGACCGTCTGGAGTCCAAGAAGATCTCCAAGACCCAGGCCGTCACCTCCAACCTGGTGGAGTCCCCCATCGCCGGCAAGACCGAGGACCGCAACGTCCACATCGGCCCGTCCGACTACGTCGAGTGGCTCGACGACCGCAAGTGGGCCTACGTCCGCCTGGAGGGCACCGCCTTCGGTGAGGTCCCGCTGAACCTGGAGTACAAGCTCGAGGTCTGGGACTCCCCGAACTCCGCGGGCATCATCATCGACGCCGTCCGCGCCGCCAAGATCGCCCTCGACCGCAAGGTCGCCGGCCCGGTCCTGCCGGCCTCGGCCTACCTGATGAAGTCCCCGCCGGTGCAGATGGCCGACGAGGATGCCCGCGCCCAGCTCGAGGCATTCATCATCGGCGCCGACGACTAGTCAGGCTCTCCGGGCGTATCGGTTTCGGGGACAAAGGTGTCTACTATGGAGACCATGACACCATCGACCCCTGAGGACATCGCCGCCCGGATCCGTCCGGCAATGACGAAGCTGTACGTCATGTACTTCCGCATTGCCGAACAGTCCGCCCTGACGGGACCGCAGTTGTCGATCATGGCGCGTCTCAAGGACCGCGGACCCGCGCGGATCAGCCAGATCGCCCGCAAGGAGGGCATCCGCATGCCCACCGCCTCCAATGCTCTCCACCAGCTGGAGCAGCGGGAGCTGGTGGAGCGCATCCGCGACGAGCACGACCGTCGCGGCGTGCGCGTGCAGCTCACCAGCCTCGGCGAGAGCGAGCTGGAGCGTGTCGGCGAGGAGCGCACCAAGTACCTCGCGGAGATGCTCGGCACCCTCAGCGAGGAGGACCTCGCCCGCGTCGGCGAACTGACCGGAATCATCAACAAACTCGCCGACAACTATGGCGCCGACCTCATTGACACAAACGAGGGGTAAAACGGGGATAATAGGGGGCGTAAACACCCCCCTACACCCCGATTAATGAATGGCATCCACTTTTATCGCTGCCGATGACGCCCCCTCCCGCATCCTGGTCGCGTGGCGCCCCGACTCCCCGGGCACCGAGTCCATCGAGCTCGCGGCCTGGCTCAGTCGTACCACCGACGTGCAGATCCGCGTCGTCTCCACCCTGACCCGGCCCTGGCCGGCGTCCTCCTTCAGCCGCCTCGGCGGCAAGTACCAGAAGTGGTTCCGTAAACAGGCGGAAGCCTGCGAGACCGCGGTGAAGCGGGCGCTGAACAACGCGGGCGTCGACAAGCAGGCCTGGGACGAGCAGTACTCCGTGTTCCTCGACGGCCCCAGCGAGTCCTTCCTCATCAGCGAGGCCGCCGACGACTTCGGGGCGCACCTGATCATCCTCGGTTCCGAGTCCACCGCACCGAAGGGCCGGTTCATCGCCGGCTCCACCGCCGACGCGCTGCTCCACTCCTCCCCGGTGCCCCTGGGGCTCGCACCACGTGCGGTGCGGCTGTCGAAGCGCGGCGTCACCCGGGTGAACTACGCATTCCTCGAAACCGAGATCGACGAGAACGACCACTCCCTCCACTACGCCGCGAACCTCGCGGACAACTGGGACGTCGGGATGCGCATCCTCGCCTTCTCCCCGTCAGGGATCGCCGACCAGGCCTTCCACGACAAACTCGACTTCTCACGCGAACTCATCGACGAATGGCGGGAGCACTCCCTCGCCGTCCTCGACCGCAGCCACGACGTCATCGCGGACCTGTACCCCGACGTCGAGGTCGAGTCCGACATCGGCACCGGTCACGGCTGGGCCGGCGCCATCGACGCCCTGAAGTGGCGCAAGGGTGACCTCCTCATCCTCGGGTCCACCCCGCCCGGCACGCTGGAGCGCGTGTTCGTCGGCTCGACGGCCACCGAGTTCCTCCGCCACGTGCACGTCCCGGTGTTCATCCACCCCTCGCCACGGGATTGACGGGGGGTCTAAGGTTGATTCCATGAGTCACCCGGAGAACGAATCCTCTCAGCCGGAGCCCGGCCGCCTGAACTGGCGTAACTTCCTGGACCACCCGGAGAATGACCTCACGGCGGACGCCGACTTCCACAACCGGCGCCCACCCGAGCCGAAGACCGCCGAGGAACTCGCCTCCTCCACCGACCCGATCCTGCAGCAGGAGCGCAACCGACGCTCCACCCGGCAGGCCATCACCTGGATGATCGGCACGTTCGTGGTGACCATCGGCGGCGGCTTCCTCCTCGCCCTGGTGACCCGCCTGATGGGCGGCCCGCTGTGCGACGCCGGCGAGGCCGCCTGGCTGTGCACCCGTTCCGCGCAGATCTGGTGGCCCATCGTCACCAGCGCCTTCGCCATGGCCGGCGTCATCGGCTGCGCCGTCATCATGGTGCGCAAGCTCAACAGCTACACCCGGTGGCGCCCGTGGATGGGCGTCTTCTGGGTGCTCATCCCCTTCGCCATGATGTGGATGCTGCAGACCTGGCAGATCCTCATCGCGGCCCTCAGCAACTAGGCCCCGGCTGCCACCCGGGCCGCCACGTCGGCGCAGTCCGGGCGACCACAGTGCGCGGTCGCCGGCTGCGCCGCACATGATTCACAGACCAGCGCCTGCTTCCGGCAGGTGTCCTCGTTGAGGCAGTTGATGAAGTTGTTCGTGTGCCCGCCGCAGTGGAGGCAGTGGCCGA
This sequence comes from Corynebacterium sp., assembly GCF_012838985.1. GTDB lineage: Bacteria > Actinomycetota > Actinomycetes > Mycobacteriales > Mycobacteriaceae > Corynebacterium. The sequence continues at coordinate 4,313 of NZ_DUOE01000045.1, read as the reverse complement.
GCTCCTTGTAGTCCTCACCGAACTCCACGTGCATGCGCTTGTCGAACACGTACAGCGACCCCTCCCACAGGCCCGAGTTACCGTACTTCTCGCCGTAGCGGACGATGCCGCCGTCGATCTGGTAGACCTCCCGGAACCCGCGGTTGAGCATGAGCGAGGAGAGGATCTCACAGCGCACGCCGCCGGTGCAGTAGGTGATGATCGGCCGGTCCTTCATCCAGTCGTACTTGCCGGACTCGAGTTCCCCGATGAAGTCGTGCGTGGTGGTCACGTCCGGGACGACCGCGTCCCGGAACTTGCCGATCTGCGCCTCCATCGCATTACGGCCGTCGAAGAACACGACCTCATCCCCGCGGGCATCGACGAGCTCGTTGACCTCCTCCGGCCTGAGATGCACACCGCCCCCCATGATGCCGTCCTCGTCGACCTTGATCTCGCCGGCGGCGTTGAACGCGACGATCTCGTCGCGCACCTTCACGCTCAGCTTCGGGAAGTCCTCCGCCCCGCCCTCGGACCACTTGAACTCCATGTCCTTGAAGCCCGGGTAGTCCCGCGTCTTGCGGATGTACTTCTTGCACGCGTCGATGTCACCGCCGACCGTGCCGTTGATGCCGTGCTCCGAGACGAGGATGCGTCCGCGCAGCCCGAGCGACTCGCACAGGTCACGCTGCCAGAGCATCACCGCCTTCGGGTCGGCGATCGGGGTGAAGCGGTAGTAGAGGAGGATTTTGCTGATGGCCACGGCTCTGAGTCTATCCGGCGCCCTCCGACCGGCTGTCTCAACCTGTCGATCCTGTATTTCCCGCTTTCACGGAACCGCAGGTCAGGCGGTTATGCATGATGAGCCATGCAGACAGATTCGACAGGTTGAGACAGCACCCTAACGCTTGCGGTACAGCGACTTGCGCCAGTACTCCGGCTCCGAGGTGACCAACACGCCCAGGTTGCGGAAGATGTCCTCGTCCACCGAACCGAGGATGGTGGTGGTGTGGACCTCGCAGCCGCGGAGGTTCTTCAGCTCGGCCAGGGCCCGGCGCGCGTCGTCGCTGTCGGCGGCGGACACGGACAGGGCGATGAGCACCTCGTCGGTGTGCAGACGCGGGTTGCGGGAGCCGAGGTGCTCCAGCTTGAGGGTCTGGATCGGTTCGATCGACTCCGGGGACAGCAGGTGCAGCTCCCGGTCGATGCCGGCGAGGTGCTTGAGCGCGTTGAGCAGCATGCCGGCCGAGCAGCCCAGCAGCGGGGTGGTCTTGCCGGTGATGATGGTGCCGTCGGCCAGCTCGATCGCGGAGCCCGGCTCACCGGTCTGTTGCGCGACGGCCAGGGCGGGGGCGACGACGCGGCGGTCCTCGACCGTGGTGCGGGCCTTCGACATGATCATGCCGATGCGGGAGGAGACGACGTCGTCGAGGTCCTCGCGGCGCTCCTCGACGAGGGCCTTGTAGTAGCGGCGCACGATCTCCTGGCGGGAGGCGTCGCGGCAGATCTCGTCGTCGGAGATGCAGTGGCCGACCATGTTGACGCCCATGTCGGTCGGCGACTGGTAGGGGCTCTCCCCGGCGAGGGTCTCCAGGAGGGTGCGCAGCAGGGGGAATACCTCGACGTCGCGGTTGTAGCTGGTGACCTGACGGCCGTAGGCGGCGAGGTGGAAGGGGTCGATGACGTTGATGTCGTCGAGGTCGGCGGTGGCGGCCTCGTAGGCGAGGTTGACCGGGTGTTCGAGGGGGAGGTTCCAGATGGGGAAGGTCTCGAACTTGGCGTAGCCGGCCTTCACGCCCCGCTGGTACTCGTGGTACACCTGCGACAGGCAGGTGGCGAGCTTGCCGGAGCCGGGACCCGGCGCGGTGACGACCACCAGGTCACGGCTGGTCTCGACGTAGTCGTTGACGCCGAAGCCCTGCTCGGAGACGATGCGGCGGGTGTCCGTCGGGTAGCCAGGGATGACGCGGTGGCGGTGCACCTTGAGTCCGAGACGCTGGAGGCGTTCCATGAAGGCGTGGGCGATGGGGTTGTCGTCGGTGAGCTGGGTCATCACGACGTTCTCCACGAGGAAGCCGCGCTCACGGAACACGTCGATGAGGCGGAGCGTGTCCTCCTCGTAGGGGATGCCCAGGTCGGCGCGGATCTTCTGGCGTTCGAGGTCCTTGGAGTTGAGGCAGACGATGATCTCGACGTCTTCGCGGATGCGCTCGAGCATGGCGATCTTGTTGTCCGGGGTGAAGCCGGGCAGGACGCGGGAGGCGTGCATGTCGTCGAAGAGCTTGCCGCCCATCTCGAGGTACAGCTTGCCGCCGATCTCCGAGCGGCGGGCGTTGATGTGCTCCGACTGCAGTTCGATGTAACGTTCGCGATCGAATCCGATCCTGTGCGGCATGCGTTTTTCCCCTGGGTTCGTGGCTCTGACTGCACTGACTCTACCGCCTCAGTGTCCGTCCGAACTTCTCGCAGTGCGCAGCTGCGCACTCCTTCATCCCGGTGACCTGCGCGGAAGCGGGGGAACTAGACTGTCCGGCATGCCTGAAGGTCATGTCATCCATCGTCTCGCCCGCGATCTGAACGCGGGGTTCACCGGCGGCGCACTGGAGGTCACGTCCCCGCAGGGTCGTTTCTCCGCCGAGGCGGAGCTTCTCGACGGCCACCGGATCACCCGGGCCGAGGCCGTCGGCAAGCATCTGTTCATCGAGTTCGACGCACCCCACCCGGAGCACATCGTCTACATCCACCTGGGTCTCATCGGGCAGTTGACGTTCGAGCCGGCGGAGGAGCTGAGGGGGCAGATCCGTCTGCGGATCCGTGCGGGGGATGTCGCGGCGCATCTGCGGGGGCCGCAGTGGTGCCGGCTCATCACGGAGGAGGAGTACGCGGAGATCCGGGCGCGGTCGGGGGAGGATCCGATCCGCGGGGACGCCGATCCGGAGGCCCTGTGGCCGCGGGTCCACCGGTCGCGGCGCACCATCGGTTCGCAGCTGATGGACCAGAAGCTCTTCGCCGGGGTGGGCAACATCTACCGCGCGGAGACGCTGTTCCGGCTGGGTATCTCCCCGTTCCTGCCGGGCACCCGGTTGACGAAGGCGGAGTTCGACAGCATCTGGCTCGACCTGGTGGGGCTCATGGCGGAGGGTGTGGAGTCGGGCCGCATCGACACCGTGCGCGCGGACCACACCCCGGAGGCCATGAACCGGGAGCCCCGGGAGGACGACCACGGCGGCGAGGTCTACGTCTACCGTCGCGCCGGGCTGCCCTGCTACGTCTGCGGCACGCCGATCAGTCACCGGGTGATGGAGGGCCGCAACCTCTTCTGGTGCCCGTCGTGTCAGGGGGATGACTAGCCTGAAGTCATGATGCTGCGCAGCTCCGCCCATCCGGTCGCCACGATCCGTGCCTGCGAGCAGGTGCTTCTCGACGCCCAACCGGAGCCCGACCACCTCATGCGCCAGGCGGCCCATGCGGTGGCCGTCGCGGCGGCCACGATGCTCGCCGGGGTGGAGGGGGCCGAGGTCTGCCTGCTGGTCGGTTCCGGGGGCAACGGCGGTGACGCGCTCTACGCGGGGGCGGAGCTGGCCGCGGCCCACGGTGTGCGGGCGGTCCTCCTCGGCCGGGAGGGCCGGGTGCATGAACGGGCGCTGGCGGCCTTCGGGGAGGCCGGGGGCGTCGTCGTGGATGAGCTGCCGACGCAGCCGGACCTCATCATCGACGGCATCCTCGGCATCGGTGGTTCCGGGGGACTCACCCCGGAGCTGGGGGCCTGGCTGCGGCAGGCCCGGGAGGACGGGGTCCCGGTCCTGGCGGTGGACGTCCCCTCGGGGGTCGACGCCGACACCGGTGCCCTGCCGGAGCACCACGTCACCGCCGACGTCACCGTCACGTTCGGGGGTCTGCGTCTCGCGCATGCGGTGGGCAACGCGTGCGGGGAGGTGCTGGTGGCGGACATCGCCAACGGGGAGGACTCCCTCTCGGCGGCACTGTCGGAGGAGGTGCTCCGGGGGCGGACCCCGCAGGTCCAGCCGTTCCGCGCGCTGGAATCCGGCCGGGACTGGCCGGCTCCCCTCCACCCGCTGCACGCCGTGACCTGGCGGGGGTCGCTCGAACCCGGCGCGGGACACGACAAGTACAGCGGCGGGGTCGTCGGCCTGTGCGCGGGGTCGGAGACGTACCCGGGTGCCGCGACGCTCACCGCCCTGGGTGCCGTCCGCGCCACCAGCGCGATGGTCCGCTACGTCGGCCCGCTCGGGCGGGACGTGGTCCGGGCGGTGCCGGAGGTGGTCATCTCCGGCACGGTCGCCGACACCGGGCGGGTGCAGGCGTGGGTCGTC
>NZ_DUOE01000044.1 GCF_012838985.1 Corynebacterium sp. | reverse complement strand
GTGGGTTCGTCGAGAAGCAGTACCGCGGGGGAGGCGGCGAGGACGCGCGCGATGTCGCGGCGTCGCTGCTGACCCATGGACAGCGGCTCATCAGTGTCCGTGGATTCCTGGGGGAGGAATCCGAGGGCGCCCCGATCGGGCACGCTGACCACACCGGTGCCGGGTGACAGGCGGCCGGTGAGGATGTCGATGAGCGTCGACTTGCCCGCACCGTTGGGGCCGGTGATGACCAGGCGGTCGCCGCCCCGGACCGTCAGGTCGACCGGTCCGCGGAGGCGCCCCTCCAGGGAGAGTCCCTCGGCGTGGAGGTAGGTGCGCGTCGGCTTCGCGTGGAGGCGCGGGAAGATGAGCACCGGGGGTGGCGGGGGCAGTGTGACGGCATTGGCCTCCAGCGCCTCCTGCCGACGCTTCACCGCCTGGACCACACCCGGGGCCCGTGACTGGCGGGCGTGCTTGCCGGTGCCCTTGGGCGGGCGCCAGCCGGTGCTCAGCCGGGACTGTGCCTGCTGCAGGTCGGACTGCAGCCGTGCCTGACGGGCGGTCTGGGCGGCGTGGTCGTCCGCCCAGGCCTGTTCGAGGGCGGCGCGCCCCGCCCGGTACCCCTCGTAGCCGGTGCCCCAGACGCGGGGCAGTCCGTCCGGTGTGGGGTCGAGGTCGAGGACCGTGGTGGCCAGATCTGCCAGGAGCGCCCGGTCGTGGGAGACGACGAGCACCGAGCCGGAGCGTTCGCGGAGCTGCTAGGTAAGTCCCGCGTGGTCGAGATGGTTGGTGGGCTCGTCGAGGAGCAGGTGGTCGTGGTGGCCGGCGAGCAGGCACGCCAGGCGGACGCGGTAGCGCTGCCCGACGGACAGGTCGTCGAGGGCCACCTCGTCGGGGAAGTCGGCGTCGAGGGAGGCGAGGGCGGAGCGGACGCGGCGGTGGGCGTCCCAGGCGTCGAGGCGCTCGGCCTCCACGAGTGCCGTCGTGTACTCGTCGGGGTCGGATTCGATGGTGGGCAGGGCGGCGTCGAGACGCGCGAGGGCGAGCTCTGCCGGGCGGATCGTCTCGCGGACGGCGTCACCGACGGTGCCGGAGACGGCCATCTGCTGTTCGGCGACGGCGAGGCTGCCGTGGCGGGTGACGTGTCCGGAGTCGGGGAGGAGGCGTCCGGTGAGGACGTGGATGAGGGTGGTCTTGCCGCGGCCATTCTCGCCGACGACGAAGAGACGGTCGCCGCGGGAGAGCGTGAGCGAGAGGTCGGTGAAGACGGTGCGTGTGCCGCGGGTGGCGGATATGGATTCCGCGCGGAGATGTGCGGGCATCGGGGTGCTTTCTGTACGTGGGTGTGTGGGGAACGACGGAGCACACGCCGACGTCACGGCTGGGCCGGAGGGCGTGTGCGGGGTGTGTTCCTACAGGAAGTACAGATGCATGAGGGAGAGAATAAATGATTACTCATCAGATGTCTACGTCAAGTCTTTAGCATTGACTTTTCGGCACTGCGACGTGTCGTCGAAGTCCACGGGATTCACGATGTACCCTGTGTGACAATGGCGTAATTAGCCGGTAGTCGATTCAGTCAAGGAAGAGGGTATGACTGTGAGCCGAGAGGGACTGTCTCAGGATCCCGGTGTCGAGCTCGGTCTGACCGGCCGCCCGGTGCGCGAGCTGCCGCAGCCCGAGCCCCTGGACAGGCACGGGCCCGCGACGATCATCTCGATGTGCAACCAGAAGGGCGGCGTCGGCAAGACGACGTCGACCATCAACCTGGGCGCCTGCCTCGCGGAGCTCGGCCGCAAGGTCCTCCTCGTCGACCTGGACCCGCAGGGCGCGCTCTCGGCGGGCCTCGGCGTCCCGCACGACGAGCTCGACATCACGGTCTACGATCTGCTGCTCGACAACCAGACCTCGATCCACTCGGCGATCCACCAGACCGCGGTCCCGGGCATGGATCTGGTGCCCGCCAACATCGACCTCTCGGCGGCGGAGATCCAGCTCGTCAACGAGGTCGGCCGCGAGCAGACCCTGGCCCGCGCCCTGCGTCCGGTGATGAAGGAGTACGACTTCATCATCCTCGACTGCCAGCCCTCCCTCGGTCTGCTCACCGTCAACGCGCTGGCCTGCTCCCACGGTGTCATCATCCCGATGGAGTGCGAGTACTTCTCGCTGCGTGGCCTGGCGCTGCTCACGGACACGGTGGAGAAGGTCGCGGACCGCCTCAACTTCGACCTGGAGATCCTGGGCATCCTGGTCACCATGTTCGACCGTCGCACCTCCCACGCCCGCGAGGTCATGTCGCGCGTGGTGGAGGTCTTCGGTGACCGGGTCTTCGACTCGGTGATCACCCGCACGGTGCGGTTCCCGGAGACCTCCGTCGCCGGTGAGCCGATCATCACCTGGGCACCGTCCTCCCAGGGCGCGGAGCAGTACCGCAACCTGGCCCTCGAGGTGCTGGAGCGGACCGCGCTCCGGTGACCGGTGGGCAGGCGGAGTCCCCGGGCTTCCGGGTCGCGCTCAACAACTTCGAGGGGCCCTTCGATCTGCTGCTGCAGCTCATCGGGTCCCGGCGTCTCGACGTCACCGAGGTGGCCCTCTCCGAGGTGACCGACGAGTTCATCGCCTACACCCGTGCCCTCGGGGAGACGGCGGACCTCGACGAGACCACCGAGTTCCTGGTCGTCGCCGCCACCCTGCTGGACCTCAAGGCCGCCCGCCTCCTCCCGCGCGGGGACGTCGACGACCTGGAGGACCTCGCCCTCCTGGAGACCCGTGACCTGCTGTTCGCCCGACTTCTCCAGTACCGGGCGTACAAGCAGGTGGCCGACCTGTTCGCCACCTGGCAGAAGAAGGCGCAGCGCCGCTACCCGCGGGCGGTGGGCATGGAGCCGCAGTTCGCGGACCTCATGCCGCCGGTGGTGCTGGGGCTCACGCCGGCCGGTTTCGCGGAGGTCGCCGCGGGGGTGTTCCGTCCGCGTCCGCCGGAGGAGGTGGGCACCGCACATCTGCATCAGGTGGCGGTGTCGGTCCCGGAGCAGGCCGGGCGCATCCTGGACACGCTGCAGCTCATGGGGGTGGGGCACTGGCTGACTTTCCAGGCGCTGACCCGGGACTGCACGGTGTCGATGGAGGTGGTCGGCCGCTTCCTCGCCCTGCTGGAGCTCTACAAGGCGCAGGCCGTGGAGACGCTGCAGGAGGAGGCCCTGGGGGAGCTGTCGGTCAGCTGGACGGGACTGGAGGTGGACCCGACGGTGGTGGCCGCGGACAACTGGGACTGAGCGGCGTGATTGAATGGTGTTCAATACCATCGTCCACCTGCCGGAGGAGCACTGTGCAACCCGCCGAGATAGTCAGCCGCGACCGGGCCCACGTGTGGCACCCCTACGCGCCCGCACACACCACGAACCTCCCCGTCGCCGCCACGGAGGGCATCCATCTGGAACTCGCCGACGGCCGCCGCGTCATCGACGGCATGAGCTCCTGGTGGGCCGCCATCCACGGACACGGCCACCCCGCGCTGGTGGCCGCCGCCACGGAGCAGATCGGCCGCATGAGCCACGTGATGTTCGGCGGCCTCACCCACGAACCGGCGGTCAGGCTCGCTGAGCGGCTCGTCGACATGACCAGCCTGCCGCACGTCTTCTTCTCCGACTCCGGGTCCGTCTCCGTCGAGGTCGCGGTGAAGATGGCCCTGCAGTACTCCCGCGGCATCGGCCGGCCGGAGCGCACCCGCCTGCTCACCTGGCGTTCCGGCTACCACGGCGACACCTTCGCCGCGATGAGCGTCTGTGACCCCGACGGCGGCATGCACTCCCTGTGGGCGGGGACCCTCGCCGAGCAGATCTTCGCACCGGCCCCACCCACCGGCGAGGTCGGTGACTACCTCCGGCGTTTCGAGATGCTTGTCGACACCACCGTTGCCGCCGTCATCGTCGAGCCCGGGGTGCAGGGTGCCGGGGGCATGCGCTTCCACGACCCCGCCCTGCTCGTGGGGCTGCGGGAGATCTGCGACCGCCACGGCATCCTGCTCATCGTCGACGAGATCGCCACGGGCTTCGGCCGGACCGGCGAGCTCTTCGTCACCACCGGCGTCGGGGTGCGCCCCGACATCATGTGCGTGGGCAAGGCGCTGACCGGCGGATTCATGACACTGGCCGCCACCCTGTGCACCCCGGAGGTGGCGGCGGCCATCGACACCCTCATGCACGGCCCGACCTTCATGGCCAACCCGCTGGCCTGCGCCGTCGCGTGCGCCTCCCTCGACCTGGTGGCCGCGGGCACCTGGCGGGAGGACGTCCCCCGCATCGAGGCCGGCCTGCGCGCGGGGCTGGCCGACCTGGCCGGGGCCCCGGGGGTGGCGGACGTGCGGGTGCGCGGCGCGATCGGCGTCGTGGAGATGGACCACCCCGTGGACATGCGGGCCACCACGGAGGCGGCCCTGGCGGAGGGCGTGTGGCTGCGCCCCTTCGGACGGCTCGTCTACACGATGCCGCCGTACATCTGCACCGACGACGACGTCGCGCAGATC
>NZ_DUOE01000043.1 GCF_012838985.1 Corynebacterium sp. | reverse complement strand
GCGTCGCCCGTGACTTCCCCTCCGCCGCGGCCGCGCCGAGCCAGGCACGCAGGGCGGGGAGGGTGAAGGCGGCGAAGGTGGGCACCCGGGTGGCCAGGGCGAGCAGGTCCGAGCGGTAGCCGCGGACGGTGGCCTCGGAGCGGCCGCGCACCAGTCGGGCGTGCTCGGCGAAGTCCTCGACGGCCTCGGCCAGCTGGGACGGGTGGGTGCTCATGTGCTCAGAGTGTATCGGCCCTCCGCCAGATCGTGCCGTCGCGCGTGAGCAGACCCCGGCGCGCCAGGTCCAGGAGCAGGTGGACCGTCAGCGGCAAGGGCAGGCCGGCGGTCTCCGCGACCGTCTGCGTCTCGGTGCCGGCGGGGTCGACGGCGTCGTAGACGCGCAGCTCGTTGCGGGACAGCGCCTGGACCGGGGTGGCGGCGAAGGCCAGCTCGTACTGTTCGGCGACGTCGAGGGACCCGGCCGCGCCGAGGAGGGCACGGATGTCGTCGGAGCCCGTGACCAGCTGGGCGCGTCCCTCCTTGATGCGCTCGTGGCACCCCAGTGAGCCCGCCCCGGTGACGGGCCCCGGCACCGCCATGGTGACCCGCCCGAGCCCCTCCGCCCAGGACAGGGTGTTGAGTGCCCCGGAACGCCAGGCCGCCTCCACGATGACGGTGCCGGCGGTCAGCGCCGCGACCAGCCGGTTGCGGGTGAGGAAGCGGTGCCGCTGCGGTGGAGTGCCCGGCGGGTATTCACTGATCCAGGTGCCCTGCCCGGCGATGCTCTCCAGCAGGGTCGCGTTGCGGGCGGGGTAGGAGCGGTCGATGCCGCAGGCGGCCACCACGACGGTGAGTCCCCCGGCGGCCAGGGCCGCCTCGTGGGCGGCGGTGTCGATGCCCAGGGCCCCGCCCGAGACGACCGTCCACTGGTGGCTCGCCAGGCCGGTGGCGATCTGCCGGGTGGCCTCGATTCCGTAGCGGGTGGCGGCGCGGGTGCCCACCACCCCGACCGACTGCGCCACCGTCTGCCCCAGCGGCTGCCCCTTCACCCACAGTGCATGCGGTGGGACGGCGTCGGCCTGGTAGCTGCGCAGATGGTCGCTGCGGCCGGTGGCGGCGAAACCGAAGGCGAGGTCGAACTCGGCGTGCGGCCACTCCGGGGAGTCCGGGGCGATGAGGCGGGCACCCACCACGGCGGCCGCGGCGAGGTCCTCCTCGGCGCGGTCCCAGGTGTGGCGCGCCTCGGTCTGCCCGGCCAGGTCACCGAGCCAGGAGGCGCGTGTGCGGATGCCGTGGGCGATCTCCTCGGCGTCACGTCCGGCGTGGAGGAGCTGCTGCAGCGGGCGGGACGGTCCCTCGACGACGCGGTTGAGGTAGGCCCAGGCGAGGCGGCTCATGCGTCCTCCCGTAGTTCCATGGCGCGGGCCACGTGGTCGAGGTCCGGCTGCACCGCACCCTCCAGGTCGGCCAGCGTCCACGCCACCTTGAGGGAACGGTCGACGCCCCGCTGGGTGATCTCGCCGTTGGCCAGGGAGTTGCCGAGCATCGCCATACCCGCCTCATCCGCCGGATGCTCACGCCGTAGACAGTGCGGATCCATCGCGGCGTTGACGGTGCCGAAGCGCCACTGGGCCCGGTCACGGGCCGCCGCCACCCGGGCGGCGATGACGGCCGAGGACTCCTCCTCCCCCGCCAGCACCCCGGCCGCGGAGGTGCGGGCGGTGATGTCCAGGCGGTCCCGCAACGGTCCCGAGAGATTCCGCAGGTAGCCGGCCCGCTCGTGGGAGCGGCAGCGGCACCGCGCCGGATCCTCCGTCGCGCACCGGCAGGGGTTGGCAGCGAGGATGAGCTGGAAACGCGCGGGGAACACCACCTCCCGGCGCGCACGCAGGAGCCGCACGCGACCGTCCTCCAGCGGGGTGCGCAGCCCGTCGAGGATGGCGGCGGGCACCTCGGAAACCTCGTCGAGGAAGAGCACCCCGTGGTGTGCGAGACTCACCGCCCCCGGCCGCGCGGTCCCCGGTCCCCCGCCGAGCAGGGCCGCCCGGGTGATGGAATGGTGCGGATCGATGAACGGCGCCCGGGTGACGGCTGCCCCGTGCCCGGCCACCGAGTGCACCGCCGTGGCCTCCAGCGACTGCGCGGGCGTGAGCGGCGGGAGGATCCCCGGCAGGCGGGCCGCGATCATCGACTTCCCCGACCCCGGTGGCCCAATGAGCAGCATGTGGTGCCCGCCCGCGGCGGCCACCTCCGCCGCCCGGCGCGCCTCCCGTTGCCCGGCGAGGTCGGCGAAGTCCGGCAGGTTCCGCTTCTCGACGTCCACCTCACCCCGCGCCACCGGCAGGTCACCGTCCCCGGTGGCCCATGCCCAGGCGTCGGTGAGGGAGTCGGCGGTGAGCACGGTCAGCCCCTCCACGAGGGTGGCCTCGGCGGCGTTTCCCGGTGGGATGAGTGCGTGGGTGCAGCCGTGGGCACGAGCCGCGAGCAGTGCCGGCAGAACACCGGGGACGGGGCGGACGGTGCCGTCGAGCCCCAGCTCACCGACCACCACCGCATCCCGCAGCCGGGGTGCCGGGACACCCGCCGCCAGCACCGCCAGGGCGGTCGGCAGGTCGAAGTGCGAACCAGACTTCCGCAGCGAGGCCGGCGACATGGAGACGACGATCTTCGTCTTCGGCCACGGCAGCCGGGAGTTGGCCACGGCGGTGCGGATACGGTCGCGGGACTCACTCACCGCGGTGTCCCCCAGCCCGACGAGGTGGATGCCCGGCAGCCCGGGGCCGATGTTGGCCTCCACGGTGACGATCCGGGCGGTCACGCCCTCCAGGGCGATGGTCAACGACCTACCGAGCGCCATGCTCGACCCCCTCGTAGAACTCCACGTCGAAGCCGTGTCCGGTGGTGGTGAGCACGAGGACGTCGAAACGCACCGCGACGTACCCGCGTCCCTCCAGCCAACGGGTGGCCGCGCGCCGGATGCGGGCCAGCTTCCGGCCGGTGACCGCCTCCGCTCCCCCGAAACCCCGCCCGGAACGCGTCTTGACCTCGACGAACACGATCGTGCCGTCCGGTTCCCGGCAGACGAGGTCCAGCTCCCCGACCGGATAGGCGACGTTGCGGGCGAGGACCTCCGCGCCCCGGCGCCGGTAGAACTGGGCGGCCTCGGACTCCCCCAGCCGGCCCAGTCGTGAACGTCTTCTCTGCATGGTGCTCATGTGTCTCCCCCTGATGTGACGATGTGGTCGTCCTCAGGGTGACGCGGATGAGGGGAAAAGGCGAGCGTCGGAAAGCACGGAGCCCCGGATCTGTGGATAACAGGGAGTTATCCACAGCCGGGGCCGGGGTGCACTTGACTATTCAGGCAGGATGAGGTCCGGCTTGTCCAGCTCCTCGATGTTGACGTCCTTGTACGTGATGACACGGACGTACCGCACGAAACGGGCGGAACGGTACATGTCCCACACCCAGGCGTCCGACATGCGGACCTCGTAGTAGACGTCGCGGCCGTCGGTGTGCGGGATGAGCTCCACCGCATTGGCCAGGTAGAAGCGCCGCTCCGTCTCCACGACGTAGGAGAACTGGCTGACCACGTCCCGGTACTCGCGGTACAGGGAGAGCTCAACCTCTGCCTCGTAGTTGTCGAGTTCCTCAGCGCTCACTGTCTTCTGCCTCCTGCATGTTCAGCCACTCGTCGTGGGCCTTGACGACGTTGGCGTAAGTGTATCGGTGCTCCGGCGTCGCGCCGTGCTGGCGCACCGCAGCCATGTGCACCTTCGTGGAGTAGCCCTTGTGCGACGCGAAACCGTAGCCCGGGTAGGTCTCGTCGAGTTCCACCATGAGGCGGTCACGGGTCACCTTCGCCAGGACGCTGGCCGCGGAGATCGACCGCACCACCGCGTCCCCGCCGACGACGGGCAGGTGCGGGACATCGAGGCCGGGGATGTGCCAGGCGTCGGTGAGCACGTAGCCGGGGCGCACGTCGAGGGCCGCGACCGCGCGCCGCATGCCGGAGATGTTGGCGTGCTGGATGCCGCGGGCGTCGATGGCGGTCGCGGAGATGGTCACCACCGACCACGCCACGGCGGCCTCGATGATGAGCGGGTAGAGCTTCTCCCGCCAGGCGGGTGTCAGCTTCTTGGAGTCGGTGAGCCGCTCGAGGCCGGGGATCTCCCCCGGCGGTAGGATGCACGCGGCCACCGTGAGGGGCCCGCAGCAGGCGCCACGGCCCGCCTCGTCGACGCCGGCGACGGGGCCGAGGCCGCGGGCGTCGAGAAGCTCCTCCACTACTGGATCGCCGGGTCGGCGACACCGCCGATGCGGTTGAACGGGAAGATGATGAACTGCACCTTGCCGCGGATGTGGTCCTCCGGGATCGTGCCCTGGAACTCATCGCCGATGTGCGCGCGGGAGTCCGCGGAGTTGGTGCGGTTGTCGCCCATCATGAAGTAGCTGTCCTCCGGCACCGTCAGCGGACCGAAGTAGGGGCCACCGCAGGCGTCCGACCCCGTCGCCGGGTCAACCGGGTACGCCAGGGGCTGCAGCGTGTAGGACTGGTCGACCGGCTGCCCGTCGACCATCACCGCCGGATCACCCTCCTGGCAGGACACGGTCTGTCCACCGGTGGCGATGATGCGCTTGACCAGGTCATTCTCATCCGGGGCGACGAGCCCCACGTAGGAACCGAAGTTCTGCAGCGCGCGGACGACGTCATTCTGGGAACGCTGGGACACGAAACCCTGGTTCCACGACTCGGTGCCCTTGAACACGACGACGTCCCCCGGCTCCGGATCACCGAAGCGGTACGACACCTTGTCCACGAAGATGCGGTCACCCGTGCAGCCGGCACAGCCGTGCAGGGTGGGCTCCATCGACTGCGAGGGGATCATGTACACCCGACCGACGAAGGTCTGGAGCAGGAAGATCGCGAGCAGGGTCAGGGCGATGACCACCGGGATCTCGATGTACCACGGTGCGGGCTTCTTCTCAGATTCCCCGGTTGTCTTCTCCGAATCAGTCACGGGGACCGAGCTTAGCAGCAGGTGACGGGCCTACACTGGTACGACATGAAGTCCTCCGCGTTCCGCGCGCTGCTCGCCATGCTCGGCCACCACAAGGGAGCCCTCACCGCCGCGGTGGTGCTCTCCCTGGTCGGTTCGGCCCTCGGGCTGGCGCAGCCCATGGTGATCAACCAGCTCATCTCCACCGTCGGCGAGGGGCCGATCGCCCACCTCGCGTGGATCCTCGTGGTGCTGCTCGTGGTGTCCTCCGTGCTCGGCGCGCTGCAGTCCTACCTGCTCACCGTCACCGCGGAGACCGCGGTCAAGGCCACCCGCCACGACCTCATCGGCCGCCTGCTGCGCCTGCCGATCCCGGTGTATGACCGGCACCGCACCGGCGACCTGGTGACCCGCCTGGGTTCGGACACCACCATCATCCGCTCCGCCTTCACCGGCGGCCTCGTCAGTGCGATCGGCGGTCTGGCCACGATGATCGGTGCGATCGTCCTCATGGCACTTGTCGACGTCTTCATGCTCGCCCTCGTCCTGGCCGTCGTCGCGGTGACGCTGGTGGCGGTCATCGGTTCCTCCACTCTCATCCAGCGCTACACCAAGCGCGCGCAGAAGGCGGTCGGTGATCTCGGTGCCGGCATGGACCGCGCCCTGGTGGCGGTGCGCACCATCCGCGCCTCCGGAGCCCAGGACAAGGTGGAGGCCGACCTGCGTGCCGACGCCGACCACGCCTGGCTCCAGGGTGTCCGCATCGCCCGCGTCGCGGCCCTCATCTTCCCCGCCGCAGGCCTGGCGATGCAGGGCTCCTTCCTGCTCGTCCTCGGCATCGGCGGTGCCCGCGTCGCCGCCGGCACCATCACCGTCGCCGACCTGGTCACCTTCGTGCTCTACCTCTTCATGGTGTCCATGCCGCTCGGTTCGATCTTCGGCGCGATCACCACGATCCGCCAGGCCATGGGAGCGATCGAACGCATCCAGCAGGTCATGGACGAGGAGCCGGAGTCCACCACCGGTGTGCCGGCGCGCCCCGCCCACTCCGTGCGTTTCGACGACGTCTCCTTCTCCTACTCCCCCGATTCGGAGGACTCGGAGCCGACCCCGGTCCTGGAGAACATCAGCGTGGAGATCCCCGCCGGCCGCAAGACCGCCATCGTCGGGCCCTCCGGTTCGGGTAAGTCCACCATGCTCGCCCTCATCGAGCGCTTCTACGACCCGGACTCCGGCCGCCTGTGGCTCGGCGACCAGGACATGGCGGAGCTGACCCGTGCCTCGGTCCGTGAGATCGTCGGCTACGTGGAACAGGAGGCCGCCGTCCTGGCCGGCACCGTCCGCGACAACCTGCGCCTCGCCACCCCGGACGCCACCGACGAGCAGTGCTGGTGGGCCCTCGACCAGGTCAACCTGCGTGAACGTATGGAGGAGGCCGAGGGACTGGACACCGAACTCGGCGACCGCGGCCTGACCCTCTCCGGCGGTCAGCGCCAGCGCCTGGCCCTCGCCCGCATGCTCCTCATGGATTCGCCCATCCTGCTGCTCGACGAACCCACCTCCGCCGTCGACTCCCAGAATGAGCAGCTCATCCTCGACGCCATCGACGCCTCCGCCGAGGACCGCACCCTCGTCGTCGTCGCCCACCGGCTGTCCACGGTCACCGACGCCGACCAGATCATCGTGCTCGACGACGGCCGCATCGCCGGGACAGGCACCCATGCGGTGCTCATGGAGACCAACCCCCTCTACCGGGACCTGGCCTCCCGCCAGCTGCTGGCCTAGAACCCGCCTGTCCCAAACGGTCGATTCTGTTTTTCCCACGGCTCCGCGACCTGGGGAAATGCATCACCGCCGACGACAGATTCGACAGGTTGAGACAGGGCTGCCCAGCCTCCACCCCGGAGACCAGGTTTCCCCCCCCAGACATGCGCAGACCCCGGGCCCTGTCTCTCGACCGGACTACCGGGGTCCACTTCTTCACCCTGGCCTTTATCCCTAACTGCCCGGTGAAGCTTGTCCGATTAATGTAACCCAGGACACACTCCGGTGTCAATAGGCGGACCGCTGGCAACCACCGCCAGGGTGTTCGACCTCCCACCCTCATGTCCAGCCGCCGACTTAAGCTCAGCCGCGTCAACCCGCATTCACGAAGAAGGGCTCCAGTGAAGAAGACCATTGTGTCGATCCTGACTGCCGGAGCACTGGTGCTCACCGGCTGCGCGACGGGCCCCTCCCCCGAAACCCCCTCTCCGGGATCCTCCGGGACTGTGGTCAATGGCCCGATCACGGGCGTTGTCGGCAAGCAGCACGGCACCGACTGTGCGGACGACGGGGAGTGCTCTGTATATTTCACCGTGGACCAGCTCCGTCTCATGGACACGTGCACGGACAGCATCACCGGGGACATTGTCGAAGGCCCCTTCATTGACCTGCATGCCACGGTCACAACAGCCGAGTCTCCGGTGACACCGGAATTCGACTCCGCCATGTGGACTCTCCTGACAGGCTGGTCCATCCTGGACGCGAGCGGAAACGACGTTCCCATTCAGATCGAGTCGGCTTGCCTCCCGGACACTGGCTGGCGAGGGACATGGGAGCAGGAGACATTCCCCGGGGACACCCGTCAAACCGAACAACGCTACCGAATCCCGACAGATGCCCAGACTCTCCGCCTGACCGACTCCTTCAATAAATCACGATGGGAGTTTGATCTGCCGGAGGTCCCGGTGGCGCAGGTGGAAAGCACCCCGAATCCCACACCGCCAACCCCGGCCCCCGTCTTCACCCCTGACCCCGTTCCTGCCCCGGTGCCGGCGCCAGAGCCGACCACAGAAGCGCCGGCCCCGGTCATCGGATTCACAGGGGCCCCCGGTGTTGACACCCCGCGGATCCTCGACAAGACGATCGCCTCCTGCGGCGACCCGATGATGTACGAGACCGGGACCACCTTTTTCACTGACGGGACCAGCGGGTGGACACAGGAATGCGCAAACCAGATGGGCTACTAGGACGCCCCAGACATGCGCAGACCCCGGGTCCCGCCTCTCGACCGGACTACCGGGGTCCACTTCTTCACCCTGGCCTTATCTCTAACTGCCCGGTGAAGCAATAACTAGACTGTAACCCACGCCACACCCATGAGTCAATAGCCTGCCAAAAGAAAATCCCCGCACCACGAGGATGCGGGGAGATTCAGTGGAAAACGCCAGGTGATTAGCGCTTCTCCTTGATGCGGGCTGCCTTGCCGCGCAGCTCGCGGAGGTAGTAGAGCTTCGCACGACGGACGTCACCGCGGCGGACGACCTCGATGGAGGCGATGTTCGGGGAGTGGACCGGGAAGGTACGCTCCACGCCGATACCGAAGGAGACCTTGCGGATGGTGAAGGTCTCGCGGATGCCGGAGCCCTGGCGGCGCAGGACGACACCCTTGAACAGCTGGGTACGCTCGGTGGAGCCCTCAATGACCTTGACGTGGACGTCGAGGGTGTCACCCGGGCGGAAGGCCGGGATGTCTTCGCGCAGCTGCGCGGAATCAACCTTGTCGAGAATGTTCATGCGACATGTTCCTTTTCAGTTCTGGACAGAGGACCCTGGCGGCTCTTCCCGGAATGGGACGCTCGACCGGTTCATGCCCGTTACATACAACCCGCACAGTCTCCCACACCCGCTGCTCTGCCGCAAAATTTCCGGGGTGGTAGGCTTCCTCCCGTCCCCACGGGCGCCCGAGGCATCGGGCTGAGATCGCGCTGATCAGACAATCAGGCCGCGCGAGCACCGTATGAACCTGTCTGGTTAGCACCAGCGTAGGAAGAGAGGCGTAGGCATGCAGCCGACCCATGACTCCGGCACGGAAATCCACCCCAAGCACCGATTCTCCCCGATCGAGAAGAACGGTCTGAGCGTCCCCGAGACGGAGATCCACCTGGACGACTCCCCTGACGGTCCGAATGAGCCGTTCCGTATCTACCGCACGCGGGGCCCGGAGTGTGACGTCACCGTCGGGCTGCCCGCGCTACGGGCGGAGTGGATCGCAGACCGCAGCGACGTCGAGAAGTATGAGGGGCGTCCCCGCAACCTGGCCGACGACGGAAAGACGGCGACCCGGCGCGGCGAGGCGTCGGCGGAGTGGAAGGGCGAGAAGCGTCCGCCGCTGCGCGCGAAGAAGGGCCGGCGGGTGACGCAGATGCACTACGCGCGGCAGGGCGTCATCACGAAGGAGATGGAGTTCGTCGCGCTGCGCGAGCACTGCGATCCGGAGTTCGTGCGTTCGGAGATCGCCCGTGGTCGTGCGATCCTGCCGAACAACATCAACCACCCGGAGTCCGAGCCGATGATCATCGGCCGGAAGTTCCTGACGAAGATCAACGCGAACATCGGCAACTCGGCCGTGACCTCGTCGATCCAGGAGGAGGTGGACAAGCTGCGCTGGGCGACCCGGTGGGGTGCGGACACGGTCATGGACCTGTCCACCGGCAACGACATCCACACCACGCGCGAGTGGATCCTGCGTAACTCCCCCGTCCCGATCGGCACCGTCCCCATCTACCAGGCACTGGAGAAGGTCAACGGTGTCGCCGAGGACCTCACCTGGGAGATCTTCCGCGACACGGTCATCGAACAGTGCGAGCAGGGTGTGGACTACATGACCGTCCACGCCGGCGTGCGCCTGCCGTTCATCCCGCTGACCACGGAGCGGGTGACGGGCATCGTGTCCCGTGGCGGCTCGATCATGGCGGGCTGGTGCCTGGCGCACCACAGGGAGTCCTTCCTGTACGAGAACTTCGACGAGCTGTGTGAGATCTTCGCGCAGTACGACGTCGCCTTCTCCCTCGGTGACGGCCTGCGCCCGGGTTCCCTCGCGGACGCCAACGACGACGCCCAGTTCGCCGAGCTCAAGACCATCGGTGAGCTGACCCGCCGCGCCTGGGAGTACGACGTCCAGGTCATGGTGGAGGGTCCGGGGCATGTGCCGCTCAACATGATCCAGGTGAACAACGAACTGGAGCAGGAGTGGGCCTCCGACGCCCCCTTCTACACCCTGGGTCCCCTGGTCACGGACATCGCGCCCGGCTACGACCACATCACCTCCGCCATCGGTGCGGCGCACATCGCCATGGGCGGTACCGCGATGCTCTGCTACGTCACCCCGAAGGAGCACCTGGGGCTGCCGAACCGCGATGACGTGAAGACCGGTGTCATCACCTACAAGCTGGCCGCGCACGCCGCGGACGTGGCGAAGGGCCATCCGGGGGCCCGCGACTGGGACGATGCGATGAGCAAGGCTCGTTTCGAGTTCCGCTGGCACGACCAGTTCGCCCTCTCCCTCGACCCGGAGACCGCGCAGGCCTACCATGATGAGACGCTGCCCGCGGAGCCGGCGAAGACGGCGCACTTCTGCTCGATGTGCGGCCCGAAGTTCTGCTCCATGCGTATCAGCCAGGACATCCGCGACACCTTCGGCGCGAAGCTGGGCATCCCGCAGGTCGGTGAGCCGGAGGCGGTCGAGGGGATGCGTACCATGTCAGAGGAGTTCCGCAGGCGCGGCTCCCACGTCTATCTCGAATCGGTGAACAATGCGACCCTCCCTTGACCTGCGCTGCTACCTCGTGACGGGTTCCGGTGACCCGGAGCACATCCTCGAGGTGGTGCGCAGGGCCGTCGACGGCGGCTGCGGCATCGTCCAGGTGCGCAGCAAGCCCATCGACGCGCTGGATCTGTACGAACTCACGGCGGCCGTCGCCCGCGAGGTCGGCGACCGTGCCACGGTGCTTGTCGACGACCGCGTCGACGTCGCCCTCGCCCTCATGCGTGAGGGGCTGCCCGTCCACGGCGTGCACGTCGGGCAGACCGACCTGCCGATTCCGGCGGTCCGTGAGCTGCTCGGCCCGGACGCCGTCGTGGGTCTGACCACGGGCACCCGGGAGCTGGTGGAGGCCGCCAATGAGTACGGCGACCTCATCGACTACGTCGGTGCCGGCCCCTACCGTCCGACCCCGACGAAGGACTCCGGCCGCGCGCCGCTGGGTGTGGAGGGCTACCGCGAGATCGTGGCGGTCTCGCAGGTGCCGGTCGTCGCCATCGGTGACGTGCGGGCAGGGGACGCCGCCGATCTGGCCGCGACCGGGGTCGCCGGTCTGGCTGTGGTCCGGGGGCTCATGGAGGCCGCGGACCCGCAGGAGTACGCGGCACGTCTCATCGCCGGCTTCGAGGAGGGTCAGAAGTGATCACTGTCGTCGGAGGCGGGCTCGTCGGCCTGGCCACCGCCCTGCGCCTGGCCGACCGCGGCCACGAGGTCACCCTGCAGGACCCGGCCCCGGCGTCGGGTGCCACCCACCATGCCGGCGGCATGCTCGCCCCGGTGGCGGAGGTGGTCTACCGGCAGGAGGCGCTGTTCCCCCTCATGCTGCGCTCGGCGGAGCTGTATCCGGGGCTGCTGGAGGTCGTCGGGAAGCACACGGACCTGCCCACCGGGCACCGCACCGAAGGCACCCTCGTCGTGGCGGCGGACCGTGCCGATGCGACGCATCTGGCGGAGCTGACCGACTACCAGGCGCAGCACTCCATGACCGCGGAGCGTCTGCCGCTGCGTCAGGCCCGTTCCCTGGAGCCTGCGCTCAGCCCGCAGCTGGCGGGTGCCGTGCACATCCCGGGCGACCACCAGGTCAACCCGCGGATGTTCGCGACGGCGCTGCTCGATGCGCTGGACAACCTCGGGGTGCGGATCGTGCGCGAGCACGCGACGGAGCTGCCCGCCGGGCGCGTCATCCTGGCCAACGGTCTCGGGGCCGCCGCCCTGTACCCGGGTCTGCAGCTGCGTCCCGTGTACGGCGACATCCTGCGTCTGGGGGTGCCGGAGCATCTGCAGCCGCTGCTCACGCGGGTGGTGCGGGGCTTCGTGGAGGACCGTCCCGTCTACCTCATCCCCCGCACGGACGGCACGCTGGCCATCGGCGCGACGAGCCGTGAAGATGACCGCCCCATCCCCCGCACCGGGGCCGTGCACGACCTGCTGCGCGACGCCACCCGCCTGGTGCCGGGCATCGAGGAGTGCGATTTCCTCGAGGCCACCACGGGGGCGCGCCCCGGCACGCCGGATGATCTTCCGTACCTTGGGAAGGTGAACGAGCACCTCATCGTCTCGACCGGCTACTTCCGCCACGGGATCCTGCTCACCGCGCTGGCCGCCGACGTGGCGGTCCACCTCGTGGAGGGCACCGACCCGGGCATCGATCTGGCGGCCTGCGATCCGCACCGTCACACCGCCCACCAGGAGTGATCATGAACCTCACCGTCAACAACGAGTCCGTGTCCACCACCGCCACCACCCTGCTCGGGCTGCTCGAGGAGACCCTCGGCCAGCTGCCGGGCGCCGGGGTCGCCGTCGCCGTCGACGGTGACGTCGTGCCGCGTTCCGGGTGGGACCGCCCCCTCGTGGAGGGCCAGACCATCGACATTCTCACCGCAGTCCAGGGAGGCTGACACATGCTCACCATCGCCGACCGCACCTTCGATTCCCACCTCATCATGGGCACCGGCGGCGCGACGTCCATGTCCATGCTCGAGGATTCGCTCGTGGCCTCCGGGACGGAACTGACCACCGTGGCGATGCGTCGTCACGCGGCGAAGGCCGACCAGGGCGAGTCCGTCTTCGACATGCTCCAGCGCCTGGACATCGCCCCGCTGCCGAACACCGCGGGCTGCCGCACCGCCCGCGACGCCGTCATCACCGCGAAGCTGGCCCGGGAGGCGCTGGGCACGAACTGGGTGAAGGTCGAGGTCATCGCCGACGAGCACACCCTGCTCCCCGACGTCGTCGAGCTCATCGACGCCTGCGAACTCCTCGTCGCCGAGGGTTTCGTCGTGCTGGCCTACACCTCCGATGACCCGGTCGTGGCCAAGCGTCTCGAGGACGTCGGCTGCGCGGCGGTCATGCCGCTGGGCTCGCCGATCGGCACGGGCCTGGGCATCCTCAACCCGCACAACATCGAGCTCATCTGCTCGCGCGCCACGGTGCCCGTGCTTCTCGACGCCGGCGTCGGCACCGCCTCCGACGCCGCCCTCGCCATGGAGCTGGGCTGCGACGGTGTGCTGCTGGCCTCCGCGGTCAACCGCTCCCAGGATCCGGTGGCGATGGCGCAGGCCATGAAGCACGCGGTC
>NZ_DUOE01000007.1 GCF_012838985.1 Corynebacterium sp. | reverse complement strand
TCCTCGGGGGAGACGAGCGTGAGCCAGCGGGCGCCGTCGCCGACCGGAATGTCGTGCCGGACGCGGAATCCGAGGGTGTCGACGTAGAAGTCCCGCGCCTTCTGCTGATCCTCGACGTAGATGCTGGTGATGTTGATGCGCATGTCCCGATCCTATGCGCCTAGACTGGGACACCGAATCTTTCAGGAACTCAGAGGAGGAACCATGGCGGTCAAGGTGGGAGTGCTCGGTGCGAAGGGCCGTGTCGGCTCGGCGGTGTGCGAGGGCGTCAACGAGGCGGAGGGCCTCGAGCTCGTCGCACAGGTCGACCAGGACGATGATCTGCAGATGCTTCTCGACGCCGGCGCGGAGGTCGTCGTCGACTTCACCACCCCGGGTTCCGTGATGGGCAACCTGGAGTTCTGCATCGCCAACGGCATCCACGCGGTGGTGGGCACCACCGGTTTCGACGAGGAGCGCCTCGCCCAGGTCCGTGAGTGGTGCGCGGCGGAGGGCGCGGGCAACGTGCTCATCGCCCCGAACTTCGCGATCTCCGCGGTGCTGGCCATGGCCTTCGCCCGGCAGGCCGCCCCCTTCTTCGACTCCGCCGAGGTCGTCGAGTACCACCACCCCTACAAGCTGGACGCCCCCTCCGGTACCGCGATCCACACGGCGCAGGGCATCGCCGAGGCGCGCAAGGAGGCCGGCCTGGGCCCGATCCCGGACGCCACCGAGCAGACCCTCGAGGGAGCCCGCGGCGCTGACGTCGACGGCGTGCGTGTCCACGGCGTGCGCATGACCGGCATGGTCGCCCACGAGGACATCATCTTCGGCGCGCAGGGCCAGTCCCTGACCATCCGCCAGGACTCCTACGACCGCACCTCCTTCGTGCCGGGTGTGCTCCTCGGTGTCCGCGAGGTGGCCAACCATGACGGCCTGACCGTGGGACTCGACAGCTACCTGGGGATGTAGGCAGTGGCCAAGCCCGTCGACCTGGACGTCCAGCTCATCGCGGCCACGCAGTTCACCCCGCCCGCCGGCGTGGACTGGGAGGCCGATGAATCCGCCACCGGCGCCGAGGCGCTCGTCGAGTTCGCGGGCCGCGCCTGCTACGAGACCTTCGACAAACCCAACCCGCGCACCGCGGCCAACGACGCCTACCTCCGCCACATCATGGAGGTCGGGCACACCGCACTTCTCGAGCACGCCACCGCGACGCTCTACATCCGCGGCATCTCCCGCTCAGCCACCCACGAGCTGGTCCGCCACCGGCACTTCAGCTTCTCGCAGCTCTCCCAGCGTTTCGTCCACACCGACGAGGCCGAGGTCGTGCTGCCGAAGCTCATCTCCGACGACCCGGAGCTCGCCCGCATGATGCTCCGCGCCGTCGACGAGTCGCGCTTCATCTACCAGGAGCTTCTCGACGCCCTCGAGGACAAGCTCTCCGAGGAGCCCAACGCCCTGCTCCGCAAGAAGCAGGCGCGGCAGGCCGCCCGCGCGGTGCTGCCGAACGCCACGGAGTCACGCATCGTCGTCACCGGCAACTACCGGGCGTGGCGCCACTTCATCGGGGCCCGGGCCACCGAACACGCGGACGTCGAGATCCGTGCCCTGGCGGTCGCGTGCCTCCGCCTCCTCGCGGAGCAGTCCCCGGTGCTCTTCGCCGACTTCCAGATCTCCACCCTCTCCGACGGCACCGAGATGGCCGTCAGCCCCTACGCCACAGACTTCTGACCTGCCGGGGATTCCCCAGGCGGAAAGGTAAACAGGTAACCTTGAACACCATGAGTACAGGTATGACTTCGAAGACCGGGGTCGAGGACTTCGGTACCGTCTGCGTCGCCATGGTCACCCCCTTCGACCGGGACGGCGCCCTTGACCTTGAGGCCGGCCGCCGTATCGCGGCCCACCTCGTCGACAACGGTCTGGACGCCCTCGTGCTCGCGGGCACGACCGGTGAGTCCCCGACCACCACGGTCGACGAGAAGATCAGCCTGCTCAAGGCTGTGAAGGAGGAGGTCGGCGACCGGGCCAAGCTCATCGCCGGTGCCGGCACCAACGACACCGCCTCCTCCATCGAGCTGGCACGCGCCTCCGCAGAGGCCGGCGCCGACGCCCTGCTCGTGGTCACCCCCTACTACTCGAAGCCGAGCCAGGAGGGTGTCTACCAGCACTTCAAGGCCGTCGCCGGGGCCACTGACCTGCCGATCATGCTCTACGACATCCCGCCGCGCTCCTCGATCCCGATCGAGGGGGAGACCATCCGCCGACTCGCGGAGCTGCCCACCATTCGTGCGGTGAAGGATGCAAAGGGTAACATGGCCGAGTCTGCACCGCTCATGCATGAGACCGGTCTCGCCTGGTACTCGGGCGATGATCCGCTGAACGTCCCGTGGCTGTCTCTCGGCGCCTCGGGATTCGTTTCCGTGGTCGGCCATGCCGCACCCCAGGCTCTGCGTGAGCTGTACACAAGTTTCGAGGAAGGCGACCTCGCCCGTGCGCGGGAAATCAACGCCACTGTTCTTTCACCGCTGATCGCCGCTCAGGGTCGCCTGGGTGGTGTCAGCATGGCCAAGGCTGCCCTGCGTCTGCAGGGCATTGAGGTGGGGGACCCGCGTCTGCCTGTCGTCGCTCCCGACGAGCAGGAGATTGAGGCCCTCCGCCGTGACATGGAAAAGGCTGGAGTCCTTTAAATATGACTGAATCCCGTAATCGTGCCCGGAAGGTTACCCGCAAGGCGGGCCCGCCGGAGACCGAGAGCACTGGTGCATCCCCGGTTTTCCAGGCACCGACCCCGGAAACGAACGGAAGCGGCGCATCCGCCGAGAAGAAGACCACCGAACGGAAGTCCCAGGAGACCGACAACGCCCCGCGGGGCGACGGTAACCGCTCCCGTAACGGTGGCGGCGGCCGTGGAGGCCGCGGTGGCCGTGGTGGCCGCGGCCAGGGCGGTCAGGGCGGTCAGGGTGGCCAGCAGGGTGGACGGGGACGTCGTAACGTCGTCAAGTCCATGCAGGGCGCTGACCTGACCCGTCGTCTGCCGGAGCCGCCGAAGGCCCCGCGCAACGGCCTGCGCATCTACGCGCTGGGCGGTATCTCGGAGATCGGCCGCAACATGACGGTCTTCGAGTACAACAACCGTCTGCTCATCGTCGACTGCGGCGTGCTCTTCCCGTCCTCGGGTGAGCCGGGCGTCGACCTGATCCTGCCGGACTTCGGTCCGATCGAGAAGCACCTCGACCGCGTTGACGCGCTCGTGGTCACCCACGGCCATGAGGACCACATCGGTGCCATCCCGTGGCTGCTCAAGCTGCGCCCGGACATCCCGATCCTGGCCTCCCGCTTCACCCTCGCGCTCATCGCGGCGAAGTGCAAGGAGCACCGCCTGCGTCCGAAGCTCATCGAGGTCAACGAGCAGTCCAACGAGAACCGCGGTCCGTTCAACATCCGTTTCTGGGCCGTCAACCACTCGATCCCGGACTGCCTGGGCCTGGCCATCAAGACCGGCGCCGGTCTGGTCATCCACACCGGTGACATCAAGCTGGACCAGACCCCGACCGACGGTCGTCCGACCGACCTGCCGGCCCTGTCCCGCTTCGGCGACGAGGGCGTCGACCTCATGCTGTGCGACTCCACCAACGCCACGACCCCGGGTGTCTCCGGGTCCGAGGCCGATGTGGCGCCGACGCTCAAGCGTCTGGTCGCGGATGCCCGCCAGCGGGTCATCCTCGCGTCCTTCGCCTCCAACGTCTACCGTGTGCAGGCCGCCGTCGACGCCGCCGTGGCCGCCGGCCGCAAGGTCGCGTTCAACGGCCGCTCGATGATCCGCAACATGGAGATCGCCGAGAAGATGGGCTACCTCAAGGCCCCACGCGGCACGATCGTGTCCATGGACGACGCCTCGAAGATGGCGCCGCACAAGGTCATGCTCATCACCACCGGTACCCAGGGTGAGCCGATGGCCGCCCTGTCCCGCATGGCCCGTCGTGAGCACCGTCAGATCACCGTCCGTGACGGCGACCTGATCATCCTGTCCTCCTCGCTCGTCCCGGGCAACGAGGAGGCCGTGTTCGGTGTCATCAACATGCTCGCCCAGATCGGCGCGACCGTGATCACCGGCAAGGACGCCAAGGTCCACACCTCCGGTCACGGCTACGCCGGCGAGCTGCTGTTCCTCTACAACGCGGCCCGCCCGAAGAACGCCATGCCGGTCCACGGCGAGTGGCGTCACCTGCGTGCGAACAAGGAGCTGGCCATCGCGACCGGCACCGAGCGTGACCGCGTCGTGCTGGCCCAGAACGGTGTCGTCGTCGACCTGGTCGACGGCCGCGCCCAGGTGGTCGGCCAGATCCCGGTCGGTAACCTGTACGTCGACGGCACCACCATGGGTGAGGTCGACGCCGATGTCCTGGCGGACCGCACGAGCCTCGGCTCCGGCGGCCTGATCTCCATCACCGCGGTCATCGACAACCGTACGGGCCGTCTCATGGAGTCCCCGACCGTCGAGACGAAGGGCTTCACCGAGGACGACCGCGCCATGACCCCGGAGGTCAAGGAGCTGGCGGAGACCGTCCTCAACGACCTGGCCGCGGAGGGCGAGAACAACCCGTACCGCATGGTCCAGCAGCTGCGTCGCCGCATCTCCCGTTTCGTGGAGCAGAAGTGGCGTCGTGAGCCGATGATCCTGCCGACGGTGGTCCCGATGACCTCCGACATCGACAGCACCATCGACGACGACCAGATCAGGGCCTCGGCACGCCCGTCGCTCTAATCCCGTTCGTCACATGCACCCCGGCACTATGCTGGGGTGCATGTCTTTTTCCAGCACCGAACGTGCCCGCCTGGCCGCCCTCCTCCTCGAGCTCGGCCCCGACGCCCCGACGCTGTGCGAGGGGTGGACCACCCGGGATCTCGCGGTGCACCTGTACCTCCGCGAGAACAACCTGCCGGCGGCGCTCGGCATGTTCGTGCCCGCGCTGGCCGGCCGTCTGGCCAGGGCGAGTGCGCGGGCGGGGGAGCGTGACTATGAGGATCTCGTCCGGGACTGGGCGGAGGGGCCGGGGCGGTTGAACCCGGTGCGGCTCGTCGACAAGCAGATGAACACCGCGGAACACTTCGTCCACCATGAGGACGTGCGCCGCGGTGACGGGGTGGCGCGGCCGCGTGAGTTCAGTGCGGTGGTGAAGGAGCAGCTGCACGGGATCCTCAGGATGCTGGCGCCGCGTCTGCTCCGCCGCAGTCTCTCGCCGGTGATCCTCCATCCGACGGGGCTGCCGCGGATCGTCGCGGCGGATGAGCGTGGCGTGAGCCTCGACGGCGAGAATGTGGTGCGCGTGTCGGGCTCCGTGGGGGAGCTTCTGCTGTGGGTCTACGGGCGCGATGCGGTCGAGGTGCTTATCGACGGCACCGCCTCCGACGTCCGCCGATCAGGGCTGTGAACTTGACTGTTTCATAGCGGAAGTTTTACCTGAGTCCGGTGTGGCTGATGTGAATAGTGTGGTTTGAGCAACTACAGTGGGGGCCATGTCTGTACGAAGCTCGGCATCCCGCACCCAGAAGGGGACCAGGAAGGACCGCACCCGGCCCTCAGGACGCAGCTCCTCGAAGGCCGCACCACCGGCCCCCCAGACCTCTGCGTTCCGCGCTGCTGAGACCTCCGACGAGAGGACCGGCAGCGCTTTCCGTGCGGTCGGAGGGGGACTGAGCTCCCTCGCCCGCGGCATGGGCAACCTCACCCGCAGCGCCACCCGCCGCCGGGAGGAGCCCGCCGACACCGCACCCGTGAAGAACTCCCGCGCCACCACGGAGCCGGAGGAGGAACGCGAACCCGCCGACATGGACGGCATCGCCCTGACGATCCTCGGACTGGCGGCCGTGCTCGGCGCCTCCGTGTGGCTCGACATCGCCGGCCCCATCGGCGCGGCCATCTCCCACGGCGCGCACCTGGTCATCGGCGCCGGCGCGCTCATCCTGCCGGTCGCGCTCATCGCCCTGGCCATCGCCCTGATGGTCGGCGTCGAGCAGCGCCCCGGCGACCGCGGGCGGATCGCCCTGGGCACCGGGCTCATCGTCGTGTCGATGCTCGGCCTGGTGCACCTGTTCGCCGGTGACCCGCAGACCTGGGAGGGCCGCCTCATCGCCGGCGGTGCGATCGGCGCATGGACCGGCGGCACCCTCGCCATGGGTTTCAGCTCCTACGTCGCGGTGCCGCTGCTGATCCTGGTGATCATCTACGGCGCCCTCAAGGTCACGGGCATCACCACCCGGCAGGCCTTCGACTACGCCGGGGAACTCATCCGCGACTTCCGCTGGCCGGGCGCGGAGCACGACGACCTCGGCGCCGACGAGGATGATGACCTCTACGGCTACGCCGACGACGACATCGAGGACCTCGCCGAGGGCCGCGAACGTCGCCCCCGACCGGCGCGTGCTGCACGGGCGGCACGGACCACGCGGACGTCGCGAAGCCCCATGGACAACTACCCGGTCGAGGAACCGGAGGATGACCCCGGCGAGGAGTTCGAGCACGACACCCAGCACACGCTCTTCGACACGCCCGTCACCCGCGCCGACACCGATGAGTTCCCGGCCGTGTCCGAGGACGCCGTCGCCGCCTCGCGCGAGCAGATGCGCCGGGCCATTGTCGCCCGTTCCGGAATCGACGCCGGGGCCGTCCCCGCCACGACGCCGAAGTCGGAGCTCGTCGACGAGCCCGCCCCGGCGCCGCGCCAGCCGGAGACCACCAGCGACTACCGTCTGCCGAGCACCGACCTGCTCATCGACGGCGAGCGCCCCAAGACCCGCACCGAGACCAACGACCGGATGATCGAGGCGATCACCGAGGTCTTCCACGAGTTCAACGTCGACGCCACCGTCACCGGCTTCTCCCGCGGCCCGACCGTCACCCGCTACGAGGTGGAGCTGGGCCCGGGCGTCAAGGTCTCCAAGATCACGAACCTGCAGTCCAACCTGGCGTACGCCGTGGCCACGGACAACGTCCGTCTGCTCACCCCGATCCCGGGCAAGTCGCTCGTCGGCATCGAGGTGCCCAACACCGACCGTGAGATGGTCCGCCTGGCGGACGTGCTCAACGCACCCGCGACCCGCGGCAACCACGACCCCATGCTCATCGGCCTGGGCAAGGACATCGAGGGCGACTTCATCTCGCACTCCGTGCAGAAGATGCCGCACCTGCTGGTCGCCGGTTCCACCGGCTCCGGTAAGTCCGCGTTCATCAACTCCATGCTCGTGTCGCTGCTCACCCGCGCGACCCCGGAGGAGGTGCGCCTCATCCTCGTCGACCCGAAGATGGTGGAGCTCACCCCCTACGAGGGCATCCCGCACCTGATCACCCCGATCATCACGCAGCCGAAGAAGGCGTCCGCCGCCCTGCAGTGGCTGGTCGAGGAGATGGAGCAGCGCTACATGGACATGAAGTCCGCGCGCGTGCGCCACATCAAGGACTTCAACCGCAAGATCAAGGCCGGCGAGATCGAGACCCCGCCGGGCTCGCAGCGCGAGTACCGCGCGTACCCGTACATCATCTGCGTCGTCGACGAGCTCGCCGATCTCATGATGACCGCGCCGAAGGAGATCGAGGACTCCATCGTCCGCATCACCCAGAAGGCGCGTGCCGCCGGCATCCACCTCGTCCTGGCCACCCAGCGCCCGTCCGTCGACGTGGTCACCGGTCTGATCAAGACGAACGTGCCCTCGCGCCTGGCCTTCGCCACGTCCTCGCTCACCGACTCCCGCGTCATCCTCGACCAGGCCGGCGCGGAGAAGCTCATCGGCATGGGTGACGCCCTGTTCATCCCGCAGGGCGCCGGCAAGCCGCAGCGACTCCAGGGTGCCTTCGTCACCGACGAGGAGATCCAGGGCGTCGTCGAGGCCGCCAAGGCCCAGGCCCAGCCCAACTACACCGAGGGCGTCACCGAGGACAAGACCACCGACGCCAAGCGGGAGATCGACGAGGACATCGGCAAGGACATGGACGACCTCCTCGAGGCCGTCGAGCTCGTCGTCACCTCGCAGCTGGGCTCCACCTCCATGCTGCAGCGCAAGCTGCGCATCGGCTTCGCCAAGGCCGGCCGCCTCATGGACCTCATGGAGACCCGCGGCGTCGTCGGCCCCTCCGAGGGGTCCAAGGCCCGTGACGTGCTGGTCAAGCCCGAGGAGCTGGAGACGATCATCTGGATGATCAAGGGCGCCGACCCTGCCGAGGCCCCCAAGGAGGCGGGCTGGGAGGACGGGGCCGCCGACGGCGACCCCGCTGACACCGGCGACGTCACCGTCGTGCAGGCGGATCCGCCGCGCGGGGTCTTCTGAGCAGGTGCCTGACGACGCGCCCACCCACCCGCGCCCGGGTGGGTGGCACCCTGCCCGGCGGTGGAGGCACCTGCGGCGGCGGCACCCACCCGCGCCCGGGTGGGTGGCACTCTCTGCGCGTGTATAGTGAACGCGCATGGAGGGGAGTACCCCCTAAGCGTCACTGATCGTCAACACGGTTCCCGTGGAGGAACCCGGTCGTGTCGGCCTCACCCCGTCAGGTGGGGGAGACCTCCGGTCCTTTATGCAACCCTGAGAGACCGGAGGCTCACGCTGTGACAGTTCCCCTGTGGATCTGGATCGCCACCATCGTGGTGATCCTCGGATTCTTCATCTTCGACTTCTACTCCCACGTACGCACCCCGCATGAGCCGACCATCAGGGAATCGGCCACGTGGTCCGCGTTCTACGTCGGCCTGGCGCTGCTGTTCGGTGTGTTCGTCTACTTCATGTGGGACCACCGGCACGGCATGGAGTACTTCACCGGTTACGTGACGGAGAAGGCGCTGAGCGTGGACAACCTCTTCGTCTTCGCGCTCATCATGGGCGCCTTCAAGATCCCGCGGAAGTACCAGCAGAAGGTGCTGCTCATCGGCATCGTCCTGGCGCTGTTCTTCCGTCTGCTGTTCATCCTGGCGGGTGCCGCGCTCATCTCCGCCTGGTCGGACGTGTTCTACCTCTTCGCCATCTTCCTGCTGTGGACCGCGGTGAAGCTGCTCTGGGATGAGATCACCGACGCCCCCGAGACCGACCCGAACGACATGAAGATCATCACGTGGCTGCGCAAGGTCGTGCCGGTCACCCCGGGTTACGACGGCGACAAGCTCACCACGAAGTACCGCGGCAGGTTCGCCCTCACCCCGCTGTTCGTGGCGCTGGTGGCCATCGGCCTGGTCGACGTCATGTTCGCCTTCGACTCCATCCCGGCGATCTACGGCATCACCACTGAGGCGTACCTGGTGTTCACCACCAACGCGTTCTCCCTCATGGGTCTGCGTCAGATGTACTTCCTGCTCGACGGCCTGCTCGACCGCCTGGTCTACCTGCCCTACGGCCTGGGTCTCATCCTGGCGTTCATCGGCGGAAAGCTCATGCTGCACGCCCTGCACGAGAACAACCTGCCGTTCATCAACGGCGGTGAGGACGTCGCGGTCCCGGAGATCCCGACGGAGGCCTCGCTGCTGGTCATCGTGGGCGTGCTCACGGTCACGGTCCTCGCGTCCATCTGGCGCAACAAGTGGGAGGAGGCGCAGGGTGCCATCGACATCCGCGTCCGCCCCGAGGAGTGGGGCCACGAGCTCACCGACGAGGAGAAGTACTCCACCGGCCACCTCGACCTGCCGGCCGACCGGCCCGGCTCTGCGAACGGGTCCACGAAGCTCAGCGACCTGGGCGAGAAGTAGCGCAGGACGAACAGAACCCCCGGCACCGTCTGGTGCCGGGGGTTCTGCCGTGCGTGGGATCTAGCACTCGTCGGTCGGGGAGCGGAACACGTTGAGCACGGGCTTCCACTCGCGGACCACACGACCGGTGAGCGCACCCTCGCGGGTGAACGGGTCGTTGTCCATCAGCTTCTCCGCGTCACGCAGGGTGGCGGTGTCCGACATCCGGATGACGATGAGAGCGCCACCCTGCCCGTCGATGTAGGGGCCGGAGCCGACGAGGCGGTCGGTCTCGGCGAGCGTGGCCAGCCAGGCGCGGTGCTCGGGGCGCAGGCGCACGATCTCCTCGGCGCCGTCGGGGTACTGGTAGTGGACTGCGAAGTACTTCATGTCGTCCGATTCTACGCCGGGGCTGACAGGTAGGGTGAGTGACGTGACTGCACCAACGCCGACCGAGCCGACCGAGCCGACAGAACCGGCCCAGCCCAGCAACTTCAACCTCCCCAATGTGTTGACGAGCCTGCGCATCCTGGTCATCCCGCTGTTCCTCTGGCTCCTCCTCACGGGCCAGATGTGGTGGGCCTTCGGCGTCTTCGTCGCCCTCATGATCACCGACAAACTCGACGGTGACATCGCCCGTGCCCGCAACCTGGTGACGGACTTCGGCAAGATCGCCGACCCCATCGCCGACAAGGCGCTCATCACCGCGGCCCTCGTGGGCCTCAACATCACCGGTGTGCTGCCCGTCTGGGTGACCGTGGTCATCCTGGTGCGTGAGTTCGGCATCACCCTGTGGCGCATGGTCATGCTGCGCCGCGGCCTGGTTGTCCCCGCCTCGAAGGGCGGCAAGATCAAGACGACGCTGCAGGCCCTCGCGATCGCCCTGTACCTCATACCGCTGCCCGGGTGGATGGACCTGCCGACGTGGATCGTCATGCTCGCGGCCGTCGCCGTCACCGTGTTCACCGGTGCGCAGTACCTGTGGGACTCGAGGAAGCAGTGACCCTCGTCGAGGTTCTCCGCCGCCGCGGGCTCACCGTCGCCTTCTGTGAGTCCCTGACCGCGGGGCTGGCCGCCGCGACGCTGGCGGACACCCCGGGGGCGTCGGCGGTGCTGCGGGGTGGTCTCATCACCTACGCCACCGACCTGAAGTACTCGCTCGCCGGCGTGCCGGAGGGGGCGGACCCGGTGGCGGAGGGGACCGCCGCCGCGATGGCGCGCGGGGCGCGGGAGCGCTGCGGGGCGGACTGGGGGGTGTCCCTGACCGGGGTCGCCGGCCCCGATGCGCAGGGGGAACACCCGGTGGGTGAGGTGTGGATCGGGTACGCGGGGGAGGCGGGCGTCGACACGCAGCGCCTGCAGCTCCGTGGCACCCGACGTGACATCCGTGAACAGGCCGTGAATGCTGCATTGACGGGACTTGCCTCCCGCGTGGAACAATCCGGGTCACCCGGACGTTAGAAGGAGTAATGGTTACCACCGCTGTACTTGATACCCCGATCGTCACCACCCGACGCACACCCGAACCACTGCTGCGGGAGGCACTCGGTGCCGCCCTGCGCGCCTTCCGGGCGGACCAGGGAATCACCCTCCGGGAACTCGCCGAAACGGCGCGGGTCTCCCCGGGTTACCTCTCCGAACTGGAACGCGGCCGCAAGGAGGTCTCCAGTGAGCTGCTGGCCTCCGTGTGCCATGCACTGGGCACCTCTGTCGCCGATGTCCTCATCGAGGCCGCCGGCTCCATGGCGCTCCATTCCGTGGCGGAGGAACTGGCCTCCGAATCACTGCACGCCTAACCGACGGTCCACACCCCACTCCGCTACCATGGTGGCGTAAAACGTTGAACAATAATCAGGAAGGCCCGAACCGACATGGCTAACCCCTTCGTCAAGGCATGGAAGTATCTCATGGCGCTGTTCGACTCGAAGATCGAGGAGAACGCCGACCCGAAGGTGCAGATTCAGCAGGCCATCGAGGATGCCCAGCGTCAGCACCAGGAGCTGTCGCAGCAGGCCGCCGCCGTCATCGGCAACCAGCGTCAGCTGGAGATGCAGCTGAACCGTCGTCTCGGTGAGATCGAGAAGCTCCAGGCCAACACCCGTCAGGCGCTGCAGCTGGCCGACAAGGCCCGCGCCGAGGGCGACGAGAAGAAGGCCGTGGAGTACGAGAACGCCGCCGAGGCCTTCGCCGCGCAGCTGGTCACCGCGGAGCAGTCCGTCGAGGACACCAAGCAGCTCCACGACCAGGCCCTGCAGCAGGCCGACCAGGCTAAGCAGGCCGTCGAGCGCAACGCCATGGCCCTGCAGCAGAAGGTCGCCGAGCGCACCAAGCTGCTCTCCCAGCTGGAGCAGGCCAAGATGCAGGAGAAGGTCTCCGAGTCCCTGCAGTCCATGAACG
>NZ_DUOE01000042.1 GCF_012838985.1 Corynebacterium sp. | reverse complement strand
GGCAGCCGGACGGTGAACGTCGAGCCGACGCCCTCCTCCGAGTCGACGGTGATCGTGCCGCCGTGCTTGTCCACCAGCGACTTCGTGATCGCCAGGCCCAGACCGGAACCGCCGGACGCGCGGGACCGGGAGGCGTCCTCGCGGTAGAAACGTTCGAAGACCTGCGCGGCCACGTCGGAGGGCATGCCGCGCCCGTCGTCGGCGACGGTGAGGATCACGTCCTCGTCCTCCAGACCCAGCGTCACCGTGACCTCCGCGTCGGGGCCGCCGTGGGTGAGGCCGTTGGAGATGAGGTTGAGCAGCACCTGGTGCAGGCGCGAGGCGTCACCCTCGACGACCGGCACCGAGGACGTCTCGTTCTTCACGTGGACCGTCCGCCCCGGGAACGCCGCCCGCGCGGAGGCCGCCACCGACAGGGACAGCTCGAGCAGGTCGACGGTCTTGAGTTCGAGGCGGGACCCCTCGGCGCGGGTCAGCGCGAGGAGGTCCTCGACGAGGAGGGACATGCGGCGGGACTCGTCGTCGATACGCTTGAGCACCATGTCGACGTCGGTGGTCGCGCCGGAGCGGTAGAGCTCCGTGAAACCACGGACCGAGGTGAGCGGGGTGCGCAGTTCGTGGGAGGCGTCGCCGACGAAGCGGCGCATCTGCTCCTCCTTGCTCTGCGCGGTCTCGACGGACTCCTGGAGCTGGCCGAGCATCGTGTTCAGCGCGTGCGCCAACTGGCCGACCTCCGTGGTGCGCGGCCACGCCGGGACACGACGGTCGAGGTCACCCGCGGCGATCTCGCCGGCGGTGCGTTCCACCTCGCGCAGCGGCGCCATCGCCTGCCGCACGACGTAGTAGCTGAGCAGCGCCAGCACCGCCAGCACGAGCAGGCTGATGATGAGCTGCACCATCGCCAGGCCGTAGAGCAGGGCGGAGTCGCGGGTGAGGTCCTTCGCGACGACCGTCGTCACCCCCTCCTCCCGGTGCGCGATGACCCGCCACCGGGTCTTCGCCCCGGAGCCCGGGGTGGAGTCCACGGTCTGCGGCGGACCGCCGACGACAACCGGTGAGAGGCGCGGCAGCTCGCCCGGGTCGTTGAACACGACGGAGGAGCCGTCCTCGAAGAGCTTGATCACCACGTAGTCCGACGGCGGGCGCGAGGCAGAATCGGACTTGAAGATCTCCGAGTTCCGCGCCCAACCGCCGAGGGAGTTGATGAGGTCCTCGTCGACACGCGAGTAGATGACCTCCCGCATGATCGACGACACCGCCACCGAACTCGCCGCCAGGCCCAGCCCGGACAGCAGCACGATGATGACCACCAGCCACGTCCGCAGGGGCCACGCGCGGTCCGGGATGTCAGGCTCCGGCTGCGGGTAGAGGGCCTCCTGCCGACGTTGCGCACGCGAGGTCGGCGGCGCCGGATCAGGATCCGACGCCGCCGGGTAGGGCG
This sequence comes from Corynebacterium sp., assembly GCF_012838985.1. Lineage (GTDB taxonomy): Bacteria > Actinomycetota > Actinomycetes > Mycobacteriales > Mycobacteriaceae > Corynebacterium. Next base: position 32,207 of record NZ_DUOE01000042.1, on the reverse strand, counting down.
GGTAAGGCGGCAACGTCACTGGCGCGGCGTCCGGAGCACGTAGCCGACACCACGGACGGTGTGGATGAGCGGGACATCACCGGTGTCGATCTTGCGGCGCAGGTAGGAGATGTAGGACTCCACGACGTTGCCGTCCCCGCCGAAGTCGTAGTGCCACACGTTGTCGAGGATCTTCGACTTGCTCAGCACCACCTCCGCGTTGAGCATGAGGTAACGCAGCAGGTTGAACTCGGTCGGCGAGAGCTCGACGATCTTGCCGTCCTTGGTCACCTCGTGGGTCTCGTCGTTGAGGGTGAGGTCGGCGTAGGAGATCGCCGCCCCCTCCGTGTCCTGCTCCCGGCCCTGGCCGCGGCGCAGGATGACGCGCAGGCGGGTGATGACCTCCTCGAGGGAGAACGGCTTGGTCACGTAGTCGTCCGCACCGATGGTCAGGCCGTGGATGCGGTGCTCGACCGCGTCCTTGGCCGTCAGATACAGCACGGGGCCGTCGAGCCCCTCGTTGCGCAGCTTGGTGAGCAGCTCGAATCCGTCCATGCCGGGCATCATCACGTCGAGGATGTACGCGTCGGGGTCGAACTCCCGCGCCACCCGCAGTGCCTCTGTTCCGGAGGACGCGGTGCGCACGTCGAAGCCCTGGAATTTGAGGCTCACGGTGAGCAGCTCGACGATGTTCGGCTCGTCATCGACGACGAGCACCTTGACCGGGTTCTGGGAGGAGTCAGTCATGTGTCCCATTGTCCACCACTTTCTGCATCTGTGGTGCCGAGTCAACCCGCCCGCGCTCCCACCCGGCTGGATGGTGTCTGGGAATTCCCTTACAGCCGGGCTACTCCCAGGTCACGGCGGCGAGGTCGACGCCCTCCGCCGCGGCCTCCGCCTCGACCAGGTCCAACAGGTAGGCGGCATGGCCCTGATAGGTGGCGTCGAAACGCTCGTCGTGGACGTACATCCGCGCGAGCAGCACCTGCTTCGCAGGGGTGACGGGGTACCAGCGGGCGATCGTCGCCCGATGCTTCCCGACGATCACCCGCCCCTCCCCCGAGCCCGGTTCCACGCCGCGGGCGGCGGCGTCGGCGAGCAGTGCGATGAACTCGTCCTGCTCGCGTTTGACGGCGCGCCAGTCCTCGTCGCTCAGGGCGGTCTGGATCCTCCGTGACTGCTCCCACTCCGGGGTGTCACCCCAGCGCTCCTCCGCCTCGTCCTGGTACTCCGGCTTCCACTGGTCGCCGAAGAGCTGCATGCGGTCCTCGAGGGACATGGGTTCCTCCTCCTTCAGGAGTTCATCGACTGCCCGGACCATCCGGTGCAGGTGACCGATCCGTCGGGTGAGCACCGCACGCTGCCTGCGCAGGGTGTCCCGCGCGGTGGCGGGCTCGGCGAGGATCTCCGCGATCTCCCTGAGCGGCACCCCGGCCTCCCGGTAGACGAGGATCTGCAGCGCCCTCTCCAGATCCGCCTCCGTGTAGAGCCGGTGGTCCGCCCACGTCCGCCAGCCGGGCGTGAGCAGCCCGATGTGGTCCCAGTGCCGTAGCGTGCGGGTGGTCACGTGGAGGATGTCGGCGGCCTCGCCGATGGTGTAGTCGGTCACGGTTCCCAGTCTCCGCGTTGACGCCGGGTCAAGCGCAAGTGTTCGCGCCGGATTCCACGTGTCCGTGTTCCCGGGTCCTCAGCGACCTGGGGAAATGTTGGTGCCACCTTCCGGATCACGTGGAATCAGGTCACGCGGCGGCGCGCTCCCCTTCAGTTCCGGCCCCGCGCTGCCACCGCCCACCGGTCCACCACGCGCCCGCCGGACACCACCTCGACCTCATCGACGAGGTTGAGTACCAGGCACACGTGGTTGGGCACCACCGCCACCTGCTCCCCCACCTGCGGCAACGGCTTCCCCTCCGGCCAGGCGACGGTGCCGTGATGCTCGGACAGGGCGGTCAACCGCGCATCGGGCACCCCCTTGATCCTCCCGAAGCCGCTGGCCCAGGCCGGACGGTCGGAGCCCAGGATCTTGGAGCCGGCGTCGACGATGACCTGATGGAGGTCGGTCCGTCGCGAGACCACCGTGGCGCGGACCGTCAGCGCGATACCGGACCAGTCGCAGGTGCCCAGCTCCAGCTGCTGGGCGTCGTTGAACACGTATACGCCGGGGCGGCGTTCCGTGGCCACCTGCGAATACCGCGCCGAGGGGGTCGAGCCGCCGGAGAGCACCGGGGCAGCCACCCCGAGGGCCCGGAGGATCTGGCCTGCCGCGGACAGGGCCTGGTCCTCGTCGCGGGCCGCCGCCTCCTGCCCGCCCGGCGTGTAGGAGTGGCCGGGGAAGGTGAAGGCCCCACGCAGGTCGAGGCCCAGGTCGAGGATGCCGCGGGCCAGGTCCTCGAGCTCGCCCACCGGGACGCCGGAGCGGTGGTGCCCGGAGTCGAGTTCGATGAGCACGCCCACGCCCGACCCTGCCAGGCGTTCCGCGGTGGGCAGGGAGTCGCACCCGACGGTCAGCCGCACCCGCGTGGCCAGGTCACGCAGCCGCTTGTCGGCCCAGACGGGGTAGGCGATGAAGAGGTCGTCGCAGACCTCGGCGAAGACCTCCGCCTCCCCGACCGTCGCCACGGTCAGCCCGTGTGCGCCGGCCGCGAGCTGGCGGCGGGCGATCTCGGGGATCTTGTGGGTCTTCACGTGCGGGCGCAGCTGCCCGGGCTGGGCGGCCATGGCGGCGATGTTCGCGTCGAGGCGGGCGAGGTCGATCCGGACGGTCGGGGTCATGCCGCCCAGACTAGACGGTGCAACAACCGTGCAACTGAGCTCCGGGAAGGTTGTCATCGTTGCAGGTTACCGGCCCACCACTTTCCGCGGCGACGGCCAGACTTGCACGGTTGTTGCCACGCCGGCCCCTACACCGCTCCCGCGGCGCCGATGTTGCGCAGATTCGCGCGCGCCAGGTGCACCATGTCGCCGACACCGCCGCCGAAGACGGAGCGGGTGGCGGCCCGGGAGAAGCCGATGAGCATCTCCCACGTGATGTTCGGCGGGATGGACAGGGCGTCGGGGTCGGTGCGGACGTCGATGAGCACGGGGCCCGGGTGCGCGAGCGCAGCAGCGAGCTGCTCGCGCAGCGTGGCGGGGTCGTCGATGAGCACGGAGTGGATGCCCGCGGCGGCCGCGAGGGCCGCGAAGTCGACCTCCTCGTGGTCGGTGCCGTGCTCGGGCATGCCCTCGACGAGCATCTCGAGCTTGACCATGCCGAGCGAGGAGTTGTTGAACACGACCATCTTCACGGGCAGGTCATGGAGTTTGACGGTGAGCAGCTCGCCGAGGAGCATGCCGAGGCCGCCGTCGCCGTTGAGGCTGATGACCTGGCGGTTCCGGTCGACGAACTGCGCGCCGATGGCGTGCGGCAGGGCGTTGGCCATGGTGCCGTGGCGGAAGGAGCCGATCTCCGCGCGGCGGCCGTTGGGTGTGAGGTAGCGGGCGGCCCACACGTTGCACATGCCGGTGTCGACGGTGAACACGGCGTCGTCGGCGGCCAGCTCATCGAGGACGTGCGCGAGGTACTCGGGGTGGATGGGGGTGTGCTTCTCCACGTCCTGCGTGTACGCCTCCACGACCTTCTCCAGGGTCTTCGCGTGCTTGCGCAGCATGCGGTCGAGGAAGGAGCGGTCGGTCTTCTCCTCCAGGTGCGGGAGGATGTTCTCGATGGTGGCCCCGACATCGCCGACGACCGGGTGGTGCACCGTGGTGCGGCGGCCGATGTGGGCGGCGTTGATGTCGACCTGCGCGACGTTGCCGGTGGGGAGGAACTCGGTGTAGGGGAAGTCGGTGCCCAGGAGGATGAGCAGGTCGGCGTCGTGCATCGCGTCGTGGCAGGCGCCGTAGCCGAGGAGTCCGGACATGCCGACGTCGAAGGGGTTGTCGTACTGGATGTGCATCTTGCCGCCGAAGGCGTGGCCGACGGGCGACTTGATCTTCTCGGCCAGGGCAAGGACCTGGTCGCGGGCGTCCCGGGAGCCTTCGCCGCAGAAGAGGGTCACGGTGTCGGCGGCGTTGATCGCCGCGGCCAGCTGCGCGGCCTCGCGGGCGTCGGGGTAGACGACGGGGCGGCCGGTGGCGATGGTGGACTCGAGGAACATGCCGTCGCCGGCGTCCTGCTTGGCGATATCACCCGGGATGACCAGCACGGACACACCCTGTCCGGCCATCGTCGACTGGATCGCGTGGTGGAGGATGCGGGCGCCCTGGTCGGCGGAGTTGACCATCTCGCAGTAGCCGGAGCATTCGGCGAAGAGCTGTTCGGGGTGGGTCTCCTGGAAGTAGGAGGTGCCGATCTGGTTGCTGGGGATGTGGGAGGCGATCGCGAGGACGCGGGCGCCGTTGCGGTGGGAGTCGTAGAGGCCCTGGATGAGGTGGAGGTTGCCGGGTCCGCAGGAGCCGGCGCACACGGCCAGGCGGCCGGTGAGCAGGGACTCGGCGCCGGCGGCGAAGGCGGCGGCCTCCTCGTTGCGGACGTGAATCCACTCGATGGAGGAGGTGCGGAGGGCGTCGACGATCGGGGGGAGGCTGTCGCCGACCACTCCGTAGATCCGTGCCACGCCCTGCTTCTCGAGGGTCTCGACGAGCTGCTGTGCATAGGTGCGTGCCATGTCCCCGAGAGTACGGAGGATTCATGCCTCGCGTTGAAACTGTAACGAACGGTCGGTACAGTTCCCCCGCGTGACACGCCTCGACGACGTCGACTCCACCCCGGCCCAGCGGTGGACGTTCCTCTTCATCATCTCCCTGGGTCTGCTGCTCGTCGGCGTGGACAACTCGATCCTCTACACCGCCCTGCCGGAGCTGCGTGAACAGCTCCACACCACCGAGGTGCAGGCGCTGTGGATCATCAACGCCTACCCCCTCGTGCTGGCCGGCCTCATGCTGGGCACGGGCACGCTCGGGGACCGGATCGGGCACCGCCTGATGTTCCTCGTCGGTCTGGCGGTCTTCGGGGTCGCGTCCCTGGCCGCGGCCTTCGCCCCCGGCGCCTGGTTCCTCGTCGCCGCCCGCGCCGCCCTGGGCATGGGGGCCGCGACGATGATGCCCGCCACGCTCGCGCTGGTGCGGATCACGTTCTCCGACGAGCGTGAACGCAACACGGCCATCGGCGTGTGGGGGTCGGTCGCGGTGGTCGGCGCGGCGTTGGGCCCGGTGCTCGGCGGGCTGCTGCTGGAGTACTTCTGGTGGGGGTCGGTGTTCCTCATCAACGTGCCGATCGCGGCGGCCGCGATCATCGCGACCATCGCCGTCGCCCCGCCGAACATGCCCGACCCGACCAAGCGTTGGGACCTCGTCAGTTCCCTGTGGGCGCTGCTGGCCCTGTCTGGCCTGGTCACCACCATCAAGGAACTGGCCAACCCGGCGCGCACGGGGTGGCTGCTCGCGGGGGCGGCGGTGGTGGCGCTCGTGGGTTCCTTCCTGTTCACGCGTCGACAACAGCTTCTCGACGACCCCCTCCTCACCTTCGACATCTTCCGTTCCCGCATCTTCACCGGTGGTGTCCTGGCGGCCGCGGGCGCGATGTTCGCCGTCGTGGGTCTGGAGCTGATGACCACGCAGCGTTTCCAGCTGGTCGGCGGCTACTCGCCCCTGCAGGCGGGGCTGCTGGTGGTGTCGGTGACGCTGGCGGCGTTCCCCTTCTCCATCCTGGGCGGCGCGCTGCTGCACCGGGTCGGGTTCCAGCGGCTCATCGCGGGTGGTTTCCTGGCGATCACGGTCGGCATGGGCGGGGCGGCGTGGGCGGGATTCCATGAGCAGATACCGCTGTTCGTCGCGGCGCTGGCGCTGATCGGGGCGGGGGCGGGTTCGATCATGTCGGTCAGTTCCACCGCCATCATCGGGGCGGCGCCGGTCCGTCGGGCGGGCATGGCGGCGAGTGTGGAGAACGTCTCCTACGAGTTCGGCACCCTCGTGTCCGTGGCGGTCCTGGGCAGCCTCCTGCCGCTGCTCTACGCACGCCGGGTGCCGGGTGGGCTGGACCTGTCGGGTCCCATCGACGGGGCGGCCTACGATCTGGCGTACTTGAGCATCGTCATCCTGCTGGCCGTCGTCGCCGGCGCGTTCACGCTGCTCACGGCCTGCTGCTTCCGTGGCAACCCGAGGAGTCCCCGTGAGGCACAGTAAACGCGGACAGATCCTCGCCGCCGCGGTGGGGCTCATCACCGCCGAGGGGCTGGAGGGTCTGAGCTACGAGACACTGGCCGCGGCCGCCGGTCTGTCCAAGTCCGGCATCATCTACCACTTCCCCTCCCGCCACGAGCTGCTCCTCGGGGTGCACCGGCACCTCGCCGCCGCCTGGGAGGCGGAGCTCGAGGAGATCGCCGGCGCCCCGGCCGCGGACCTCACGGCGGAGGAGCGCCTGCGGGCCGTCGTCATCTCCATGGGCCGGAACGCCGACCTGCCGGAGCTGCTCATGATCCTGGACTCGCGCCATGACGGGGCGTACCGGGCGGTGTGGGAGGGCGTCGACAAGCGGTGGATGCCGGAACCCTCCTCGACGGACGCCTACCTCGTGCAGCTGCTGGCCTACGGCCTGTGGGCGCATGACCACGTGCACCACGCGCCGTTGTCGGCTCAGGACCGGGAGCGGCTCATATCCGCTGCGCTGGCCCGGATTCCGACCTAAACTCCGGGCATGACCACCATGCGCACCGACCGCGGCACCGTCACCGCCTGGGCCCTGTGGGACTGGGGGTCCGCGGCCTTCAACGCCGTGCTGGTGACGTTCATCTTCTCCGTCTACCTCACGGACTCGGTGGGTGCGACGCTCGATTCGCGTTTCACGCCGACCACGCTCTACGGCTGGGTGATGGCGGTCGCGGGTGTGCTCATCGCGGTGGTGGCGCCGCTCATCGGGCAACGCGCCGACCTCAAGGGCACCCGCCACCGTTCGTTGGGGGTGTGGACGTTCATCACCATCGGGTTGATGGCCTCCCTGTTCTTCGTACGCAATGATGCGCCCGTGTGGTTCTGGGTCGGTGCCGTCATCATGGCGGTGGCCTCGGTGCTCTTCGAGTTCGCCGAGGTCAACTACTATGCGCAGCTCAACCAGGTGTCCACGGAGGAGAACGTGGGGCGGGTCTCCGGTTTCGGCTGGGGCATGGGGTACGCGGGCGGCATCGTCCTGCTGCTCATCTGCTACTTCGGTTTCGTCGCGGGTGAGGGCGGGATGTTCGGCCTGCCCACGGAGGGCGGCCTCAACATCCGTCTGGTGGCGGTGTTCGCGGCGGTGTGGTTCGCGGTGTTCGCCGTCCCGGTCCTCGTGCGTGTGCCGGAGATCCGCCCCTCAGGCACCGCCGACCCCGAGGGGGTCCTCGATGCTTACCGACGCCTCCTGCGCACCATCCGCGACCTGTGGCACTCCGACCGCAACGCCCTGTACTTCCTGGTCTCCTCCGCGGTGTTCCGCGACGGCCTGGCGGGCGTGTTCACGTTCGGCGCGATCCTCGCGGTCACCGTCTACGGGCTCACCCCGGGCGATGTGCTCCTCTTCGGCGTGGCCGCCAACGTCGCCGCGGCGGCGGGGGCCATGCTGGGCGGCTTCCTCGACGACCGCCTCGGGCCGAAGCCCATCATCATCGCCTCCCTGGCCCTGATGATCGCCTCCGCGGGTGTCCTCTACTTCGTCGAGGGGCCGCAGATGTTCTGGATCTTCGGCCTGGCGCTGTGCCTGTTCGTCGGCCCCGCCCAGTCGGCGGCCCGCTCCTTCCTCTCCCGCGTCGCCCCCGAGGGGAGGGAGGGCCAGCTCTTCGGCCTCTACGTCACCACCGGACGCGCCGTGTCGTGGCTCTCGCCGCTGGCCTTCGGCGTGTTCGTCCTCCTGGGAGGCGCCGACCGCTTCGGGATCCTCGGTATCGGACTCATCCTGCTGGTCGGCGCCCTGCTGCTCATCCCCGTCGTCGACCCGACTACACGTCGCGCGCGATGAGCTCCTCGAGCGGCGTCGGGGAGATCAGGTACGGCGCCACCTCGAGGACGGTGTAGGCACCGGACTGCCCCGCCTCACGCAGACGGTGGGCCGCGCGGGCGTAGGCCAGGGCGACGGCACCGGTGAAGTCCGGGTTGCGGTCCAGGTCGAGGTTGTACTCGATGGACTGGACGTAGCCGCCGGTGTCGCCCGCCGTGATGACGTGGCCGCCGTGGGGCATGCCGGTGTGCTCGGCGTCGAAAAGCTCCTCGTCGATGAAGTTGACCTCGACCTGGTAGCCGACGAAGTAGTCGGGCATGGTGCGGATCTCGTGCTCGATGCGCTCGTGGTCCGCCTCGTCCGCCACGATGAAGCAACGACGCAGGTGGGCGTCCTTGCCGCTGAGGCCGGACTCACCCTTGCGCGCCGCCTCGAGGGCCTCCGGGGAGGGGATGGTGTACTGCACGCCCTTCTTCACGCCCGCCACGCGGCGCACCGCATCCGAGTGGCCCTGCGAGAGGCCCGGGCCCCAGAAGGTCTGCTGCTGGCCGCCCGGCAGGAGCGCCTGGCCGATGGTGCGGTTGAGGGAGAACATGCCCGGGTCCCAGCCCGTGGCCACGAGTGCCACGGTGCCGTTCTCGCGGGCGACGCGGTCCATCTCGGCGCGGTGGCGCGGGATGTCACGGTGGTTGTCGTAGGTGTCGACCGTGCAGGCGTGGCGGATGAACTCCGGGGCCTGCTCCGGAATGTCGGTGGCGGAGCCCAGGCAGAGGACGGCGACGTCGAACTTGTCGGTGCGCTCACTGAACTCCGCGACCGGCCAGACCTCGGCGTCGGTGTCGAGGCTGTCGCGGCGCGAGAACACGCCGGCGAGCTCCATGTCCGGCTGCTGGCCGATGAGCTTCTCGACGGACCTGCCGAGGTTGCCGTAACCGACGATCGCGACCCTGATGGTGGACATGCGCTTCTCCTTGAGGTGGGGTTCTGGTTGCCGCCGACCATTCTACGGCCCCGGTCGGGCAACAGAAATACCCTCAGGCCTGATCGCCGCGAATCTCCAGGGTGGTGCCCGGCGGCAGCGACTCCAGCAGGCGGATCTTCGCCAGCAGCGGGTTCTGCTCGAGGACCTTCGCACTGGCCAGACGCGCCCGGGTGGCCTTGACCTCGCTGCGCGCACGCTCCAGCTCGGTCTCCGCACGCACGCGGCTGACCAGCGACTCCTGCAGCGCGACACGGTACTCCTCCGGCAGGCTGAAGTCCTTGAGCAGCACGGAGGACACCTCGACGCCGACCGCCGCCCCGGCCTCCTGCGCCGCGGCAAGGACCGCGGTCACCCCGGTGCGGGTCCCCACCAGCTCCTCCAGCCGGAGCCCGGAGACGTACTCCCGCAGCGCGATCTGCGCCGCGAGGTAGATCTCCTCGTCCGGGCCCTGGGCGTCCGCGATGAAGGCCACCGGATCGACGGTGCGCACCGCCAGCGCCAGGGTGATGGTCACGTTGACGCCGTCGGAGGTCGGGATCCACTGCGGGTGCATCTGGATGAGCCGCCGACGCAGGTCCACCTGCAGGAAACGGTCGTCGGGCAGGGCGAACTCCCGGCCCCGGAGACGGGTCACCTCTCCCCCGCGCTGACGCAGCACGGCATGCCCCGGCTTCGCCACCGGGGAACGCAGCGTGGAGGGCTGCCAACCGTCGCTCAGCGGCGTGTACATCGTCCACCCCTCGTCAGGGCGGCGTCGGAAAGAAAAAATACCCATGGTCATCACCTGGAGACGTGTGTGGGGGGAACCGCCGACCGGACCGGACGCGGACGGGGCACCGGGGCGTCCCCCGCACCGGGGTGCGGGCTCGGGCCGGGCCGCTGGTCGACGCCGGAAAGCTCCGGTCGACGGAAGGTCCCGTTACAGGGGTGGGGAATTGAACCCCGGGCCACGGAGGTGGCCGTGCCAGAGTGGTCCGCACCAGTTCAATCGGGAACACCCCGTGCAGAACGGAAGCGCCCAGCAACCACGGTACGGTCCGAGCTGGAGACGAGACTTGAACTCGCAACCTACGGTTTACAAGACCGTTGCGCTACCGATTGCGCCACTCCAGCACCGGCGGACACATGCGCCCGCCTGCCTGCAGATGGTACCGCAGGATCCGTGGGTGTCAGAAACCGGCGCAGACGATAGGGTGGCGCCGTGCCCTCCCTCTTCACCCGCCTCGGATCCCTGGGTTCACTGCTCTCCGGGTCCGGCCGCATCGCCACCATTGATGCCGCCAAGGCCGCGCCCCCGCCGTCCCCGCTCGCCCCCGTCGACCTCACCGACCAGGCGCAGGTCGCCGCCGTCATGGACCTGGCGGTCCGCATCGGCGACATCCTGCTGTCCTCCGGGACGTCCAACTCGGACACGAAGGCGCAGATCCACGCCGTGACCAGCGCCTACGGTCTGCACTACTGCCACGTGGACATCACGATGAACACCATCACGATCTTCACGCAGATCGGCACGACCCGGAAGACCCCGGTCACCGTGTTCCGCGTCGTACGTCAGCTGACCACGGACTTCTCCCGCCTCGCCGAGGTCGACCGCCTCATCCGCTCGATCCAGGCGGGCGCGACCCCGCCGGAGACGGCCGAGAGGATCCTCGACGAGATCACCCGGCGCCCCGCCTCCTACGGCGTGGTCACGTCGATCCTGGGCTGGGGTCTGCTGGGCGGATCCGTGGCGGGTCTGCTGGGTGGTGGCCCGGTGGTCGTCGTGACGGCGTTCCTCACGGCCGTGCTCATCATGTCGGTGAACACGTTCCTGGCGCGGCACCAGCTGCCCTACTTCTTCCAGAACGTCTTCGGCGGGATCATCGCGACGGTGCCGGCGGCGGTCATCTACACGCTGGCCGCGGAACAGGGCGTGCAGATCTCGCCGAGCCAGGTCATCGCGTCGGGGATCATCGTGCTGCTCGCGGGGCTGACTCTGGTGCAGTCGCTGCAGGACGGGATCACGGGGGCGCCGGTGACGGCGTCGGCCCGCTTCTTCGAGACGATGCTGTTCACCGGCGCCATCGTCGCCGGGGTGGGTATCGGCATCCAGCTGTCGGCGATGCTCGGGATGTCGCTGCCCCCGCTGCAGACGTATCCGCCGCCGAACTTCACGTCGCTGAGTCTGCGGGTGTTCTGCGGTGGTCTGGCGGCGGCGGGTTTCGCCATCGCCAGTTACGCGGAGTGGTCCTCGGTGGTGACCTCCGGGCTGACGGCGACGGCCGGGTCGGCGTTCTACTACTTCGTGCTCATCCCGAGCGGCGCGGGTCCGGTGATCGCGGCGTCGATGGCCGCGGTGGTCATCGGCCTGGCCGGCGGTCTGCTGGCGCGTCGTTTCCTCATCCCGCCGCTCATCACGGAGGTGGCGGGCATCACGCCGTTCCTGCCGGGCCTGTCCGTCTACCGCGGCATGTACGCCTCGCTGCACGAGCAGACGCTGGCCGGTTTCACCAACATCGCCCTCGCCCTGGCCATCGCCTCGGGCCTGGCGGCCGGCGTGGTCCTCGGTGAGTGGGTGGCCGCCCGTCTGCGGCGCCCGCCGACGCTGCGTCCGTACCGTGCTTTCCGACGCGCCCGTCGCGTCACGTTCCAGCAGTTGGCGGAACGTCCGGGCAGGCGGGTGCGGAAATCCCCGGGCACATAGCGTAGAATGGTGCTTCTACTGTGCCCTGACCACCACTTTTACAGGAGGATCCGTGCCGCCGAAGGTCACTGACACCCGCCCGACCCCCGAGGCCCTGCATGCCGTGGAGGAGGAGACCGCCGCCTCCGCCCGGCGGATTGTCGCCACGTACGCGCAGGATTTCATGGACGGTGTGACCCTGATGTGCATGCTCGGCGTGGAGCCGAAGGGACTCGTCTACTCGAAGCTGGCCGCCGAGCTGGAGGAGGCTGAGCCGACGACGGCGAAGCGCACCCGCAAGGCCGCGAAGAAGACCACCAAGAAGACGACCAAGAAGACCACCAAGAAGACCACCAAGAAGACGACGAAGAAGACCACGAAGAAGACCACCAAGAAGACGGTCAAGAAGGCCTAAGCGCCCATGAGCGGCGACAACAGCTTCGTGGTCGTGGCCAACCGCCTGCCGGTTGACCTCCACACCGCCCCGGACGGCACCCGCACCTGGACCCCGAGCCCGGGCGGTCTCGTCGCCGCACTCTCCCCGGTGCTCGAGCATCAGCAGGGCTGCTGGGTGGGCTGGCCGGGCGTGCCCGACGAGGCCCCCGAGCCCTTCCGCACCGACGCCGGGGTGCTCCTCCACCCCGTCCGCCTCACCCAGGCGGATTTCGAGGGGTTCTACGAGGGTTTCTCCAACGCCTCCCTGTGGCCCCTGTACCACGACCTCATCGTCACGCCCGTCTACCACCGTGAGTGGTGGGCCCGGTACCGCGACGTCAACCTGCTCTTCGCGCAGGAGGTCGCGGAGGTCGCCGCCGAGGGTGCCACCGTATGGGTGCAGGACTACCAGCTGCAGCTCGTGCCGGGCATCCTCCGGCAGCTGCGCCCCGACCTGCGGATCGGCTTCTTCCTGCACATCCCCTTCCCCGGCGCGGACCTGTTCCGTCAACTGCCGTGGCGCGAGGAGATCATCCGCGGACTCCTCGGCGCGGACCTCATCGGTTTCCACCTCGAGTCCAACGCCCGCAACTTCCTCGACCTGTGCGCCGGCACCGAGGGGCTCAGCGTCTCCGGGACCGCCGCCACGAGGCGTATCGACGCCCGCGTGACCACCCACGACGGCCACTCCGTCGCCGTCGGCGCCTTCCCCATCTCCATCGACATGGATTCGCTGGGTGAGGGGACGCCGGGGGGCGTCGAGAAGCTCCGTGCCGAGCTCGGCGACCCGCAGACCGTCATCCTCGGCGTCGACCGCCTCGACTACACCAAGGGCATCCTCCAGCGCCTCCTCGCCTTCGAGGAGCTCCTGGAGGCCGGCGCCCTCGAAGGGGCCGTGTTCCTGCAGGTGGCGACCCCCTCCCGCGAACGCATCGACCAGTACCGCGTCGCCCGCTCCCAGGTGGAGGAGGCCGTCGGCCGCATCAACGGCCGCTTCGGGTCGATGGGCCGGCCCGTCGTCCACTACCTGCACCAGTCCCTGCCGAAGAGGCAGCTGCGCACCTTCTACGAGGCGGCGGACGTCATGCTCGTCACCCCCTTCAAGGACGGCATGAACCTGGTGGCCAAGGAGTACGTCGCCTGCCACCCCGACGGCTCCGGCGCGCTGGTCCTCTCCGAATTCGCCGGCGCCGCCGTCGAACTGCACCAGGCGAACCTGTGCAACCCCTTCGACATGGAGTCGATCAAGCGGGCCCTCCTGCAGGCCGTCCAGGGCGCCCCCGAGGTCATGCGGGAGCGGATGCTCGCCATGCACGCGCAGGTCTCCGAGTACGACGTCGACCGCTGGGCCGAGGCCTTCCTCAGCGCCCTGGAGGCCGACCGGTGAGGCGGGTCATCGCGGCACTGGCCGCCGGTGCCCTGCTCACGGCCTGCACCCCGGCCCCCACCGCCGACATCACGGGCTCGTCGTGGCAGGTCACCGACATCTGGACCACCCCCGGCCAGCCCTCCACCCTGCCCCCGCAGTCGGCGGGCCTGGCCCGACTGGTGTTCGGCGAACAGTCCCTGTCCGGCCACACCGGCTGCGTGCCGATCCAGGGCACCGTCACCTTCACCCGCGCCGGGGAACCCGCCCGCGCCGAAGACGCCGACACCCTGCGCATCGACCGCATCGAACGCGAATCCGCCGCCGACGACTGCCCCGCCCTGCACACCCACCGGCAGCTCCGGGAACTCCTCGGACCGGGCGCCGAGTTCGACCTGCGCCACTCCGAACGGGAACTCACCCTCACGCTGCGCACCGACGCCGTCGACCGGCCCGCGATCGGACTCGCCGCCATCTAGAGTGGGCGCATGAGTTTCCTCCCCCGCCTCGCCACGGCCGACTCGCTGCTCATCGTCACCGACTTCGACGGCACCCTCGCCGGCCTGAGCACCGACATCTACGACGTACCCGTCGACGCCGACTCCCTCGCCGCCCTCACCCGCCTGGCCGGACTGCCCGACACGCACGTCGCCGTGCTCTCCGGCCGCCACCTGGAGGGCCTGCGGCAGGTCTGCCACCTGCAGCCGCCGGTCATCTTCGCCGGTTCCCACGGCTCGGAGTCCGCGGAACACGGCGTGACGCTCAGCCCGGAGCAGGAGGCCGCGCTGGCCCACCTCGACGAGACACTGGTCTTCCGGCACCCCCTCGTCCACGTCGAACACAAACCCTTCCAGCGCGTCGTCCACACCGCGCAGATCGCCGCCACCGACCAGGCCACCGCCGACGCGATCCTCGAACAGGCCCTCCTCATCGACGCCCCCGGCGCCCACGTCTCCCGCGGCAAGAACATCGTCGAGTTCTCCGTCTCCGACGTGACGAAGGGCACCTGGATCGCCGCCGAGATCGCGCGCGTGGCCCCCGCCGTCGCCCTGTTCATCGGCGACGACACCACCGACGAAGACGGCTTCCGCGTCCTCCGCCCCGGCGATGTCTCCGTCAAGGTCGGCGCGGGGGAGACCGCCGCCACGGAACGGGTCGCCGACATCCCCGCCGTCGCGGAGCTGCTCACCCAGCTTGCCGACGCCCGCTCCGCCCACCTCGGCATCCCCCGCGACATCGTGGGACGTTTCGAGGCCGTCACCGCCGGCTTCACCGCCGAGGTGCTGCGCGTCACCGACTGGGACGCCGCGACACCGTGCGAGGGCTGGGCGGCCAGCGACATCGTCAACCACATCCTCACCTGGTACCCCACCAACCTCCGCAACGCCGACATCGACCTCGAGGTCACCGGCGACACCCCGGCCGCCCGGTGGTTCAGCTTCGTCGCCGCCGTCCGCGCCCTGCTCACCGACGACCGCGCCACCGCCACCTTCCACTCCGGCCCCGACGAAGGGCGCACCGTCACGCAGGCGACCAACGGCTTCCTGCTGCCCGACATCTTCATGCACACGTGGGACCTCGCCCGCTCCCAGGGCCGCGACGTCGTCCTCGACGCCGACTACGCCGCCCGCAACCTCGCCGGCCTGCAGTCGATGGGGGAGGCACTGCAGGAGACGGGCCAGTTCGGCCCGCCCGTCACTCCCCCGGCCGACGCCACCCCGGGCGAGCAGCTCATGGCGTACGTCGGGCGCGTGGTGCGCTGACCGTCGACCCCGGGTGGAACGTCGTCCCCAGGATCTCCCGGGGAGCCGGCTCAGCGGGTGGGGAGTCGGCGAGGTGGGCGTCGATGAGCTCCAGCAGGAGGCGACCCGCCGCGCGGCCCTTCTCCTTGTTCGGCTGTACGACGGTCGTCAACCCCCGGATGAGGGCCGTGCGGATGCCGTCGAAACCGGTGACCGACAGATCCTCCGGCACCGCGATGCCCCGCGCCGCCGCGTACTCGAGGACGCCGAGGGCCATGGAGTCCGTCGTACACAGGACCGCCGTGAGCTCCGGGTGCGTCGTCAGCATCTCCTCCGCCGCGGCCCGGCAGTTCGCGTGGTCGTTGATGTGGCGCGTGACCACCGGGACGTCGCCCAGCCCCGCCGTCGTGAACTCCTCCAGGGCGCCGAGGACACGGGCCCGCTGGACGTGCAGCGCCGCCGTACGCAACGTCCCCTTGTCGACGGGGCCGTCATGGGGCGTCCGCTCCAACCGGATCGACAGGATGCCGATGCGGGTGTGGCCAGCGTCGAGAAGCGCGCGGGCCGCCGGCTTGACCGCCTCCCGGTCGTCGATGCCGACGAACGGCAGGTCCAGCCCCTTCGGCTGATCACACACCACCAGCGGGGTCCGGCGGGCGCGGGCGGCCGCCAGGTGCGGATCCCCCTCCGCCACCGAGTACACGACGATCCCGTCGACGGCCGCCCTCCCCACCAGCGCCGACACGTCCTGCTCCGAGGGGCCCGCCGGGATGAGCGTCAGGGAGGATTCCGTCCCCGTCGTCGCCTCCGCCATGCCCGCCAGGAAATCCACCGACGCGGCGTCCTCGAAGGCGTACGACAGGTGCTCCGTCAGCAGCACCCCGATCGACCCGACGCGGCGGGTGCGCAGCGAACGCGCCATGGGGTCGGGCCCCGGGTAGCCACGTTCGGCGGCCGCCCGGAGGATGCGCTCGCGCAGTTCCGCCGACAGCTGATCCGGCTGGTTGTAGGCGTTGGACACGGTGGTCCGTGACACGCCGAGTTCCGCAGCCAACGACGCCAGTGTCCGTGCACGTTTGACCATGCCCCAAACCTATCCGGTTACACTGTCCGACGTGAGAAACCCCGACCAGTACAACTCCGAACGTGTGACCATCCGGCACGGGGGGACGGGACCGGACCTTCGTCGTCGTCACCCCTGATGACCTGCCCGCCGACGCCCCGGTCCTGCTGTATTTCCACGGTTCCCTGCAGAGCGGGAACGTGGCCCGCAACTTCACGGGCCGCACCTTCGACGACATGGCCGCCGCCCGCGGTGTCCGCCTCGTCTACCCGGACGGCGTCGACCGTCATTTCAACGACACCCGCCTCGCCCTGCGGGAGAAGACCCGGCTGCTGGGCGTCGATGACGTCGGTTTCACCCGCGCGATCGCCGACCGGCTGGGCGTGGAGTCCGTCCACGCCTGCGGTTACTCCAACGGTGGGCAGATGGTCATGCGCCTGCTTCACGACGCCCCCGGCCTCCTCGCCGGCGCCGCCACCTTCGCCGCCCCCATGCCCGCCGCGAACAACCGCGTCCCCGGCCTGGGCACCGACCTCGTCCCGACCCCCTACCTGGCGCTCCACGGCACCGCGGACGACATCGTGCAGTACGACGGCGGGGTCGCCGGCCTCGATCCGGCCCACACCCGCGGTGAGCTCATCTCCGCCCGCGCCTCAGCGGAGTATTTCGCGCAGACCAACGGGCTCGGCCCGGAGACGCACACGCGGTACTCCCCTCTCGACGGTGTGTCCGTCGACAGCTGGTCGGGTGAGGCGCCCGTCGAACTGTGGAGTTTCGAGGGCATGGGTCATGTCGTGCCCGCCGTCGCCGCCGACGTGGTCGCGGATTTCTTCGGTTTCTGACCGGGGACGCCTGATCAGGCGTTGGCCAGGGCCATCGCCGAGAGGTCGCGGATCGGGTGGATGTTGCGCCGGGGTGGTCCTCCGTCCGGCGGGATGTGCACCACCCCGCCCGGGGCCCGTTCCATCCGTCCGTGTTTCGGGGGTCTGTCCGGGTCATCGTCGTTGCGGACGTTGTGCACCTTGCACAGCATCGTCATCTCGCGGAGGTTGGTGTCGCCGCCCTTGTCCCATGCGGTGAGGTGGTGCACCTGGCACTGGTCGGCGGCTGTCGTACAGCCCGGGAAGGGGCAGATGAGGGTGGCGGCGGCCAGCAGCATCCGCTGCTTGAAGGTGGCGAAGCGTTCCGAACGGTAGAGGTCCACCGGCCCCTCGACGGGGTGGTACAGGCCGACGAGGTGCTGGTCCTGCATGTGGCGGTTGAGCCATTCGGCGCCGGTGATCGTGGTTCCGTCGGTGAGGCCGAGGAGCACGTCGTCGCCGTCGCCGCGCAGGATCTGCAGGTAGTCGGGGAGTCCGATGACGACCTGGGTGACCACCGGCGGCGGGGTGGGCTCCCCGACCCCGCCGGCGACGTGCCGGACCAGGGCGTCGGCCATCGCCTGCTCATAGGTGAGCTGCGGATCCGCCCCACGCAGCGTGTGCGCGGTGGGGAGCAATCGACCGAGCAGGGTGGTCATGTCGCGCTCGGGCAGGGTGACGCTGATGGTGCGCAGTCCGAGGCCGTTGGTGTTCTTGCCGCCGCGCAGGGCCCGTTTGCCGTACGCCTTCTTCTCGGCGTCCTTGACGCGGCGGTTGTGGGCGCGGACGCGGGCGGCGGCGGCCCGGGAGATCTCCTCCACCGTGCCGCGCAGGTGGCACAGTTCGACGCGGAGTTCCCACTCGGTGACGGGGGCGTCGCGAAGCAGGGTGCGGGTGTGTTTCTCGATGACGGCGAGGGAGTCGAGGGAGAGGTCCCCGGCGGCCTCCCGCGCCGCGGCCTGCAGCTTCCTGTGTCGGGTGGGTCCGAAGTACACGCGGGCCATCTTCTGCCATGCCTCGGCGTCCCGGAAACCCAGGGCAGCCAGCGTGGAGGCGTCCACCGTGCCGGAGGTCAGGGCCTCCAGGACGGGGATGGCACGGAGTGCCTCGAACGCGGTGAGCAGGTGCATGCCCCGGACGATAAACGGCTCCCGGGGCTTCGTCGACAAGCAGTCGCCGGGCCTGTGGACAAACCCCCTCCATCCACAGGCACGGGTGCGCTACCGGGCGGCCGCCCTGCGCTGGCGGGCGAACTCTGATAGGACGACGCCCGCGGCGACGGAGGCGTTGAGCGACTCGACCCAGCCGACCATGGGGACGGACATGATGACGTCGCAGTTCTCGCGGACCAGGCGGGAGATGCCCTTGCCCTCGGAGCCGACGACGATGACGACGGGGTCGGTGCCGCCGTCGTAGGTGTCCAGGGTGTGCTCGCCACCGGCGTCGAGGCCGACGACCTGGTAGCCGTTCTTCTGGAACTCCTTGATGGTGCGGGTCAGGTTGGTCTCGCGGGCGACGGGCAGGCGGGCGGCGGTGCCGGCGGAGGTGCGCCAGGTGACGCCGGTGACGGCTGCGGAACGACGCTCGGGGATGACCACGCCGTGTCCGCCGAAGGCCGCGACGGAGCGGATGACGGCGCCGAGGTTGCGGGGGTCGGTGATGTTGTCGAGGACGACGAACATGCCGGGCTCACCGGTGTCGGCGACGTTGCCCATGAGGGTGTGCACGTCGGTGTACTTGTACGGCGGGATCTGCAGGCCGATGCCCTGGTGGAGGCCGTTGCCGGTCATCTTGTCGAGCTCGAAGCGCGGGACCTCGTGGATCGGGATGCCGCGGCTGGTGGCCATGGTGACGGCCTCGCTGAGGCGGTCGTCGGCGCCGGTGCCCTCGGCGACGTAGAGGGCGGAGCCGGGCACCTTGGCGTGGAGGCACTCGATGACGGGGTTGCGGCCGACGACGAGTTCGTAGGGGTTCTCCTGGACGTGGCGTCCGGAGGCGCGTCGTTCAGCGGCGCGCTTGCGCTTGTAGGCGGCGTGGTATTCGCGGTTCTCGGCCTTGGGGGTGGGGCCCTTGCCCTTGAGTCCGCGGCGGATCTGTCCGCCGGAGCCCTTGGTGGCGCCCTTCTTGTTGGTGCGTCGTGCCCCGGGTCGTCCCTGGTTGGTCATGTGTTCTTCCTAGTTGTTGAGCGACCACTGTGGGCCGTCGGGCGTGTCGGTGACCTCGATGCCGGCGGCGATCAGGCGATCGCGGACGGCGTCGGCGGTGGCCCAGTCCTTCTCGGCCCGGGCGGTGGTGCGGCGTTCCAGTTCGGCGTCGACGAGCACGGCGAGTGCCCGGAGGGCACCGTCGCTTGTCGACGCCTCCTCCGCCCACGCCTCATCCTGCGGATCCACGCCGAGGACCGCGGTCATGGCGCGGACTGAGGCGGCGATGGTGGCGGCGTCGTCAAGGGAGCCGGAGGCGAGGGCGGTGTTGCCGGCGCGGACGGCGTTGTGGATCTCGGCGAGCGCGCGGGGGACGGAGATGTCGTCGTTCATGGCCTCCTCGAAGGCCGGCGTCCACTCGCCGACGTCGACGGGGCCGACGCGCCGGAGGAAGTCCTCGATGCGTCGGTAGCCGGCGGCGGCTTCCTGGAGTGCCGCCTCAGAGTACTCCAGGACGCTGCGGTAGTGCGCGGAGCCCAGGTAGTACCGCAGTTCGACGGGGCGGACCAGCGTGAGGATGTGCGGGACGGACAGGACGTTGCCCAGCGACTTGCTCATCTTCTCGCCGGCCATGGTGACCCAGTGGTTGTGCATCCAGTAGTTGGCGAAACCGTCGCCCGCGGCGTGGGCCTGGGCGATCTCGTTCTCGTGGTGCGGGAACTGCAGGTCGAGGCCGCCGCCGTGGATGTCGAAGGTGTCGCCGAGGTACCAGGTCGCCATGGCGGAGCACTCGAGGTGCCAGCCGGGGCGGCCCTCGCCCCACGGGGTCGGCCAGGACGGCTCACCGGGCTTGGCGGCCTTCCACAGGGCGAAGTCCTGCGGGGAACGCTTGCCCACGTTGTCGGTCTCGCCCTGCTCCATCTCCTCGACGCGGTTGCCGGACAGCGACCCGTAGTCGGAGCCCTCCGCGGCGACCCACGCGGCGACGTCGAAGTACACCGAGCCCTCGGCCTCGTAGGCGAAGCCGTTGTCCATGAGCCGCTGCATGTAGGTGATCATCTGGGTGACGTGGCCGGTGGCACGCGGCTCCACGGAGGGAGGCAGCACCCCCAGCTGGTCATACGCCCAGGTGAAGGCCCGTTCGTGGGTGGACACCCACTCCCACCAGGGGCGGTCGTGCTCGGCTGCCTTGGTGAGGATCTTGTCGTCGATGTCGGTGACGTTCCGCACGAAGGCGACGTCCAGGCCCGTGGCCAGGAGCCACCGGCGCAGGATGTCGAAGGCCACGCCCGAACGGACATGACCGATGTGCGGCTGGGACTGCGGCGTCGCACCACACAGGTAGATCGAGGCGTGGCCTTCCCTCACGGGCTGGAAGTCGCGCAGCGACCGGGTGGCGGTGTCAAAGATACGGAGAGTCACAACTCACCATCCTAGACGAGCCACCTGCCCTAGATTCTCCGCGGAAGCTGGTTCTCCTCGACGAAGCGGTGGTAGTCACGCTGGTGGAGCTTCGAGGCGGCGGCGTCATCGACGATGACGGTCACCCGCGGGTGGTACTGCAGCACGGAGGCCGGGCACATCGTGGTCACCGGCCCCTCGGCGAGCGCGGCGATGGCGTCGGCCTTGCCCTCGCCGGTGGCGAGCATGAGCAGGTGCCCGGCGCGCTGGATGGTGCCCAGACCCTGGGTGAGCACGTGGATGGGCACGTCCTCCGGCCTGTCGAAGAAGCGGGAGTTGTCCTTGATGGTCTGCGGCTGGAGCGTGTCGACGTGCGTCGGGCCGTGGAGGGCCGCACCCGGCTCGTTGAAGCCGATGTGACCGTTGGTGCCGATGCCCAGCAGCTGGATGTCGATGCCGCCGGCGTCGAGGATGGCCTGCTCGTAGCGGTCGGCCGCCTCCCACGGGTCGGCGGCGGTGCCGTCGGGGCTGTGGACGTGCGCGTCGTGGAAGTCGACGTGGTCGGTGAACTCCGCGCGGATGGTGTGGTGGTAGCTCTGCTCGTGCTCGGGGGCGAGGCCGACGTACTCGTCGAGGAGGAAGGCGGTGCAGGCGGCGAAGCTGAGCTCACCGGCGCGGTGGCGGCGGATGAGCTCCCGGTAGGTGCCGAGGGGGGTGGAGCCCGTCGCCAACCCGAGGGTCGCCCCACGGCGCGCGTACTCGGCGAGAATGTCCGCCGCGGCGAGGGCCACGCCCTCCTGGGTGTCGCGGATGAGAATGTCCATGTGGGCTCCTTGGGTGGACTGAAACAACTGCCCCCAATGGTAAGTCCTCACGCGGTGATTCCCGGCACCGCACCCTGCGAGTTACCTGGGCAGCTGGCGCAGCGGCACGTAGTGGGCGGACACGGCGGCCCGGAAGGAGTCGAGGTCACCGGACTCGAGGGCGTCGAGCATCTCCTCGTGCGCCCGGAGGGTGTCCTCGCCGGCGCGGGGCGGGTCGAGGCGGAGGATGTCGAAACTGCCCATGTGGACCCGGAGGAAGGTGTCCGCGAGTTCCCGGATGAGCGGATTGCGCAGGCCGGAGTGCAGCCACTGGTGGAAGCGGATGTACTTCTCCCCGTCGAAGTCGCCGGCGGCGAAGGCGACGGTCAGCTGCGCGACGAGCTCCCGCTGCTCGCTGAGGTCCGCGCCGTGGTGGTTCTCCACGAGTTCGGCGGCCCCGCCGAGGTCGATGGTCTCGCGGGTGTCGATGACCTGGCGCAGATCCTCGAGCGGCTGGTCCGGGTTGAGGGTGATGCGCAGGAGCATGCTCTGCAGCAGCGGCTCGAGGGACAGGCCCGAGACGAAGGTGCCGTGGCCGTGGCGCACCTCGAGGACGTCGAGGCTGGACAGGGAGCAGACGGCCTCCCGCAGGGAGGAGCGGGAGCACGAGATGGCCTCACAGAGCTCGGACTCCGAGGGGAGGAGGTCACCCGGCCGCAGGCGGTGCGTCCGGATGTAGTCCTTGATGCCTTCTTCTGCGGTGCGCGCTGCGCTGCGTCGGACGTTGACCATGCGGACCGGATCCTTTCCGGATCATCCCGTCCGGGGACGATCACTGCAACATGCCCTGACTATACATTCGGCGGACGCCAGACCACCGCGGTGGCCACGGCGGCACGGCCCTCGCCGCGGCCGGTGAAGCCCATGTGGTCGGTCGTGGTCGCCGCCACGGAGACCGGGGCCCCGAGGATCCCGGAGAGCACCTGCTCGGCCTCCACGCGACGCGGCCCCATCTTCGGGGTCTGTCCGATGAGCTGGGCGGCGGCGTTGCCGATGACGAAGCCGGCCTCCTCGATCGCCGCCCGGGCCTCGCGGAGCAGCTGCGCACCGGAGACGCCGTCGTACTTCTTCTGCCCCACGCCGACGAGTGCCCCGAGGTCGCCGAGGCCGGCGGCGGAGAGGAGGGCGTCGACAAGTGCGTGGGCGACGACGTCCCCGTCGGAGTGGCCCTCGCAGCCGTCGACCCCCTCGAAGAGCAGGCCGGCGAGCCAGCAGGGCTTGCCCGCCTCGATCTGGTGGGCGTCGGTGGAGATCCCCACGCGGGGGATGATCGGGTCACTCACTGGGTACCTCGAAGATGGTGGGTTCGGCCTCGTCCGTGATGGTGCGGGCGAGGGTCATGTCGATGGGGGTGGTCACCTTGAAGGCCATGGGGTCGCCCTGCACGGTGACGACGGGCACGCCGTGCCACTCCATGAGGGAGGCGTCGTCGGTGGCCACGAAACCGGGGTCGGGGGACGAGAAGTAGGCGGTGTTCGCCGCGCGGAGACCCGAGAGCAGGACACCCTGCGGGGTCTGGACCGCCCGCAGCGAGGCCCGGTCCGGGGTGTCCACCACGAGATCCCCGTCGATCTGCTTGATCGTGTCGGCGACCGGCACCACGGGGATGACGGCCGGGGCCCCCTCGAGCACCCGGCGCGCCACACGGGCGATCATGCCGGGCGGGGTGAGGGCGCGGGCGGCGTCGTGGATGAGCACGACGGCCTCCTCGTCCGGGATGGTCTGCAGGCCCGCCCACACGCTGTCGGCGCGTTCGCCGCCGCCGTGGGTGAGGCGGAGGGGCACGGGGGCGTCGAAAAGCCCCGCGGTGTCCAGCACCTCCCGGGCGTAGGACTCCATGTCAGGGCTGACGAGGACGATGATCTCGTCGACCACCGCGGAGTTGATCATCGCGGTGACGGAACGCTCCACGAGGGTGCGGCCGCGCAGACGCACGAAGGCCTTGGGCACGGCCGCCCCGAGGCGGGTGCCGCGGCCGGCGGCGGCGATGAGGGCGATGACACGCACAGCCGGCTCCCCGGGACTAGTCCTCGTCGTCGAACGTGAGGTCGTCGAGGTCCACGTCGATGTCGTCGCCGTCCGGGGTGTCCTCCGGGTCCGGCTCGATGTGCTTGTCCACCTCGGCCAGGAACTTGTCGGCCTTGTCCTCGTCGACCGTGTCGGCCAGCGCGAGCTCACCGACGAGAATCTGACGGGCCTTGGCCAGCATGCGCTTCTCACCGGCGGACAGGCCGCGGTCCTGGTCACGGCGCCACAGGTCACGGACGACCTCGGCCACCTTGTTCACGTCACCGGAGGCCAGACGCTCCTGGTTCGCCTTGTAGCGGCGGGACCAGTTGCCGGCCTCCTCGACGTCGGTCTCACGGAGGACGCCGAAGACCTTCTGCAGGCCCTCCTCGCCGACGACGTCACGGACGCCGACCAGCTCCGCGTTCTTGGACGGGACGCGGACGACGAGGTCAGACTGGTTGATCTGCAGGACCAGGTACTCCAGCTCCTCCCCTCCCATCACGCGATGCTCGATGTCGGCGATCACGGCGGCGCCGTGGTGCGGGTAGACAACGACGTCCCCGACCTTGAAATCCATTCCCACTCCTTGTGTGCACTCTCTCAGTGCGGTTGCGGAAGTTGCGCGAAGAGGCGCTGCACCTGTTGCCGGGCAGCACGCTAGACCACGCATTCTACCACGTCGGACAACCGCTTTCCCGGGCAGCCGGGCCCGCCCGGCCGCCACCCCCGATTGCCCCCGGCTCCCCCCGCTCCCCGCAACCGATCACCGGGAACTGTGTGCGAGGCCGCCGGAGAGACTAAGGTAAGCTGCTGAAACAGCATTGTGAACCATGAACTGATGGAGGACACCCCCGTGAAGTCCCTGAAGTCGGCCGCCCGTCGCGGCGGCATCATCTCCGCCGCCGCACTGTCTGCGCTGGCACTCGCCTCCTGCTCTGCAGGTCAGGTTACCCAGACCGCCTCGCAGGTGGCGCCCGTGAACGGCGCCGAGGGCGACAGCGCGGACGGCACCGTGTCGGTCCGTGACGTCACCATCGTGGTGGACGAGAAGGGCGAGGCCGCCCTCAAGTTCACCGCCATCAACCAGGACACCTCCATGACCGAGCACACGCTCGAGTCCGTCGACGTCAACGGCCAGGCCGTCGCCATCAACGCCGAGCCGCTGGGCCGCGACTGCGTCCTGGTCGCCGACTCCGCCGCCTCCCTGGAGAACACCCCGCAGGCTGAGGGCATCGGCTGCATCCAGTACACCGAGACCTCCCTCGACAACGACAACTACGCTGTCGGCGGCAACGTCCCGGTCACCTTCACCTTCGACTCCGGTGAGATCGAGGTCTGGGCCGCCGTCGCCGCTCCGCAGCTGCCGGCCGGCTCCCTCGTGCGCCAGGTCGGCCCGGAGGGCTCCAACTAAGCCTCCTGAGCTTCTCGACGCCCGGTCTCTCCCCCGAGAGACCGGGCGTCGTCGCGTTCCTGTGGTTAGGTGGTCGGCATGGCCCGTAAACCCCGTTCCGTCCACACCTGCTCCGAATGCGGCTACTCCGCCGCGAAGTGGCTCGGCCGCTGCCCGGACTGCGGCTCCTGGGGCACGCTCGTCGAGTCCGCGGTGGCCCCGAAGGGTGGTGGGGCGGGGGCCTCGGCCGTCGCGGCGGTGTCCGGGGCGGTGCCGACGGGGTTGACGCCGACGGCCCCGGCCACCCCCATCACGAAGGTGAGTGGATCGGCGGCGGCGTCCGTGCCCTCCGGCATCGGGGAGCTGGACCGGGTGCTCGGTTCCGGCGTGGTGCCGGGGTCGGTGGTGCTCATGGCCGGTGAGCCGGGCGTGGGCAAGTCGACGCTGCTGCTGGAGGTGGCCAGCCGCTGGGCGGGGCTCGGCGACCGGAAGGCGCTGTACGTCACGGCGGAGGAGTCCGTCGGACAGGTCCGTGTCCGCGCGGAACGCACCGGCGCCCTCAAGGAGACGCTCTTCCTGGCGGCGGAGTCCAACCTCGACGTCGTCTTCGGGCACGTCGAGCAGATCAAGCCGTCGCTGCTCATCATCGACTCCGTGCAGACCATGCACGCCCCCGGCGTCGAGGGCGTGGCCGGCGGCGTCGCGCAGTCCCGCGCGGTCACCGCCGCGTTGACCACCCTGGCGAAGACCTCCGGCATCCCGATCCTGCTGGTCGGCCACGTGACCAAGGACGGCAACGTCGCCGGGCCGCGGGTGCTCGAGCACCTGGTGGACGTGGTGCTCAACTTCGAGGGCGACCGGCAGTCCTCGCTGCGGATGCTGCGCGGCATCAAGAACCGTTTCGGCGCGACCGACGAGGTCGGCTGCTTCGAGCAGACCGCGGAGGGCATCCGCGAGGTGCCGGACCCCTCGGGGCTCTTCCTCTCCCACCGGGGGCAGACCCCCGACGGTTCGGCCGTGACCGTGGCCATGGACGGGGTGCGTCCGCTGCTCGCGGAGGTCCAGTCGCTCACCGTCGATCCGGTGGCCAAGAATCCGCGCCGCGTGGTCACCGGGCTGGACACCAACCGCGTGCCCATGGTCCTGGCGGTGCTGCAGGCCCGCGCGGGTGAGCGCACCAACGAGAAGGACGCGTACGTGGCCACCGTCGGCGGTGTCCGCATCACCGAGACCGCCACCGACCTCGCCGTCGCCCTGGCCACCTGGTCCTCGCTGCACCAGCAGCCGCTCCCGCCCAAGACGGTGGTCATCGGTGAGGTGGGGCTGGCCGGGGAGCTGCGCCGCGTGCCCAACCTGGGTCGTCGTCTCGCGGAGGCCGCCCGCCTGGGCTACGAGCACGCGGTGGTCCCCGCCGGGGAGCTGCCCGACATCCCCGGCATGCGCGTCGCCCAGGCCGCCACGCTGCGGGAGGCGATCGGGCTGGTCGCGCCGCGTCGTTAGCCCGCGCACACACCGGTCACACCAGGCACACAGGTAGAATCAGGCCTCATGACCCCCGCCACCACGCCCGTCCCCGCCACCCTGCGGGAGACACTCCAGCATCTCGCCCCGGGCACGGAACTCCGCGACGGCCTCGACCGGATCGTCCGCGGACGCACCGGCGCGCTCATCGTCATCGGCGACGGACCCGAGGTCATCGACCTGTGTGACGGTGGCATCGAGTTCGACGTCCCCTTCGCCCCCACCCGGCTGCGGGAGCTGTGCAAGATGGACGGCGCCGTGATCCTCTCCAACGACGCGACACGCATCCGCCGCGCCAACGTGCAGGTGGTGCCGTCGCCGAGCTACCCGACGTCGGAAAGCGGCACCCGCCACCGCTCCGCGGAACGCACCGCACAGCAGACGGGGCGCCCGGTGATCGCGGTGAGCCAGTCGATGAACGTCATCACCCTGTACGTCGAGGGCAACCGCTACGTCCTGGAGTCACCGGCGACGATCCTGCAGCGCGCGAACCAGGCGCTGGGCACCCTCGAGCGCTACCGCACCCGCCTGGACCACGCGAACCAGCGGCTGTTCGTCTCCGAGGTGAACAACTACGCCACGGTGGCGGACGTCGTCGCCGTGATGCAGCGTGAACTGCTGGTGAAGCGGGTCGGCATGGAGCTGGACCAGAACGTCCTGGAGCTGGGCACCGACGGCCGCCAGCTCAACCTGCAGCTCTCGGAGCTGCGCGGCGACAACGACCGGGAGATCGACCTGCTCATCCGTGACTACCTGGTGGCGGAGGGCCCGCCCTCGGACGAGGACGTGCGGGAGGCGACGGAGGCCCTCGACGCCCTGGCGGACGCCGACCTGCTCAAACCCGCGAACGTGGCGCGCATCCTGGGGCTGCCGGCGACGGAGGAGTCGCTGACGCAGTGGATCGTGCCGCGCGGCTACCGGGTGCTCAGCCGGGTGCCGCGGGTGCAGATGTTCCTCAAGCACAAGATCATCGCGGCGCTCGGCGACGTGCAGGCGCTGCTGTCGGCGTCGGAGGAGGATCTGGCGGGCATCGAGAACGTGGGGTCCCTGTGGGCCCGCCACGTCCACGAGGGGCTGACGCGCCTGACCTAACCCAGGTTGAAGGGGTGGGCGTCGGAGGGGTTGTCGCCGATCACGGCGTGCAGGTAGAAGGAGCCGGTGCCCACGTCCTGGCGGTTGTTGCACTGGCCCGGGCGGGAGCCCATGCGGGACCAGACGGCCTGGAAGCGGCGCTCGTCCTCGGCCTTGAACACCTCGTCGCCGGTGAGGACGGAGGGGTAGCAGTCGGTGTCGGCCCAGACACGCTCATTGGTCTCGAGGTTGTACACCTCGAAGCGGAGATGGTTGTCGTCGAGGTTGATCTCGCAATCGACCTTCGTCGGATTCGCGACGGTCATGTAGAACGTCGGCTGCACGTCCGCGCCGTAGGAGGGCCGGTCGGAGGAGGCGGTGATCCGCAGGTCGGAGAGCCGGCAGGAGTCCTCGTCCTCCTCGGGCTCCGGTTCCTCCTCGGTGGTCTCCGGGGCGGCGGAGGTGGTGGTCGTCCTGCTTGTCGACGCCACCGTGGTGCTCGTGCTCACCTGCGAGCTCGATGCGGCGGCGGCCGTGTCGGTGGTCTCGTCACCGCCGCGGCCGGCGAAGGCCACGAGGCCCCACACCAGCAGTCCGACGAGGACGAGGATGATCACGGCCGCGGCGACGCGGCGGCGGACGTAGATCTCTTCGGGGAGTCGGCGGGGGCTGCGGTTGGTCACGCCCCTCACTTTAATTGCGCCACGTCACTGCAGGTGGGATCCCGCTCCCCCGCGTGTCCCCCCGCCGGTCAGTTGACGCCGTCGGAGATGACGAGCTGGGTGGAGCCGTCGGAAAGCAGGTAGCGCAGGCCGACGATGGCGCAGCGGCCGTCAGAGATGCGCTCCTGCAACACGGAGAGTCGGTGCTTGATCTGGATGACGATCTCGATGACGTGCTGACGCTCATACCCGGGCAGGTCATTGCGGCCGCGCGCGCGGGCCTCGAGGATCGACGGGGCGACCTTCTCCACGAGGATGCGCTCCAGGCCGTTGGGGATCTTGCCGCCGTCGAGGGCCTCGGCCGTGGCGGCGACGGCGCCGCAGGACTCGTGCCCCATGACCACGACCAGGTCGACCCCGAGGCTCTTGATCGCGTACTCGATGGAGGCCAGGACCGCCGGGTCGAGGATCTCCCCGGCGGTGCGGACCACGAAGAGGTCGCCGAGGCCGACGTCGAAGATCAGCTCGACGGGCACGCGCGAATCGGAGCAGGACAGGACGACCGCGCGGGGGTTCTGCCCGCGGCGCAGTTCGGTGCGGCGCAGGACGTCCTGGTTGGGACGCTGCTGCTGGTGCATGACGAAACGCTGGTTGCCTTCCTTCAGCGCTTCCCAGACCGCCTGCGGATTGTTGGCGACATCTTTCATTGGCATGGCGGCAATTCTATGTCAGAGGCACCTAGACTCGATCCTCATGTTCACCGCGCGTCTCCTCCCCTGGTTCGACCTCCATGAACGTCCCCTCGCGTGGCGGGAACCGGGCACCTCCGCATGGGGGATCCTGCTCAGTGAGGTGATGAGCCAGCAGACGCCCGTCGCCCGCGTTGAACCGGTGTGGCGCGAGTGGATGGAACGCTGGCCCGACCCGGCGTCCTTCGCGCAGGCCTCCCCCGCGGACGTGCTCCGTGCGTGGGGCAAGCTGGGCTATCCGCGGCGTGCGCTGCGGCTGCTGGAGTGCGCGCAGCAGATCGTCGCGCTTCACGACGGCCGCGTCCCCGACGACGTCGACCAGCTCCTGGAGCTGCCCGGCATCGGCGACTACACCGCCCGGGCGGTGGCGTGTTTCGCGTACGGGAAGAACGTGCCCGTGGTGGACACGAACGTGCGGCGGGTGGTCCGGCGCGCGGTGGAGGGGCGTTTCCTGGCGGGGCCCGCGTCGAAGGCGGAGCTGGCCGCGGTGGCGGAACTGCTGCCTGCGGAGCGTGGTCCGCGCTTCTCGGCGGCGCTCATGGAACTCGGCGCGCTGGTGTGCACGGCGACGTCACCGGAGTGCGGCGTGTGCCCGCTGCGTGCGGAATGCGCCTGGGTCGCCGCCGGTTCCCCGCCCCCGAGCGAGGAGGAGCTGGCGAAGAAGAAGGTGCAGAAGTTCATCGGCACCGACCGCCAGGTGCGCGGCCTGATCATGGACGTGCTGCGCGGCTCCGAGGCGGCGGTGCCGCAGTCGGCGATCGACGTGGTGTGGCCCGACGCGGTGCAGCGTTCCCGGGCGCTGTTCTCGCTTCTCGACGACGGCCTCGCCGAACAGGACGAGCGCGGCCACTTCCACCTGCCGCGGTAGGGCCGGCCTCCTGTAGCGGGGTATTCGAGTTGGGGCATTCATCGGGTGGCCTCTTCCGGCTCCCCGATGAATGCCCCTGCTCGAATACCCGGTTACTTCCAGCGCCCGCGGTAGTTGAGGCCGCCGGGCAGCTTCACCCAGATGCCGCCGCGGGAGTTGATGGTCACCGGGCCGATGCGGGTCGAGGCGGACGCACCGGATCCGGAGACGTTGATCCAGGAGTTCTTGCCGATCTTCTTCCGCTTGCGATACGTGATACCCATGCCGTCCAGCCTACCTGGGACAACATGCCCGACCCGGTGACAGGACGCCACAGCGCCCGCCGTCCCCGGGCGGGGATGGCGGGCGCTGTCGTCAGAGGCTAGTTCTGCGGGGCGGGCTCGGCGCCGGTGGCGCCGGCCGGGCCCTCGTCGGAACCGGTGGACAGGTCATCGGTGATCTCCGGGACGTCGGGGACGTCCGGGGTGATGGTGTCCGTCTCGACGTCACGCACAGCCTCGGCGGCCTCCGGGGAGATCTCCGAGAAGGTGCCCTTCGGCAGCGGCTTCGGGCGCGGCGTGAAGGTGAAGGAGGCACCGTCGGTGTTCTTGGCCTCGCCGTCCCAGCCGTCGACGTCGACGGTGACGATCTCGCCGGCGCCCAGCTCGCCGAAGAGGATCTTCTCGGACATGGCGTCCTCGATCTCGCGCTGGATGGTGCGACGCAGCGGGCGGGCACCCAGGACCGGGTCGAAACCACGCTGGGCCAGGAGTGCCTTGGCCTTGTCGGTGATCTCGATGCCCATGTCCTTGGCGGCCAGTGCCTTCTGGACGCGGCCGATGAGCAGCTCCACCATCTCCACGATCTGCTCGCGGGTGAGCTGGTGGAAGACCACGATCTCGTCGATACGGTTGAGGAACTCGGGGCGGAAGTGCTTCTTCAGCTCGTCATGGACCTTGTTCTTCATGCGCTCGTACTGGGCGTCGGAGTCCGTCTCGGCGGAACCGGAGAAGCCCATGCCGACGGCCTTCGAGATGTCCTGCGTGCCCAGGTTCGAGGTGAAGATGAGCACGGTGTTCTTGAAGTCGACGACACGACCCTGACCGTCGGTGAGGCGGCCGTCCTCGAGGACCTGCAGGAGGGTGTTGTAGATCTCCTTGTGGGCCTTCTCGATCTCGTCGAAAAGCACGACGGAGAACGGCTTACGGCGGACCTTCTCGGTGAGCTGGCCGCCCTCCTCGTAGCCGACGTATCCGGGGGGAGCACCGAAGAGACGGGAGGCGGTGAAGCGGTCGTGGAACTCACCCATGTCGATCTGGATGAGTGCGTCGTCCTCGCCGAAGAGGAACTCGGCGAGTGCCTTCGACAGCTCGGTCTTACCGACACCCGACGGGCCGGCGAAGATGAAGGAACCGGAGGGACGCTTCGGGTCCTTCAGGCCGGCACGGGTACGACGGATCGCACGGGACACGGCCATGACGGCCTCGTCCTGGCCGATGATGCGCTTGTGGAGCTCATCCTCCATGCGCAGCAGGCGGGAGGACTCCTCCTCGGTGAGCTTGAACACGGGGATGCCGGTCCAGGCGCCGAGGACCTCGGCGATCTGCTCCTCGCCGACCTCCGCGATCTCCTCGAGGTCACCGGAACGCCACTGCTTCTCCTTCTCGGAACGCTCCTCGCCGAGCTTGCGCTCCTTGTCGCGGAGGCCGGCGGCCTTCTCGAAGTCCTGTGCGTCGATCGCCGCCTCCTTCTCGCGGCGGACGTCGGCGATGCGCTCGTCGATCTCACGCAGACCCTCCGGGGCGGTCATGCGCTTGATGCGCATGCGGGCGCCGGCCTCATCGATGAGGTCGACGGCCTTGTCCGGGAGGAAACGGTCGTTGATGTAGCGGTCGGACAGGTTCGCGGCGGCGGCGAGGGCACCGTCGGTGATGGACACGCGGTGGTGCGCCTCGTAGCGGTCGCGCAGACCCTTGAGGATCTCGATGGTCAGCTCGACGGAGGGCTCCGGGACCTGCACCGGCTGGAAACGACGCTCGAGAGCGGCGTCCTTCTCGATGTGCTTGCGGTACTCGTCCAGGGTGGTGGCACCGATGGTCTGCAGCTCACCACGGGCCAGCTTCGGCTTGAGCAGCGAGGCGGCGTCGATCGCGCCCTCGGCGGCACCGGCACCGACGAGGGTGTGGATCTCATCGATGAACAGGATGATGTCGCCGCGCTGGTTGATCTCCTTGAGGACCTTCTTCAGGCGCTCCTCGAAGTCACCGCGGTAACGGGAACCCGCGACCAGGGAACCCAGGTCGAGGGAGTAGACCTGCTTGTCCTTGAGGGTTTCCGGGACCTTGCCGTTGACGATGTCCAGGGCCAGGCCCTCGACGACGGCGGTCTTACCGACGCCGGGCTCACCGATGAGCACCGGGTTGTTCTTGGTACGACGCGAGAGCACCTGCATGATGCGCTCGATCTCCTTCTCACGGCCGACGACCGGGTCGAGCTTGCCGTCCCGGGCCGCCTG